>JAOPUT010000167.1 GCA_025963385.1 Mycobacterium sp.
CCATTCGTACTAGATACTCGCGTAATCCATTGCAGCACAAAACTTTGACGAACAGACTTGGATGCTGACAGACGCATCAGCCCCACGCTGAATACGCGGGTTCGATTCACGTCATCGGCTCCACCGAAAACCCCAGGTGGGCACCCAGTTCGCAGGGTCGAACAAGAGTTTGGCATATCCGTACCGCTGTCCTACCGCCGCTTCACCGAAGGCGGACTATCCAGCCCTCGCGATGCCAGTGGAGAATCGTCGCTGTCAGCGTCACGACGGCACGCGCCTCCTCAGGCGACGTCGGCCGCTTCTCGGTCTGCCTGCCGCCGTGTTGGTCGTGGTCGGCCATACGAGATCTAACTTGCCTACGAGCGGGAACACATCGTGGTCGCGATCCTTTACCGGTAACACCAATTTCCATAACTGGCCCTGGTTGCGCAATTGGCCCACGACATGACCGAGATTCGGCTTCGCCTGGTTCGGGACGACAATTGGGATCAGCAGATCCTCAAGCGCTTTGATCGAATGGTCCCAGGCGTCGGATGGGTCGCCATTCCTGCCGAAGGCGTTTGACCGAGCCTCTTTGAGTTCCGTCGACGCCTCGTCTTCAACTGCAGCGCGGGACGCACGGCGGGCACGCGGGCAGTCCATCGGTCGCCCGAAGGCACTGAATGATGAGAAGGCCGCAGTGGCGCAGCGGATGCACGCTAGTGGCGAGTCAGCCAACACCATCGCGTCCACCCTCGGCGTCAGCCGCGCCACCATCTATCGCGCTCTGGCGGAACTATCCGACGACTAACTACCTCTAACGTGGCTAGACCCGGCCCGGTGCCAGTGGGCTATCGCGAGACCCCTTCGCGGTTGAGCAGATTCGGCGAGATGCCCCCGGCGACGCCTATGAGCAGGTACTCCAAGAATGACAACGAGGTTGGGCCGAACTCTTCCCACACCCCGACTTGGGACCTATCCCAAGCGGTCGCCCAAAAGTACACAGGTCCGTGCAGCTTCGTCGTGCCGTCGACGAACAGGCATTTGGCCCATGCCCGATACTTCGGCAACTTCTTGACTTCTTCATGGCCGGGTAGCACGCAGGCACTCAGGTCGCCGATGTGGTAGGCGTAGTTGTCTCCCCACCGAGCGAAGAACGACTTGTTCTTATGCAGGTTGAAGATGTTGGCGGACAGGTTGCCTGAGTTCTTCCCTACGGTTTCTGCCTTACCGACGTATAGCGGGACGAACCTGCCGTCCTCCTTCCAGCCCATCATGTAGAGCATTCCGTCTAGACGATTGATGCCGTCGCTTTTCCAGTCTCGGACTAGGTCGTCGGTGACGGACAAGATCAACGCCTCGCAGGCTTCCGACCTCATCAAGATCGGCTTCTGACTTTTCCCGATGGTCTTGTGTCGAACGTTGTCGTCTTCGTCCAGCGCGAACAACGGAACGCACGATGCAGGTATGTCGAAACGAGCGCAGAACTTGTCCCAGACAGCTTGTTTCATCGCCCAGACTGCTAGTGGTCGTCGAACATGTGCGTCAGCTCGCTGCGTTTGTCGGAGAGTTGCTTCTCCATGTAGGCACCGTTGAGGACCGCCACCACTAACACCACGGCTGCGACGACTCGAACCGCCATCGCAGCGCGTAAGAAGAATGCGACAGCGGTGCCACCTGCCACGACGGCAACTCCGGTCCACACCGGTCCCGAACCGGTCAAAAGGCTGACGGATTGCAGGGACATCACCAGCCCGATGCCGACGAGCACGAAGACGCCTACCGCAACTGCGGTCTGCTTGCTGATGTTGGACTTGTCTGCTCCGGCTGGCGTGGATGCTGGTCCGCTCCACGCGGTCCCATCCCAGTAGATGTTTCTCGCAGGGTCTGATGGGTCCGGGTACCAGCCGGGTGCCTGCGACGGTTGTGTCATTGAAACTCCCCTTTGGACGTGCAATTCGCCGGAAGAGTAGCAAGCGGCTGCGACAGTCCGGAGCAAACGGCGGTGGTTGGGCTTGACGCTCGATTCACGGCCCAGAGGCCAACGCTTGTTCGGTGTATACGTTCCCGGCGGTAGTGATGACTAGGCCGCTGCGAGAGATGTCGTAGCGAGTGCCATCGCTGTTCGACACCGTGAAACCGTTTGCGGTGGGCAGTGCGCCGGACAGATCAATTCTGCCTTGGTCTTTGAGGCGCAGTCCTTTGTAGGTGTATGTACCGGAACCCTCGTCGCAGACGACGGCTTGGGACTGCGCGGTGCGGACCATGAGTGCCGCCCGGTACGAGCATCGTGGTCCATTGGAGAAGCCTTGGGTGTCGGCTCCGGGGAGCGTCGTCAGCGCACCCCCTTGGCTGACTGGGGGTGCCGTAGCAGCAATGCTGGGTGGGGTCGATGCCAGGCTCCACGGCTGGCAGTTCTCGGTGAGGAAAGCGCGGTCAGTAGGTAGAATCTCGACAACCTGCGGGCCGCTGCTGTTGTTGTTGTTGATGATGTCGCTGGTGTTGAGGCTGCTTAGCCGTGCCCAGTAGCAGTTAGATCCACCCGTTGTCCGGTAGATACCGGGGAGAATGTCGGAGCCGACGAGATAGGTGCCGTCCGTCTCGATGGCTGATTTTGGTCCGCTTGGAGTGGCGATTGCCGTTGAGGCTACGACGTCGGTCGTCGTTGCCATCGTCGGTTGCGTGACTGTGACCGTCCTTACGGATTGACTGCTGCCAGTTGAGGTTTGTGTCAATCCGCCACAGGCGGTCAACAGTACGGCCGCGGTAGCTATGAGGGCTAAACGGTTCACGGAGTCGAATGTTAAGTCCACCTTGTCGACGCTCTTTGAATTCCGGCCGGTAGCGCTCTTCGAAAATCGGCCACGTTGTGGTTCTAGTCTGCCGTGTTGTCCGTCCGCATGGACGGGAGTGTGTTGATTTCGGTGTTGCGGAGCCGGTAGCTGTTTCCTTTCAGTGTCAGGACGTCGGCGTGGTGGACGATGCGGTCGATCATCGCCGCGGCGACGACGTGGTCGCTGAAGACGTCGCCCCAGCGGGAGAACGGAAGGTTGGACGTCAGGATCAGCGAGGCGTGCTCATAGCGGCTGGAGACGAGCTGGAAGAACAGGTTCGCCGCGTGCTGTTCGAACGGTATGTAGCCGACTTCGTCGACGATCAACAATGCATAGCGGCGTAGTTTGGCCAACTCGGCGGCGAGGCGGCCTTGTTGGTGAGCGGTCTGCAGGCGGGCGACCCAGTCCACGGCGGTCGCGAAGAGCACGCGGTGACCGTGCTGGGCCGCGGCGATGCCCAATCCGATGGACAAATGCGTCTTGCCGGTGCCTGGTGGTCCGAGCAGCACCACGTTCTGCGCCTTGCCGATGAACTGGCTCGTCGAGAGGTGGGCAATGGTGTCGCGGCCCAGGGTCGGCTGGTGGTCGAAGTTGAACTCTTCGATGGCCTTTCGGCCGGGGAATCCTGCGGCGCGGATGCGCAGTTCGGCCCCCGAAGACTCCCGCGAGGACACTTCCCGCGACAGCACCGCGGCGAGGTATTCCTCGTGGCTCCAGCCGGCGTCGCGAGCCTGATCGGCCAACCGGGCGGCGCTGTCGCGGATCCGGGGCGCCTTCAGCGCGGTGGCGTAGTACTCGATCTGCTTGTTGGTGTCGCGTTCGATGCTCATCAGGCCACGCCCTCGCCGCCGAAGTCGACACCGAAGCGAGCGTCGTAGTCAGCCAGGTCCCGAACCAGATCCTCATCACCGGTGTGACGAAAAGACATGCTGCCGAACGCTTCTCGCAAGCGAGCCGCGGTCACCACGTGCGCGGGATCGGTAACCGTCTGCTGACGCGCCCAGATCCGCTGATGAGCACCTACCGGTAGGTCCTCGCAATAGGCGGTGACGGTGTGCAGGTCGGCGTGCACGGTGATGATCCGGCCGATCACCGTCGGATCCACCGAGTAGTCATTGCCCAGCACCCGCAGGTAGTAGTCGCGCGGCAACCTGACCTCAGCACGGAACCCGACGTGCGGGCAGAGGGTGGGTAGCGCGTGCATCTGGTCGCGGTCGCGCTCGATCAGATCGGCTGGGCGGGCACCGATGCGACGCACCCGCCGGGCATTGGCCACTAGTAGCCACTCGGCGAGTTGATCATTGAAGTCTGCGGGTGAGGCGAAGGTACGACCGGGCAGAAACGACGTCTCCAGGTATCTGTTCGCTCGCTCTACGATGCCCTTGGATTCGGGGTCAAAGGGTCGCAGCTGCACGATCCGGGTCGACACCATACCGGTGAACCCCGCGACTCCCTCGGCCAGACGACCACCCCGCCCGATCCCAGACTCGTTGTCCCACAACAGCCGTCGCGGCACCGCCTTGAGCTGCCCGGTCAACAACGACCACGTTCCGGCCAGCAGATCCGAAGTCGTCCGGGTCGGGATCATCATCGCGGTGATGAACCGAGAAAACGACGCCACCATCACCAACACCGGCGGTGACCCGTCCTGGCCGTAGCCCAGGGGGATCCGAGCCGGCGGAAACCACAGATCGCACTGCACCTGATCTCCCGGCTGATAGGACAACCGGTCCGCGGGATCCTTGGGCGCATACTCAGGCCGGATCGCAGCGACCTTCTTGCGGAACCACGACTCAGATCCCGCCCAACCAACCCGTTCACTGATGACCTTCGCCGGCATTGTCGGAAACTCCGCCAGCAGCTCCCGCACACGCGGCTCGAACACATCAAAGGCCGACGGACCCGCCACTCGCTGATAGTGCGGCGGCGACTCCGACGCGATCGCCCTCGCGACCGCATCCCGCGAAACCCCCATTTGGCGAGCGATCGCCCGAATCGACAACCCCTCACCGGTGAAGAGGTACCTCGCCTGCGCCCAGTCCTGCACTGTGATCACCCATCCGATCTTGGTTGGGTGGCCGGTTTTCAAAGAGCGCCAGTGGCCAGGAATTCAAAGAGCGCTGACA
>JAOPUT010000212.1 GCA_025963385.1 Mycobacterium sp.
GCCCGAGCAGTTCCTGTCCCCGGAGACGGTGGCGACGGTGGTCGCCCAGGCCGTCGCCACACCGCCCGATGCGCACGTCCATCAGATCGTCGTCCGGCCCAGATAGGCACCGCACATGGCGCAGGGCTTCGAAGTTCACGAGGCGTCGATCGCCGACTTGCGGACCGCGCTGCAGAGCGGTCGCACAACCGCGGTCGGTCTGCTCGAGTCCTACCTGGCCCGCATCGCGGAGTTCGACGGCGACTTGAACGCGATCGTGGTGCCCAACCCCGAGGCCCGTGCCGACGCCGAGGCATCCGACCGACGGCGCGCCTCCGGCACCACCTTCGGCTCGTTGGACGGCATCCCGTACACGGCCAAGGACAGCTACCAGGCGCGCGGCCTGACCGTCGCGGCGGGCAGCCCGGCGTTCGCCGACCTCGTCGCCCAGCGCGACTCCTTCGTCATCGAGCGCCTGCGTGCGGCGGGTGCCGTCCTGATCGGATTGACCAACATGCCGCCGATGGCCAACGGCGGCATGCAGCGCGGCCTGTATGGCCGGGCCGAAAGTCCTTACAGCGCAGACTTTCTCACCGCACCCTTCGGATCGGGATCGTCGAACGGCTCCGGGACGGCGACGGCGGCATCGTTCTGCGCCTTCGGAATCGGCGAGGAGACCTGGTCCTCGGGCCGCGGGCCTGCCTCCAACAATGCGCTGTGCGCCTACACCCCGTCGCGCGGGGTCATCTCGACGCGCGGGGGCTGGCCGCTGGTGCCGACCATGGACGTCGTCGTCCCCCATACCCGTTCGATGGCCGACCTCCTCGAGGTGCTCGACGTCCTGGTCGCCGAGGACCCCGACGCCCGCGGCGACTTCTGGCGGCTTCAGCCGTGGGTGACCGTGCCGCGCGTCGAGGAGGTGCGGCCGCCGTCCTACCGGTCACTCGCGGGCACCGACCCCGACCGCGCGCGACGCGACCTGACCGGCCGTCGGTTCGGCGTCCCGCGCATGTACGTCAACGCCGATCCCGACGCAGGCGTCGGCGCGACGGGCATCGGCGGTCCCACCGGCAGGCGCATCGAGACGCGCCCGTCCGTCGTGGACCTGTTCGACGCGGTGCGACGCGATCTGCTGGCCGCGGGCGCCGAGGTCCTCGACGTCGACTTCCCGGTCGTCAGCAACTACGAGGGCGACCGGGCGGGCGCCCCGACCATCGCCACCCGCGGGCTCGTCGGCCCCGACTACCTCCGGCGCGAGATCGTCGACCTCTCGGCGTGGGCGTGGGACGACTTCCTCGCCGCCAACGGCGATTCCGCGCTCAACCGCCTGGCGGACGTGGATGGCAGCCGGATCTTCCCGCCGCCACCTGGTGCCCTGCCCGACCGCTACGACGGCTTCGACGACGACATCGCGGAGTATCCGGCGTTCATCCGCGACAACCCGATCGGCTCGTTCCTCGCCATCTCGACGATTCCCGAAGGCGTGCACGGGTTGGAGCGCACCAGGCAGATCGACCTCGAGGACTGGATGGACGAGCTGCGCCTCGACGCCGTCATCTTCCCCGCGGTCGCCGACGTCGGTCCCGCCGACATGGACGTCAACCCCGCCTCGGCGGACCTCGGGTGGCGTAACGGTGTGTGGGTGGCCAACGGCAACTTGGCAATTCGCCATCTCGGCATCCCCACCGTCACCGTACCGATGGGCACCATGGCGGACATCGGCATGCCCGTTGGCTTGACCTTCGCCGGTCGCGCCTACGACGACGTCGCGCTGCTGCGCTACGCCGCGGCACTGGAGTCTACGGGCGACCGGCGCTCGGCCCCGCCCCGCACGCCACCCCTGTCCGGGTGATTCGAAATAGGCGGGGCGGCGCCTGAACCGTTTCGTCGGCGTGTGCGTGTCATTGGTAGGCACAACCGCAGATGGATGCCCATTCGCGGCGGTGGCCCACCCTCGCCCGCGGGCGAGACCGTCACATCCCTTCGTTCAGGAGCGAGCCACCATGCATCGAACACTTCAGATCGCCGGCTGCGCACTCGGGGTGCTGCTCACCGGCGCATGCAGTTCGGCCGGATCGAGTGGACCCCAGAAGCCGGCGTATGGAAGCCCCACCGCTCCGGCGAGCAACGTCGCGGTCACTGCACCAGGACCGGCCAGGATCGGGACCGCACCGAATGCCACGGGCCTGATCCTGAGCGACGCCCAGGGTCGCGCCGTTTACCTCTTCGAAGCCGACAAGAGCTCGACCCCGACCTGCCTCGACAAGTGCGCTCAGGAATGGCCGCCGTTGACCACGACCGGCGCGCCGGTCGGAGGCACCGGGGTGAATACGGCACTGCTGGCCACCAGCCCTCGACCCGACGGCGCCTTGCAGGTCACCTACAACGGACACCCGCTCTACTACTACAACGATGATCATGGGCCGGGAACCACTGCGGGACAAGGCGAAACCAGCTACGGAGCGAAGTGGTACCTGCTCACGCCCGCCGGACTCAAGATCGACGACGACTGATCCGAGTTCACCGCAGGCCGAGCGTTCAGATGACGACGTTGACGAGCTTGCCCGCGACGACGATGACCTTCTTCGGTGTCGCGCCCGCCATGAACGCGACCACCTTCTCGTCGGACAGTGCCGCGGCCTCCACCGTGTCCGCATCCGCGTCGGCGGCGACGGTCACCCTGCCGCGCACCTTGCCGTTGACCTGAACCGGGTACTCCACGGTGTCCTCGACCAGATAGGCGGGATCGGCCTGCGGGAACGGTCCGTGGGCGAGCGACGAGTCGTGACCGAGGCGGCGCCACAGCTCCTCGGCCAGGTGCGGCGCCAGCGGCGCGACCATCAGCACCAGCGGTTCGACGGCGGCGCGCGCCGTGACGTCCTCCTTGGTCAGATGGTTGGTGTACTCGATGAGCTTGGCTGCCGCGGTGTTGTTGCGAAGTGCCGCATAGTCTTCCGCGACACCGGCGATCGTCTTGTTCAACAGCCGCAGGGTCGCCTCGCTCAGCTGCTCGTGGTCGGCGATCCGCTCGGTGCCGGTCGTCTCGTCGACGACGATGCGCCACACCCGCTGCAGGAATCGGTACGCGCCGACGACGTCCTTGGTCGCCCACGGGCGGGACGCCTCGAGCGGCCCCATCGACATCTCGTAGACGCGGAGGGTGTCGGCGCCGTACTCCTCGCAGATCTCGTCCGGGGAGACCGAGTTCTTCAGGCTCTTGCCGATCTTCCCGAACTCGCGGTTGACCTCGATCTCACCGTCCGGCCCAGACCAGTAGAACTGCGACTCGCGCTCAACGACTTCCGCTGCGGGCACGTAGGAGCCGCGGGCGTCCGTGTAGGCGAACGCCTGGATGTAGCCCTGATTGACCAGTCGCCGATAAGGCTCGCGGGACGACACGTGACCGAGGTCGTGGAGCACCTTGTGCCAGAACCGCGAATACAGCAGATGCAGCACGGCGTGCTCGACTCCACCGACGTACAGGTCGACGCCGCCGGGGTCAGCGGGACCGTGCTCGGCAGGCCGCGGACCCATCCAGTAGGCCTCGTTCTCCTTGGCGCAGAACGTTTCCGAGTTGTGCGGATCGGCGTACCGCAGCTCGTACCACGAACTGCCGGCCCACTGCGGCATCACGTTGGTGTCGCGGGTGTAGGGCTTTAGCCCGTCGCCGAGATCGAGCTCGACGTGCACCCAGTCGGTCGCCTTGCCCAGCGGCGGCGACGGCTCGCTGTCGGCGTCGTCGGGATCGAACTGGACCGGTGCGTAGTCTGGGATGTCGGGCAGCTCGACGGGTAGCTCCGATTCCGGAAGCCCGTGGGCGCGGCCGTCGGCGTCGTAGACGATCGGGAAGGGCTCGCCCCAGTACCGCTGCCTGGCGAAGAGCCAGTCTCGCAGCTTGTACTCGATCCGGGCCTGACCGCGTCCCTCGGCCTCGAGGCGCGCGATGATCGCCTCCTTGGCCGAGGTGACGCTCAGACCGTCCAGCTCGCCGGAGTTCACCAGCACGCCGTCGCCGTTGTACGCCGCCTGCGACACGTCGCCACCCGAGACGACCTCGACGATCGGCAGCCCGAACGCCGTCGCGAACTCCCAGTCCCGCTGGTCACCACTCGGCACGGCCATGATGGCGCCCGTACCGTAACCCGCCAGCACGTAGTCGGCGATGAACACCGGAATCCGTTCGCCGTTAACCGGATTCGTGGCATAGGCGCCGACGAACACACCGGTCTTCGACTTGTTCTCCTGGCGCTCGAGATCGGACTTGGCCGCGATCGTCGTGCGGTAGGACGACACGGCTTCTGCGGGTGTCGCGGCACCGAACGTCCACCGCTCGTCGGTGCCCTCGGGCCACGCTTCGCCAACCAGGGCGTCGACCAGACCGTGTTCGGGCGCCAGCACCATGTAGGTGGCGCCGAACAGCGTGTCGGGCCGCGTGGTGAAGACCTCGATGTCGCCGACGTCGGTGGCGAAACGCACCTCGGCGCCGGTCGACCGGCCAATCCAGTTGCGCTGCATCGCCTTGACCTTTTCCGGCCAGTCCAGCACGTCGAGATCGTCGAGCAAGCGGTCGGAGTACGCGGTGATGCGCATCATCCACTGCCGCAAGCGTTTCCGAAAGACCGGGAAGTTGCCGCGATCACTGCGGCCGTCGGAGGTGACCTCCTCGTTGGCGAGCACCGTGCCCAGCCCCGGGCACCAGTTCACGACCGAGTCGGCCCGGTACACCAGGCGGTAGGAGTCGATGATGTCGGCGCGCTTCCCCGCCGACAGCGTCGACCAGTCGGCGCCGCTCTGCGGGGTGCGGGCGCCCGATTCGAACTCGGCGATCAGCTCGCTGATCGGTCGCGCCTTGTTGGCGTCGACGTCGAACCAGGAGTTGAAGATCTGCAGGAAGATCCACTGCGTCCACTTGTAGAAGTCGGTGTCCGTGGTGGAGAAGCTGCGCCGAGCATCGTGGCCGAGCCCGAGCCTGCCGAGCTGGCGGCGGAAGTTGACGATGTTGGCCTCGGTACGGATCCGCGGGTGCGTGCCCGTCTGGACCGCATACTGCTCGGCGGGCAGGCCGAAGGCATCGAAACCCAACGCGTGCAAGACGTTACGGCCCGTCATCCGGAAGTAGCGGGCGTAGACGTCGGTCGCGATGTAGCCGAGCGGGTGCCCGACGTGCAGGCCCTCGCCGGACGGGTACGGGAACATGTCCTGGACGAACATCTTGTCCTCGGGAACGGCCGACCCGTCGGTGGGCGCGAGCGATCCGACGGGGTTGGGCACGTGGAACGTACCCAGCCGAGCCCACGTCTCCTGCCAGGTTCGTTCGATCTCCCCCGCCAGCGCCGCGTCATAGCGGTGCTGCGGGGTGCCTGAGGCGTCCGAGCCGCCTTGCCCTTCAGTCACGAGGACAGGGTAGTCAACGCCCTGCGTCCGGCCCCAATCGCAACGGCCAGGTATCGGTTCCGTTGCAGAGGGGTCTTGGCAAGGTTGCAGGTGCATTCCGGCCCTGGTTACCGACGTCGGGGGGTGGATACAGTCGGCGCCTGGCCTCGAGCACACCGGGCCGCAGTCAGCCGCTTGAGCCGGAAGGACCGACGTTAGATGTTCGAAAATGCCCGTCGTTTGGGACTTCTGGCAGGGGGCTTCGCCGCCGGTACGGCGTGCGTGCTCGGGCTGGCAGGCACCACTGCGTCCGCCGAACCCACCGGTCCACTGACACCCCTTCCCGTGCCTGCGACCGTGACGCAGACCGTCACCGTGCAGGCCGGAGCGCCCGCGGCCGCCGCCGCCGGCCCCAATCAGTTGATCGCGGCCCCCGCCGCCGCGCCCGCCGCGCCCGTGGCACCCGCGGCACCCGTGTCCACCATCGTCCCCGCGGCCTCGGGCACGCTCGCCGACTTCTTCAAGCAGAAGAACGTCGCGATGGAGCCGCAGAAGGCGGCCGACTTCAAGGCGCTCAACATCGTGCTGCCCATGCCCACCGGCTGGAGCCAGGTGCCCGATCCCAACGTTCCCGACGCGTTCGCGGTGATCGCCGACCGCGTGGGCGGAGACGGGCTCTACACCTCCAACGCCGCGGTTCAGGTCTACAAGCTGGTCGGTGACTTCGACCCGAAGGAAGCCATCAGCCACGGCCTCGTCGACACCCAGCAGCTGCCGGCCTGGCGCCCCACCGACGGATCGCTCGCCGACTTCGGCGGAATGCCGTCGGCGCTTATCGAGGGCACGTACCGGCAGAACAACATGACGCTGAACACCTCGCGCCGCCACGTCATCGCGACGTCCGGCCACGACAGGTACCTGGTGTCGCTGTCGGTCACCACCAGCGCCCAGGTCTCCGTCGCCGCCGGCTCCGCGACCGATGCCATCGTCAACGGGTACCGGGTCGTCTCACCCGACGCACCGCCGCCCCCGCCTCCCGCCGCTCCTGCCGCTCCTGCCGCACCCGCACCGGCCGGACCTGCCGCACTCCCCGTGGTCGCCCAGCCGCTCGGCCTTCCGCGCTAACCCCGGGCCGCACGGCGGCGGCGTGCCTCGTATTGTGAGGACGTGCTGATCGCCGCCGTGTTGTGCCTGTGCGCCGCCGTGGCGACCGCAGCCACCGGCCTGTGGTCGATGACCAGGCCCCACTCGACCGATGCCGTCCGACAGGTGCTGCGGGCCGTCGTTCCGACCCAACTCGCGGCCGCGGTGATGCTCGGCGCGGGCGGAGTGGTCGCGCTCGCCGCGCCGCACCAGGCGGGCGTGCTGGCACTGGTGGTCTGCGTGATCGGCGCCGTCGGCACCGTGGCGGCCGGGTGTTACCAGAGCGCCAAGGCCGTCGCCATCAAGGAGGCGAGCACCGCCGACGCGGGCTGCGCGGGTTCGTGCGCGTCGTGCACCCTGTCGTGCCAGTGACGTCTAGTTGCGGCTGATGTCGATGGGGTGGGTTGCCAACAGCGACAACGGCATCGGCTGACGACGCAGCACCCGCCCCCACAGATCGACCCGCGGCTCGACGAGCACGTCCGACGGCAGCGCCGACAGGACGATCCAGTCATCCCGCTCGATCTCTCCCTCGAGCTGGCCGATGGTCCACCCCGAATACCCGGCGTAGATCCGGACGCCCTCCACGGCGGGCGCGATCGTGTCCGGGTCGGCGTCGAGATCGACCATGACGATGCGCCCCTGCACGTGCCGCAAGCCGGGCACGTCCTCGGAGTGCAGGCCCGCGCGCAACGTTGCCAGGCACAGCGCGGCGTCCCGCTTGACGGGTCCGCCCACGAACATGGTCTTGGGCTTGGTCGCGAGCTTGGTCCACTGCGGAAGCACGTTGAAGACGGCGGTCTCACTCGGCCGGTTCAGCACCACGCCGAGGGTGCCGCCGTCGTTGTGCTCGACGACGTAGATCACGCTGCGGCGGAACGTCGGCTCCATGAGATCGGTGTTGGCGAGCAACAGCGTTCCCGCGCGGACCCGGTGCGTCGCAGGAGCTATGTGATCCTCCGGATCCTCTGACTGCGCCACCCAACCATCATGTCACCAGCGTGCGCCGATGGTGGCGATCGGGCGCGGTCCGCCGGGATATTTGTAGGGTGGTCGGGTCCCCGAGAAACGCCGGGCACCCGACCAACGAGATCGGATCAACAGTGGCTGGCCCGCGCCCACCCGTCGCCCTATGGCGGACGGTCCGTGCGCTCACGGAGTTTCGCCGGCTGCTGGAACTACGCGCGGTCAGCTCACTCGGCGACGGACTGTTCCAGGGCGGTCTGGTGGGCGCCCTGCTGTTCAACCCGGAGCGCGCCACCAGCCCGTGGGAGATCGCAGGCGACTTCGCCGTGCTCTTCCTGCCGTACTCGCTGCTCGGCCCCTTCGCGGGGGCGCTGCTCGACAGGTGGGACCGGCGCGGGGTGCTGATCGGGGCCAACCTGGCCCGGCTGATGCTGATGGTCGCGGTGGCGCTGCTGCTGGTCGTCGGGTCGGGCGACGGCTGGATCCTGCTCGGCGCGCTCGTCGTCAACGGCTTCACCCGGTTCGTGTCCTCTGGCCTGTCCGCGGCCCTGCCCCACGTGGTGCCACGCGAGCAGGTGGTGGCGATGAACTCGGTGCAGAACGCCACCGGGGCGGCGGCGCTGTTCGTCGGCGCGATCTTCATGCTGGTGCCGCGCTGGTTGTTCGGAGCCGGCGACAGTGGTTCTGCCGCAGTCATCTTCCTCGCCGCGGTCTGGGTGGCACTCGCGCTGTTCCTGTCCGTGCGGTTCGCACCCCGCGTGCTGGGTCCCGACGACTCCGCGCGGGCCGTGCACGGCTCGGTCGCCTACGCGGTGGCCACCGGCTGGGGCTACGGACTGCGCACCGTGCTCGGCGTGCGCAGCGTGGCCGCGACGCTGTCCGGGGTGGTCGCCCATCGCATCGTGTTCGGCATCAACACCCTGCTGGTCCTGATGCTCGTCCGGCACACCGGCTCGGCCAGCGTGGCGGGCCTCGGCGTCGCCGCGCTCTTCGCGGCCACCGCGGGCATCGGCGCGTTCCTCGCGAACTTCCTCACCCCCGTTGCCATACGCCGCTGGGGCCGGTACGCCACGGCCAGTGCCGGGCTGGTCGCGGCGGCAGTCATCCAGCTCGCCGCGATCGGGCTGAACATCCCGGTCATGCTGGTGTCCGGGTTCCTGCTCGGCACGGCTGGGCAGGTGGTGAAGCTGTGTGCCGACTCGGCGATGCAGCTCGACGTCGACGACGCGCTGCGCGGTCACGTCTTCACCGTTCAGGATTCGATGTTCTGGCTGTCGTTCGTCGCGGCGACGACGGTCAGCGCGGCCGTCATTCCCGTCGACGGCCGGTCGCACGGACTCGTCGCCGCGGGGTCCGTCGTCTATCTGCTCGGGTTTGCCGCGCACGCCGCGATCGGCAGGCGCGCAACGCCATCGGGATAGGGTGACGCCGTGGCCGGAGCCGACGCGGTAGTAGCCGACCTGCGCGCCGAGAGCGATGCGCTCGACGAACTCGTCGCAGGACTCGATGCCGACGGCTGGCGCCGCGAGACACCCGCACCTGGCTGGACCATCGCGCACCAGATCGCGCACCTGTGGTGGACCGACCGCGTCTCCGTCGTCGCCGTCACCGACGAGGCCGGTTTCGCCGAGATCGTCAAGGACGCCGCGACCAACCCCCTCGGCTTCGTCGACGAGGGTGCCGAACGGCTCGCGACGACCCCGCCCGCCGAGATGGTCGCCGACTGGCGGGTCTGCCGGGCCCGCCTGCACGACGAGTTGCTCGAGGTGGCCGACGGCAGGAAGCTGCCATGGTTCGGACCCCCGATGAGCGCCGCCTCGATGGCCACCGCCCGGCTGATGGAGACCTGGGCGCACGGCCTCGACGTCGCCGACGCACTCGGAGTGGCGCGGCCCGCCACGGCCCGGCTGCGGTCGATCGCGCACATCGGCGTCCGCACCAGGGACTTCGCGTTCGCCGTGCACGGGTTGCCTGCACCCGCCGAGCCCTTCCTCGTCGAACTGCGTGCCCCTGACGGAACCACGTGGTCGTGGGGGCCGGCCGACGCCGCGCAGCGGGTCACGGGCTCGGCGGAGGACTTCTGCATGCTGGTGACCCAGCGCCGGCCACCGGCCGAACTCGACGTGACGGCCGTCGGGGACGACGCCGCGACGTGGCTGACGATCGCGCAGGCGTTCGCGGGGCCTCCCGGCCCCGGCCGGTCCTAGAGCTGCCCGGCCGCATCGGCGGCGCCGTCACCGTCGGAGTCGGACAGCTTCACGTCCCACCGACCGTCGCCATCGGCGTCGACGTATGCCTCCCCGCCGACGAGCGCGCGGTCCGCCAGACCGTCCCTGTCGACGTCGAGCACGCGGTCGTCGATCTGGCCGTCGCCGTCGAAGTCCACCAGCGGACCACCCGTCTGCTCGACGCCGTCGAGGCCCAGCCAGCGGATCTGCCCGGCGCGGCCATCGACACCGATGGCCCACGTTCCCGAGCCGTCGTCGGTGAACGATGCCTCGGACCGGTTGTCGTCGTCGAGATCGAGCAGCAGGTGATCGGCGGTCCCGTCGCCGTCCACGTCGACCAGCGCGTCGTCGAGCCTGCCGTCACCGTCGAAGTCCAGACCGAACGCGTCGAACACGCCGTCGTCGTCGGTGTCGACGGTCGGCTCCGCCGACCACATGGTCGCCGACCCGTCACCGTCACCAAGGCAGTAGTCCATGGTTGGTAGGACGCGGCTCTACCCCCTGGCGTTCCACCACCTCTGAAGTTCCTCGACGGCCTCGTCGTGCTCGAGCGGCCCGCGATCCAGCCGAAGCTCCTTGAGGTACTTCCACGCCTCGCCCACCTGCGGACCCGCGGGGATGTCGAGGATGCGCATGATCTCGTTGCCGTCCAGATCGGGGCGGACGCGCTGCAGGTCCTCCTTCGCGGCCAGTTCGGCGATGCGGTTCTCGAGGTCGTCGTAGTTGGCCTGCAGCCGCGCGGCACGCCGCTTGTTGCGGGTCGTGCAGTCGGCGCGCACCAACTTGTGCAGCCGCTCCACCAGCGGCCCCGCGTCGGTGACATAGCGCCGGACGGCCGAGTCGGTCCACTTGCCGGCCCCGCTGGCATCCGCGTAGCCGTGGAACCGCAGGTGCAGGTACACCAGCTGCGACACGTCGTCGACCATCTGCTTGGAGTACTTCAGCGCCCGCATGCGCTTGCGGGTCATCTTCGCGCCGACGACCTCGTGGTGATGGAAGCTCACGCCGCCGTCGCTCTCGTGCTTGCGCGTCGACGGCTTGCCGATGTCGTGCAGCACCGCAGCCCACCGCAACACCAGGTCGGGACCGCCAGGGCCCTCGAGATCCATGGCCTGCTGCAACACCGTCAGCGAATGTTGGTAGACGTCCTTGTGCTGATGGTGCTCGTCGATGGCCATGCGCATGCCGCCCACCTCGGGCAGTACGACGTCTCCGAGGCCGGTCTGCACCATCAGGTCGATCCCGGCGACCGGGTCGGCGCCCAGCATCATCTTGTCGAGCTCCGCCGCCACCCGCTCGACGGTGATGCGGCCCAGCTCACCCGCCATCCTCGTCATCGCCTCGCGGACCCGCGGCGCCACCACGAAGCCGAGCTGGGAGGTGAATCGCGCCGCCCGCAGCATCCGCAGCGGATCGTCGCCGAAGGACACCTCGGGCGTGGACGGAGTGTCGAGCACGCGGTCGCGGATGGCCGCCAATCCGCCTAGGGGATCGTGGAATTCGCCGAGCCCGGCCGGGGTGATGCGCACCGCCATCGCGTTGACGGTGAAGTCCCGGCGCACCAGATCGTCGTCGAGCCGGTCGCCGAACCGGACCTCGGGGTTACGCGTCACCCGGTCGTAGGCGTCGGCACGGAACGTGGTGATCTCGAGCCGCTCGGAACCCTTGCCGACACCGACGGTGCCGAACTCGATCCCGGTGTCCCACAGCCCGTCGGCCCAGCGCCGGACCACCTGCTGAACCTGCTCCGGCCTGGCGTCGGTGGTGAAGTCGAGGTCGGTCAGCGGGCGTTCGAGCAGCGCGTCGCGCACGCTGCCACCGACGAGATAGATCTCGTGGCCGGCATCAGCGAACAACCGGCCCAACTCACGCAGCACCGGGGTGTGCTGCTGCAGCGCCTTGGCGGCGGTCAACAGCTCATCGGTCGCGGAGGGATCGGTTGGCACGTTCGATGAGCCTAATGGGCGCTCACGGGTCCGTAACGACCCGGCGACAAGCCGACCACGTCGGCGAGTGCGTGGGGGACGGATACCAAGTGGCAGCTACTATCGCTTGGGTGTCGGAGGGCGAACGGGCCAAACCACGACGGCGCCGAGGACGGCGCCGCGGCCGACGCTCTGCTGGCCCGCCGGAGGCTGCCGCTCCCAGCGCGCCCAACCCCTCCCCCGCACCCCTTCCCGGACCCACTCCAGGCCATCAACCCGACACCTCCCCACAGGCCCCTCAGGGCCGAGGCGGCCGCCGGTCACCCGACCGGCTGCGTACCGTGCACGAGACCTCGGCGGGCGGTCTCGTCATCGACGGCATCGACGGGCCGAAGGACGGTCAGGTCGCCGCGCTGATCGGCCGTGTCGACCGGCGCGGACGCATGCTGTGGTCGCTGCCCAAGGGTCACATCGAGCAGGGCGAGACCGCGGAGCAGACCGCCATCCGTGAGGTCGCCGAGGAGACGGGCATCCAGGGCAGCGTGCTCGCCGCGCTTGGCAGCATCGACTACTGGTTCGTGACCGAGGGGCGCCGCGTCCACAAGACCGTGCACCATTACCTCATGCGATTCCTCGAAGGCGAGCTGTCCGACGAGGACGTCGAGGTGACCGAGGTCGCCTGGGTGCCGCTCGGGGACCTTCCGTCACGCCTCGCCTACGCCGATGAACGCAAGCTCGCCGAGGTGGCCGGTGAGCTGATCGACAAGCTTCAGGCCGATGGCCCCGGTTCACTTCCACCACTGCCGCACAGCTCCCCGCGCCGCCGCCCGCAGACGCACTCGCACACGCGCAACCGTCGACCCGACGACTCTGCACAACAGCAAAACGGCCGGCGGGCGAACGGCTGCGGCCAAGGCCCATGACGCGCCCGGCGGCTTGGATCGCCGGGTCGCGCCTGCTGTTCCGCCTCCTGAGTGTGCTCGCACTGGCGACGTTGATCGTCGTACCCGCGGTGGTGCCGCGCGCCGCGGCAGGCGAGCCGGGTGAGCGGCCCTTCCTGCAGTTGCACATCGACACGATCACCCCCGACACCGTCACTACCACCAGCGAGCCCGCCGTTACGGTCACGGGCACGGTGACCAACGTCGGCGACCGCGCGGTACGCGACATCAACGTCCGGCTCGAACACGCGCCCGCCGTCACCGCGTCCACCGGCCTCCGCACCAACCTCGCGGGCGGTGTCGATCAGTACGAGCCGGTCGCGGACTTCGTCAACGTCGCGCCAGAGTTGGCTCAGGGCCAACACGTTCCGTTCACGCTGTCCTACCCCGTGCGGTCGGCGGAGCAGCCGTCGCTGCGGATCGACGAGCCCGGCATCTATCCCGCCCTCGTCAACGTCAACGGCACTCCCGACTACGGCGCACCGGCGCGCCTGGACGACGCCCGGTTCCTGCTGCCCGTCCTCGGCGTGCCTGCCGATCCCTCGAGCCAGGCCGACTCCTCGCCGACCGCCGTCGTGCCACCCGATACGTCGCGGCCGGTGCGGATGACGATGCTGTGGCCGCTGGCCGACAAGCCCAGGCTCGCGGCCGGTGTGCCGGGTGGCGCCACCCCGGTCCGGCTCATCGACGACGAGCTGGCGACGTCGCTGGCCCCCGGCGGCAGGCTCGACACGCTGCTGTCGGCCGCCGACTTCGCGACGAGCCCCGCCGTCGACCCCGGAGGGCAGACGCGCAGCGCGCTGTGTCTTGCGGTCGACCCCGATCTGTTGGTGACGGTCAACGCGATGACGGCCGGTTACGCCGTCAACGACGACCCCAGCGGCGGACTCAACTCCACCACGCATCCCGGCACCGGTCAGGACGCAGCGGTCAACTGGCTCGGCAGGCTCAGGGCCCTCGCGCAGCGGTCGTGCGTCACGCCGACGGTGTACGCGCAGGCCGACCTCGGGGCCCTGGCGCGGGTCGGGGATGCCGGGCTCTCTGCGACCGCCACCAGCGGCGCGGGCGACATCGTCGACCAGATCCTCGGCGTCGCCTCGACCCGCGGCGCGACCATCGTCGGGGACGGATCCCTGACCGGTCCCGCCGTGCAGCTGTTGTCCGCGCAGGGCCCGACCGTGGCGATCGCCGCGAGCCATTCGACGGCTCAGGACTCGACGGGCGACGACACCTCGACCGTCGACCTCAACCCACGCAGGTACGACCCGCACGTGGTCTCGGCGCCGTTCGATCCCGCCGTGGGAGCTGCCCTCGCCGGTGCGGGCACGACGCCCATCACGCCCTCGTACCTCGACACGCAACTCAGCGTGCCGCTCGCGCACGACTCCCCCGTCGCACGCCGCGAAGACGCCATGGCCGCCGTGCTGTGGCGCGCGTTGCGGCCGCAGTCCGAGCCACGTGCCGAACTCCTCGTCCCCCCGCTGACGTGGAACCTTCCGCCGGACGAGGCCCAGTCGATCCTCTCGACGCTCGCCACGTCGATCAGGTCCGGTCTTGCCGTGCCACGCCCGCTGACCGCAGTGATCGCCGAGAGCAACGCCGTCCCCCCGTCCGACGTGCAGCCGCTGCCGCCGGAGACCCTCGGCAACCCGCGCGCCCACATCGACACGGACGTCACGGCCAGCATCGCCAACGGCACCGGGCGACTCTGGGGACTGACCTCCGCGCTGACGGTCGACCCGCGCACCGGTCTGACGGGCACGCAGTACACCGCGCCGCTGCGGGAGGACATGCTGCGGGCGCTGAGCCAGTCCGTGCCGCCCGATTCGCGCAACGGACTCGCCACCCAGCGGGTCAGCGTGGTGGACGACGCCGTCGACGACATGCTGCACGCGGTCACGATCGTCAACCCGGGTGGCTCCTACACCCTCGCCACCGAGCGCAGTCCCCTGCCGCTGGCGCTGCGCAACGACCTGCCCGTGCCCATCCGCGTGCGGCTCGACGTCGACGCCCCGCCGGGGATGACGGTGACGGACATGGGCGAGATCGAGCTGCCGCCCGGCTTCCTGCCGCTACGCGTGCCGATCGAGGTGCACTTCACGCAGCGCGTTGCCGTCGACGTCGCGCTGCAGACCGCGGACGGGCTACCCCTCGGTGAGCCGGTGCGGTTGTCGGTGCACTCCAACGCGTACGGCAAGGTGCTCTTCTTCATCACGCTGTCCGCGGGCGCCGTGCTGGTGCTGCTCGCGGGACGACGGCTGTGGCACCGGTTCCGCGGCCAGCCCGACCGCGCCGACCTCGACCGTCCCCCGCGCCGGGGTGAAGGCAGACCCGATCCGCTCGACGTCGCCATCGCCCACGCACCGGACGAGAAGTGAGCACCACCAGGCCACCGGGACCTCCCCCGCGGGTCCCTCGACCACCGCGGGTGCCACCGCGTTCGCCGCAGCGCATCCCGCAGGGTCCCGCACCGCGACGCCGGGCGGGAAGGCCTGAGCTGACCGACGCGGCCGTCGTCTCGCGGTCATGGGGGATGGCGCTTGCCACGCTCGTCAGCCGCATCACCGGCTTCTTCCGGATCGTGCTGCTCGCCGCGATCCTCGGCGCCGCCCTGTCCAGCTCGTTCTCGGTGGCCAACCAACTGCCGAACATGATCGCCGCACTGGTCCTCGAGGCGACGTTCACGGCGATCTTCGTGCCCGTGCTGGCCCGCGCCGAACGCGACGACGCCGACGGGGGCACCGCCTTCGTGCGACGGCTCCTCACCCTGGCGACCGCCCTGCTCCTCGTCGCCACGGTGATCTCGGTTGTCGCCGCACCGCTTCTGGTCCACCTCATGCTCGGCGACGACCCGCAGGTGAACCGGTCGCTCACCACCGCCTTCGCCTACCTCCTGCTGCCGCAGATCATCTTCTACGGGCTGTCATCGGTATTCATGGCAATCCTCAACACACGCAACGTCTTCGGGCCACCGGCTTGGGCACCCGTGGTGAACAACATCGTGGCGATCGGCACCCTCGGCCTGTATGTCCTGGTGCCGGGCGAACTTTCGCTGAATCCGGTCGAGATGGGCAACGCCAAGCTGCTCGTCCTCGGCGTCGGCACCACGCTCGGTGTCGTCGCCCAGACCGCCGTGCTCTTCGTCGCGATCCGGCGGGAACGGGTGAGCCTGCGCCCACTGTGGGGGCTCGACGCCAGGATCAAGAAGTTCGGCACCATGGCGGGCGCCATGGTGCTGTACGTGCTGATCAGCCAGGCCGGTCTCGTCGTCGGCAACCAGATCGCAAGCACCGCAGCCGCTTCCGGTCCGGCGATCTACAACTACACCTGGCTGGTGCTGATGCTGCCGTTCGGCATGATCGGCGTGACGGTGCTGACGGTCGTGATGCCGCGGCTGTCGCGCAACGCCGCCGCCGACGACCAGCCCGCCGTGCTCGCCGACCTCTCCTTCGCCACGCGGCTGACCATGGTGACGCTGATTCCCGTCGTGGCGTTCATGACCGTCGCCGGGCCCGCCATCGGCAGCGCGCTGTTCGCGTACGGCAACTTCGGCGACGTGGACGCCGGCTATCTCGGCATGGCGATCACGCTGTCCGCGTTCACGCTGATTCCGTATTCGATGGTGCTGCTGCAACTGCGGGTGTTCTACGCGCGCGAGCAACCGTGGACGCCGATCCTGCTGATCGTCGTCATCACGGCGGTCAAGATCGTCGCCTCGCTGGCGACCCCGTTCGTGACCGACGACCCCGAACTCATTGCCGGGTATCTCGGTCTCGCCAACGGACTGGGCTTCCTGGCCGGGGCCATCGTCGGCCACCTCATGCTGCGCGCCAACCTCAAACCCCCTGGCGGCAGGCTCATCGGAGTCGAGGTGATGCGGACGATCCTCGTCACCATCGCCGGGTCGCTGGCGGCCGGGCTCGTCGCGCACGCCGTCGATCGACTGCTCGGCCTGTCGTCTCTCACCGAGTCGGCCGGTGGTGCAGGCTCGATCCTGCGCCTGATGATCCTGGGGTTCATCATGCTGCCGATCATCGCGGCGGTGCTGGTGATCGCCAAGGTGCCCGATGCCCAGGCCGTCGTGGCGGTCGTTCGTCGGCGGCTCGGCCGCGGCCAACCCGCGTCGCCCGTGATTCCTACCCCGACAAGGGTGCCCGACCAACCGCGGCCGGGTATGCCCCTCACGTACTCTGATCAGAGCAATTCGCACCCCTTACGGCCGCGTCAAAACGTCCCGGCCGGGCTTCGGAAAGGACCAGCGGTGACCGACGACCCCGCAGGTGACTCCGCGCCCGACGCAGGCGCCACCACTCGCATCCCCCGCCAAAACGTCGACGACTTCCAGCCGGACGTGCCCGCAGAATCCCATCTGCCGCCATCGGGCCGTCCACCCGCCGACTACGGTGGCGACCCCACCAGGGAACCCCTGTCCTTCGGCATGCCCAACGAACCCGGCATCGAGGCCGCCACCGCCGACGACGACGTCCACCTCATCCCCGGCGCGACCATCGCCGGCGGGCGCTACCGGCTGTTGGTGTTCCACGGTGGTCCACCCCACCTCCAGTTCTGGCACGCCATGGACACGGTCCTCGACCGCCAGGTCGCGCTGACCTTCATCGACCCCGATGCGGTGCTGCCTGACGACGAGCTC
>JAOPUT010000238.1 GCA_025963385.1 Mycobacterium sp.
CGCCGATTCCGACGCGCGACGGGCCCGCCGCCCCGCCCCGTGCCTGCGCCACGCGACCGTGCCCGAAACCACCGTCAACGCGACGGCGGCGCTCGGGGGTACGACGCAGGCGACGGCGAGCGCGCCCACCACGAGCCCGAGCGCCAGCCCCGACCTTCGCAGGCCAGGGGGTAGCGGCCGAGTGGTGGCGGGCCCTCGCCTGCGCACGGGTGCGACGACGACCGCGACGGCAAGCGCCAAGAGTGCGAAGGTCACGGGCACCGCCGTTCGGCGAGCATAACCCTCAAATCATCCATGCCACCGTCGATTCCACGTTCGGCGTGCCACGCGGTACGTGCGCCCACTAGTCCATCGGGACCACGCCGCAGGACCGCGATCTCGCCGAGCCTGCGACGTCCATCGCGATCCCGACCGACGTGCAGCACGACGTGTACGGCTGCCGACAACTGGCTGTGCAGCGCGGCCCTATCAAGGCCACCGAGCGCGGCCAACGCCTCGAGCCGGGCAGGAACCTCGGCGGGCTTGTTCGCGTGAACCGTGCCCGCTCCCCCCTCGTGGCCCGTGTTGAACGCAGCGAGCAGGTCGACGACCTCGCCGCCACGCACCTCACCGACCACGATCCGGTCGGGCCGCATGCGCAGGGCTTGCCGCACCAGGTCGCGTACGGTGACCGCTCCGACTCCCTCGACGTTCGCGCCGCGCGCGACCAGCTTGACCAGGTGAGGATGGCGCGGTGCGAGCTCAGCCGCGTCCTCGACGCACACGATGCGCTCGTCGGCGGCGACGGCACCGAGGGCCGCGGACAGCAACGTCGTCTTGCCAGCCCCTGTTCCGCCCGAGATGAGGAAAGCCACTCGGGCTCCGATGATCTCGCGCACCACGCCGGCGATCTCGTTGGGGATCGTGCCGCAGCCGACGAGCGCATCGAAGTCCTGGCTGGCGGGCCGCAACACCCGCAACGACAGACACGTGCCGCCTGTCGCGATCGGCGACAGGATCGCGTGCAGCCGTACCGCGAACTCACCGCCCCCGAGGCCTGTCAGCTGGCCGTCTACCCAGGGCTGTGCTTCGTCGAGTCGACGCCCCGCCGACAGAGCCAACCGCTGAGCCAGCCGTCGCACCGCGGCGTCGTCTGCGAATTCGATTGGAACACGCCTCAATCCGAAGCCATCGTCGACCCAGACCGAATCGGGTGCGGTCACGAGCACGTCGGTGGTGCCCTCGGCACGAAGTAGCGGCTCCAGGATTCCCGCTCCGGACAGTTCGGTTTGCAGGACACGAAGGTTGTCGAGCACCTCGGTATCGCCAAGCACACCGCCGGATTCGGCCCGGATCGCGGCAGCTACGACGTTGGGCCGCAACGGCATCGACTCCGAGGCCAACCGTTCCCGGACGCGTTCGATCAACGAGGCACTCACGCGGCGCTCCGCTCTCCAGGCAGCTGATGCAGAACGGCGAGCACGCGGCGTGCGGCCCTGGCGAGTGGCGAACGCCGACGCGGCCTCAGCCCGTCGCGCTCGAGTGCACTCGCCACACCCGGTTGAGCGCGCATCGAGGCGAGGTGCGGCAACCCGACCGCGCGAGCGACCTCGGCTGCCGTCAGTCCACCGGGCGCCGGACCACGCACGACCAGGCCGACGTTGGCATTCACCCCGACGAGCCACTGACCGACGGCCGTGGCTGCGGCACAGGACCGCACGTCGGCCGGGGTGACGACGGCGACGAGATCAGCGGACGCGAGCGCGGTCTCCACGGCAGGAGTCGCGCGCCGAGGCAGGTCGCAGATGACCGTCGCGCCCCCACGAGAACCCGCGTCGACCACCGCATCGAGGGCGGCTGCATCGACGTGGCTACCTGCTCGACCCGCCGACAACACGGCGATTCCGCGATGTTCGGGCAGCGCCGCCTGCAGCGCGGGCCATCCGATGCGTCCCCCTTGAAGGGCGAGGTCTGACCAGCGCAAACCCGATTCGCCTTCGGTGCCCACGACCAGCTCGAGGCCTCCACCCCATGGATCGAGGTCGACCAGCAGAGGATGGGTGGCAGCGTGCGCGAGCGCCGTGGCGAACACGGACGCGCCTGCCCCGCCACGCGCCCCGATGACTGCGAGCACGGCGCCGCGGCGCTGCGCTTCGCGACCCGACTCAGCTGCGTCGGACAGTGCCGAGACGAGCTCGGCTTCTTCCCCGGGCATGACCAGAATGCGTTGCGCGCCGACGGCGATCACAAGGGGCCAGTCGGTTGCCCGCGGCTCAGCCCGACTGACGACGAAGATCCGCCCGCGCCGCGGCAGGGCGGCCTTCGCGCAGCGCGCGGCACCTTCGAAGTCGAGTAGCACGGCCGACGCCGCTGCCCACACCTTTGGGCTGGACGGCTCCGTCACGTGGACGACTCGCGCACCGATCGCTGCAACGACGCGGTCTACCTCGGCGCGCAGTGCCTCGTCGGCGACCAGCGCCAAAATGCCTTTGTTCGTGCTCACGACTCCACAATGCGGAGGTCGACTGACGTCACGCTACGGCCGCACGCACATTTGTGGATGAACTCGCCTCTGTGCACAGACGGCCACCACGGATTCGCGGATATTTCACTCCGCAACTTTCAGGCCTGGGCGTGCCCGGGTCGTCCGACGAATTATTCGGAAACTTGCCCGGAAAAAGGGACGACCCCCGCCAGGGGGGGAGGAGGCGGAGGTCGTCGTGTATCAGCCCCGGGGGGTCGGGCTGATCCACACCCGGCATAAGCCGAGTGATGTCCACTATACACGCGGCAATGCCGCGCAGCGCAAGCCCTGATTTTCCGTGAAAGCAGGCGATGACCTGGAAAATTGCAGACACGGCCACGTGTCGTTGACTGCCACTTCAGCCGGTCTCCCGCCGCGCGCCGAGGGACCGCCGCCTATGCTGTGCAGCGTGACCGCTTCCGAATCGGCGCCGGACGGTTCGCTCGCGCCGCGGCCCGTGGCAGGAACAGGTCAGCCGGTACACACCGCGGCATTCTTCGATCTCGACAAGACGGTCATCGCGAAGTCCAGCACCCTCGCTTTCAGCAAACCCTTCTTCGAGCAAGGGCTAATCGGTAGACAGACGGTGCTGAAGTCCGCGTACGCACAATTCCTGTTCCTGATGTCGGGTGCCGACCACGATCAGATGGACCGAATGCGGACCTACATCACCAACATGTGCACGGGATGGAACGTCGAACAGGTCAAGTCCATCGTCGGTGAGACGTTGCACGACATCGTCGATCCGCTGGTGTTCGCAGAAGCCGCCAATCTCATTGCCGACCACAAGTTGTGCGGACGTGACGTGGTCGTCGTCTCGGCCTCGGGCGAGGAGATCGTGGCACCCATCGCGCGGGCGCTTGGGGCGACTCACGCGATGGCCACCCGCATGGTCGTCGAGGACGGCAAGTACACCGGGGAAGTCGCCTTCTACTGCTATGGCGAAGGCAAGGTCGAAGCTATCCGCGAGTTGGCCGCCCGCGAAGACTATGCACTCGAGTTCTGCTACGCGTATTCGGACTCGATCACCGACCTGCCGATGCTCGAGGCGGTCGGACACCCGACCGTCGTGAATCCCGACCGTGCTTTGCGCAAGGAGTCGGTCGCGAGGGGCTGGCCCGTGCTCGAGTTCTCCAGGCCGATCCCGTTGCGCGACCGGATTCCAGCACCTTCCGGGGCCGCGGTCGCCACGTCGGTGGCTGTCGGCGTCAGCGCGCTGGCCGCAGGCGCGCTGGCCTACTCACTGCTTCGGCGCTTCAACTTCTGACCCGCCGCTGAACCGATAGCTGACGGCCGATCGGTCACGATAGGGAGTCGGCGGCGATTGCCCCTTGATGTGACCGCCGTCACGGAGTACAAAGGAGTCACGGACGCTCGGTGAGGCTAAGTTCGAGTCGGAAGAGAAGATTCGCTCTCCCAAGTCGAGCGACCTAGCACGGATCGCGGTACCCACGCGGAGCACATGCCGCGTTATGGCTAGAGTGTTGCGGGCCTGCGTAATTGCGAAGAGCGGTCAACCACGACGATCCCTTGGGTGGGATTGCAGTTGAAGCGCAGCGGAAGGACGCCGAGGCCACCCACGTAACCCACCGAGCACGCTTGGTAGCCACGAATCCGTGCTAGCGGGCGGCGAGCCGAATTCAATTCGGAGCGCCGCCTGCTTCACTTTGCTGGGAGCTACTTCGACGACGACTCGGCTATCGCGAGCGCCTCCCTGGCCCCGTCCTCCAACGCCAGACAGCTGGTGATCAGCCACACCGCGAGCCCGTCCGGGGTCCCCGACGCAAACCCGCGCGCCGCGGCGCGATAGTCGCCCGACTCACGCATCCAATAGACCTCGGGAACGCCGAGGCCGTGAGGATCCAGCCCGTTGGTGATGCTGATCAGCCGAGCGACGGCCCGCGCCACCACCCCATCCGCGACTCCGAACGGGGCCAGGGTCAGCAGTTCACCGTGTGCCACGGCCGCAAGGACGGGCGCAGGCACCCGGGTTCCACTTGTCACGATGTCGCCGAGAAGCTCGAGCCGACGCCCCACCCCCGGGTCCGATCGGGGCCGGCCAAGGGCATCCGAGTCGGTCAGGTCTGCCGCGGCCAGGGCATGGAGTCGCGCGATGGCCTGCAGCGGGGCATGTTGCCAGACGCCAACCAGCGCGGTGGCACCGCCTTCCAGCGCTTCGGCGACGCGCAACGCGCCTGCAAGGACCGCGCCGGGTTGGCCATCGGCTGACATCGAGAGCGAGCCGCCGTCCAACACCGATGACGCCCGCGCGGACCGCACCGCGGCCTCGGCTGCGGTCTCGGGCCAACCACGGAGATTGACCCGGTGCCGGTGGGCCCTGGCGACGGCCGCACGCGCCGCCTCACTCGCTTCGGCGACCCCGGGTAAGTCCACCAAGGGGGCGAGTGGGTCGGCTTGGCCTTTGGAGATCATCGACGCCCAACGCTATCCCAGGCTCGCGTCGACGCTCCCGTGACTAGGCTCACAGCCATGTCCGAGATGCCTTCCGAGACACCGTCCACCTATCCACCTTCGGCCGACTTTGCGGCAGCCGCCAACGCCAAGGCCGACCTCTACCGCGACGCCGAGGACGACCGATTGGCGTTCTGGGCCGAGCAGGCCCGCCGGTTGTCGTGGGAGACGCCGTTCACCGAAGTGCTGGACTGGTCGCAAGCTCCGGTGGCGAAGTGGTTTGGCGGCGGGAAGCTCAACGTGGCCTACAACTGCGTGGACCGCCACGTCGAGGCCGGGCACGGTGATCGGGTGGCCATCCATTGGGAGGGTGAGCCGGTCGGGGACGCGCGCACCCTGACCTACGCGGAACTCAAGGACGAGGTCTGCAAGGCGGCCAACGCGTTGACCGAGCTTGGTCTGGTCGCAGGCGACCGGGTGGCGATCTACATGCCGATGGTGCCCGAGGCCATCGTGGCCATGCTGGCGTGCGCGCGGCTTGGCGTCATGCACTCGGTGGTGTTCGCCGGGTTCTCCGCGACGGCGCTGCGGGCCCGCATCAACGACGCCGACGCGAAACTCGTCATCACCACCGACGGGCAGTACCGCCGCGGCAAGGCCGTCTCGCTCAAGCACGCCGTCGACGAGGCCGTCGACGGGGAAGCCTCCGTCGAGCACGTGTTGGTGGTCGCGCGCACTGGCATCGACGTGCCCTTCACCGAGGGTCGCGATCTGTGGTGGCACGACGTGGTGGACGCGGCCTCCGATCAGCACACCCCCGACGCCTTCGACAGCGAGCATCCACTGTTCCTGCTCTACACCTCGGGCACCACCGGCAAGCCCAAGGGCATCATGCACACGACCGGCGGCTATCTCACGCAGTCGTCCTACACGCACCACAACGTCTTCGACGTCAAACCCGAAACCGACGTCTATTGGTGCACCGCCGACATCGGCTGGGTCACCGGGCACACCTACATCGTCTACGGACCCTTGTCGAACGGCGTCACCCAGGTCGTCTACGAGGGCACGCCGGCCTCGCCCGACGAGCACCGCCACTTCCAGGTCATCGAGAAGTACGGCGTCACCGTCTATTACACGGCGCCGACGCTGATCCGTACGTTCATGAAGTTCGGCCGTCAGATCCCCGACAGCCACGACCTGTCCAGCCTTCGGCTGCTCGGCTCGGTCGGTGAGCCCATCAACCCCGAGGCGTGGCGCTGGTACCGGGATGCGTTCGGCGCCAACCAGACTCCGGTCGTCGACACCTGGTGGCAGACCGAAACCGGGGCCATCATGATCTCCCCGCTGCCCGGGGTGACCGCCGCCAAGCCCGGCTCGGCGATGACCCCGCTACCGGGTGTCTCGGCCAAGATCGTCGACGACGACGGCAACCAACTCGCCCCCGGTACCGACCACGGTGAACAGCCCAGCGGCTACCTGGTGCTCGACCAACCCTGGCCGTCGATGCTGCGCGGCATCTGGGGCGACCCGGAGCGTTTCCAGGAGACCTACTGGTCGCGCTTCGCCGAGCAGGGCTGGTACTTCGCCGGCGACGGTGCCCGCTACGACGCCGACGGCAACATCTGGGTGATGGGCCGCATCGACGACGTCATGAACGTCTCCGGGCACCGAATCTCCACCGCCGAAGTCGAATCCGCCCTCGTCGGGCACTCCGGGGTCGCCGAAGCCGCCGTCGTCGGGGCGACCGATGACACCACCGGACAGGCCATCTGCGCGTTCGTCATCCTCACCGCCGACGCCGCGAACACCCCGAACGACCACATGGTCGCCGAGTTGCGCAAGCAGGTCGCCACCGAGATCTCCCCCATCGCCCGACCGCGCGAAATCCACGTCGTGCCCGAGCTTCCCAAGACCCGCAGCGGCAAGATCATGCGCCGGCTACTGCGCGACGTCGCCGAAGGCCGCGAACTCGGCGACACGTCAACCCTGCTCGACCCGAAGGTCTTCGAAGCCATCAGCGCCAGCAAATAGCCCCCAACCTTCGCGAGCGTGCGCAGAACGCTGCCGTTCTTCGGCGTGTCGTGAGACAGACACGCCCGCTCGCGAAGGGGGTGAAGCTATCCGCCGATCGGCACGAAGCCCGCACCCGGCCGGTTCTTGGCGTTGATGTCGGCAAGGATCGAGTTCATCGACATGGTGACGGCAGGGGTATGCAGCGGAATGTACTGCGTCACGCACGTCGGAAGATCTTCGCTGAACGCGCCGTGGATCATGCCGACCAGGTGATTGTCGACGGTGACGGGGGCTCCGGAGTCCCCCGGCTGCCCACAGACCTGATTGAGAATCGTGCCCGGTTTGTCGCCAGGGCCCCAGGTGACGCCACACGACTGGCCGGTGGTTCGCCCGAGCTTGCATGCGACCTCGCCGAAGACCGGATCGGGCGCAAGCCCGTCGATCAGGAAGCCGCCGACGTTGTCGACCGGCTGTACCTTCTGCGGGTCGAACTCGATGACCGCGTAGTCGAGGCCCTCGTTGCCAGCCACCATGGTGCCGAGCACACCGCGGTCCGCGGCGGCCTCGGAGCCGACCTGAGCTCCCGGCCCCCCACAGTGCGCCGACGTGAAGCCGATCAGCTTGCCGCGATTGTCGTGGCCGATGGCAGTGAGCGTGCAGAACGTGTCCCCGTCGATGACGATGCCCGAGCCTCCGCCGAGCGGCACCAGGTCATCGGCGCGCGCGGCAGGCAGGAGCGGCGTGGTCAGGGCCAAGACCACCATCGCGAGGACCGCCGACACCGCGAGTTGCCAGCGGTATATCAACGGCATCTCCACTCGTCAGCCCCGACTGTTCGTCAAGCGCGGCCAGTCTATCGTCGACCGGAATCGAACTGCCCGCTGCGACATGGCAACATGAACCACATTGAGCTCTGGATTGATCCGACGCTGGGGAGGACGTAAGCCGTGAGCAGTGGTGACCGCAAGAACGGCGTGCCGACGACTGTGACGTCGATTCCGTTGATCGACCCGCATGCACCCAAGCCCGACGCATCCCTCGGTGACCTGGTCAAGGATGCGACGGCGCAGATGTCGACGCTGGTCAGGGCCGAGGTCGAACTCGCGAAGTCCGAGATCACCCGTGACGTCAAGAAGGGGCTGACGGGCAGCGTCTTCTTCATCCTGGCGCTCGTGGTGCTGTTCTACTCGACGTTCTTCTTCTTCTTCTTCGTGGCCGAACTGCTCGACACGTGGATCTGGCGCTGGCTGGCGTTCCTGATCGTGTTCGCGCTGATGGTCTTGACCACCGCAGTGCTCGCCCTGTTCGGTTATCTGAAGGTCCGGCGCATCAGAGGGCCACAGCAGACCATCGAGTCCGTCAAGGAAGCCCGCGTCGCGCTGATTCCCGGTGGGGACAAGCAGGCAGGCACCAAGACTGGAACGGATCTGGAGTCGACCACAGATCCATCAGGCTGGTAGTGCCACCGCCTGATCCGTCGGTCACCCGGATCGACGGGCCGTGGCGTCATCTCGAGGTGCACGCCAACGGGATTCGCTTTCACGTCGTAGAGGCCAAGCCCGCCGAGCAGAGCGCACCGCCTGCCGGGGAGCGTCCGCTCGTCATCCTGCTCCACGGATTCGGATCGTTCTGGTGGTCGTGGCGCCACCAGCTGAGGGCCCTGACGGGCGCGCGGGTGGTCGCAGTTGACCTACGCGGCTATGGCGGCAGCGACAAACCGCCCCGCGGCTACGACGGGTGGACGCTGGCCGGCGACACCGCCGGGTTGGTGCGTGCGCTCGGACACGAGAAGGCGACTTTGATCGGGCACGCCGACGGCGGGCTGGTCTGCTGGGCGACGTCGGTGCTTCATCCGCGGGTGGTGCGGGCGATCGCGTTGGTCAGCTCACCGCATCCGGTGGCGCTGCGTGCCTCGGCGCTGACTCGACGGGACCAGGGCCGGGCGCTGCTGCCGTGGATATTGCGCTACCAGCTGCCGTGGTGGCCGGAACACGTACTGACCCGGGACAACGCCCAGGAGCTCGAGTTGCTGGTGCGGAGTAGATCCAGTGGCAAATGGCTTGCCTCCGAAGACTTCTCAGAGACCATCGGCCACATGCGGCGAGCCATCCAGATTCCGTCTGCGGCGCATTCGGCGTTGGAGTACCAGCGCTGGGCGGCCCGCAGCCAGTTACGCGGTGAAGGTCGTCGCTTCGTGAAGTCGATGAAGCGCCCGCTCGCCGTGCCGATGCTGCACCTCCGCGGCGACGCCGACCCCTACGTACTCGCAGATCCGGTCGATCGCACGCAGCGCTATGCACCGCACGGCAGATACGTATCAATTGCCGGCACGGGGCATTTCGCTCACGAGGAAGCCCCAGACGTGGTCAACGAACACCTGCTGCGATTCCTGGCCCAGGTATCCGGCGCCTGACCCTCAGGGCATGCAGGTTCCGGTGGGGACCTTCGCGGTGTTGCCCACCTTCGCCATCTGTTTGGCGACCTCGTTGGCCGTGAGCACGAACCCGGTGTCCGCGTCGTCGACCGCGGCGCCGAACACCACTCCGAGCACCCGACCGTCCCTATCGATCAACGGTCCGCCCGAATTACCTTGCCGGACAGTGCCTCTGATGGTATACACCTCACGGACCACCGTGGTGGTGTGATAAATGTCAGGCCCACTGAGCTGGATGATCTCCCGAATCCGAGCAGGCGTCGCGGTGAAGTCCCCGCCGCCGGGATAACCCAACACGACCGCGTCGGTCCCCGTCTGGGCCTCTCGGCTGTCGAAGCCCAGCGGCGCCGACGGCAGATCCGGCACGTCGAGAATGGAGATGTCAGCATCGGGGTCGTAGGACACGACGCTCGCGTTGTAGGTCTGGCCCTCGGCTTCCACGGTGACGGTCTCCGAGCCAGCGACGACGTGCGCGTTGGACATCACCCGGTTGGGCGAGACGACGAAGCCGCTGCCCTCGAGAATCCGCTGGCAACTCGGTGCCACACCGCGGATCTTGAGCACGCTGGGTCGTGTCGCGGCGACCACGGGATCCGACGCCAAACCAGGGTCGGGCACCTCGACGTTGACGATGGGGGTGCGACCGAACGTCGGGAACACGTCGGGCAGTCCGGTGGTGTCGACGAACTTGCTGAGGCTGGCCCGCAGTTCCCTGGTCACCCATTCGGGCGCGACCTTGTCGACGCCGGTGAGAATCCGCGAACCACGCACGGCCGCAGCGAGATTCGGTTGATCTGAGGACGTGAACGGGATGGCCAACACCCACGCGGCCAGCAGGATCGTGACGACCTGCAGCGCCACTCCGCCCAGCGAATCGATGGTGCGCAGACCCGAATTGCGGATGGCGGCCCGCGCGGCCCGGCCGAGCACCACGCCTGCGATCTCGCCGATCACGACCAGGCCGAGCACCAGGAACAGCGCGACGAACAACCTGGTGCGGTTGCCCTCGATATGGGTGACCACGTGCGGGGCGAGCAGGACGCCCGCCACCGCGCCGAGCACCACTCCGATGAACGACAACAGCGAGCCGAGCACCCCGGAGCGCCAGCCAGAGATGGCGGCGACGAACGCGACGGCCAGGATCGCGAGATCGAGCCACTGTGACGCAGTCATTGTTGGCCCTCACGGTAACCGTTGGTGGTGTCGACGAGGGCGATTGCCTCATCGAGCTCACGCACGTCGCGAGTGTTCCACGGCTTCGCCCAGCCCGCGACGTCGAGCATCGCCGAGATCACCTGGCCGGTGAAACCCCAAACCAGCATCTCGTTCAGCAGGAATGCCGGGCCCGCGAACCGCCGGGTGTTCTGCTGTCGGTACACCATCAATCGATTGTCGGGATTGATGAAGGCGCGCACGGGAACCCGCGCCACGATCGCCGTTTCTCCCGAATTGACGACGCCGACCGGCCCAGGATCGGGCGAGTACGCGAGCACCGGAATCACGTGAAAGCCCGACGGCGGGATGAACATCCGGTCGAGGGTCGCCAGCGGGCGGAGTCGGGTGGTGTCGATGCCCGTCTCCTCGCGCGCCTCGCGCAACGCGGTGAACACCGGACCATCGTCCCCCGGGTCGGCCGCACCGCCAGGAAACGCCGCCTGTCCTGCGTGGTTGCGCAGCGTCGAGGCCCGAACCGTGACCAGCAGATCGGCGTCGTCGGGGAGCCCGCCGGACGGCGAATCCTCCGGTCCCGAGAACAGCACCAGTACCGCGGCATCGCGATTGTTGCCGTTGAGCGTGGCCGCGGCATTGGCGGCGGTGATGCTGGCCAAGACGTCGGCAGGCACACTCCGTCGATAGGCGCCAGGCACGTCGGCGACCTTGTTGACCAGGTGCTTGAGCCAAGTGGGCGCGGCGGCGGGACCGAGCTGACTGCCCGCGCGGTCGGAGCTCAACCCGGCGCTCCCATCTGTGGTGTTCACGTTATGCCTGAGTTCACCGCGGCTGCTATCTCGTCGGCAGTGACGAAGGACCGCGGCAGGACCTCGGCAACGGTACCGTCCGAGCGCAGTACGACCGTCGCAGGCATCACGTTGGGAACCCTCAGTGCGGCCGCGATGAGTCTGCGACCGTCCTGAAGGGTCGGCAACCGCACCCCGAGCTCGGCCAGTCGCAACAGACCGGCCGCCTCGTTCTCGTCCTGATGCACGGTGAGCACGGTGACGCGGTCGCCCTCGCGGCGCTGGTACTCGGCCATCGCAGGAAGCTCGTCGGCACAGGGCCCGCACCAGTACGCCCACAGGTTGAGCACGGTCGCCCGGCCCGCCAGCGATTTGGCCACGTCGACGGGGGTGCCATCGCCCGCGCACGGCAGGGTGATGCCGCGGAGGGCCTGCGGACCGTCACCGACGCCGGCGGGCGGACACGGTTCGAGCCTGGCCTTGGCCCGCGGCTCGGCGAGCGCTTCGGCAGTGTCGGCGTCCCGATGGTCGCGGGCGACCCCTTGGCTGCCGACTCCGGGCGTCGCGCTCTGCTCCGAATCGGAGTCGCGCAGTTCCATCGACAACGCGACGACCAGGGCCGCAACTACGATCAGCACCGCAACGGTCCAGCGGGTCGTCCTACTCATCTTGTCGCGAGCTCAGAGCCCGGCCAACGCCAGCAGGTGCTCGGTCTCCGGACCCTTCACCAGTGGAGCCGCGACGAGTGGATCCGTCGGGCCCGTACCAAAGGAGGGGCAATCCTTGGCCAGCACGCACACCCCGCAGGCGGGTTTCTTGGCGTGACACACCCGGCGGCCGTGGAAGATCACCCGGTGGCTGAGCAGTGTCCACTCCTTGCGCTCGATGAGGTCGCCGATCGCGAACTCGACCTTCACCGGATCCTCTAGCTCGGTCCAGCGCCAGCGCCGCACCAACCGGCCGAAGTGGGTGTCGACGGTGATTCCGGGAATGTCGAACGCATTGCCGAGCACGACGTTGGCCGTCTTGCGGCCGATGCCGGGCAGGGTGACCAGTTCGTCCAGCGTGTGTGGAACCTGCCCGTCGAACCGCGCCTCGAGCTCCTGCCCGAGCCGCATCAGGGACGTCGCCTTGTTGTGGAAGAACCCGGTGGGCCGGATGATCGACTCAAGCTCGTCGCGGTCGGCATTGGCGTAGTCGAGCGCGGTGCGGTACCTCGCGAACAACGCGGGCGTGGTCAGATTCACGCGCACGTCGGTACTCTGTGCCGACAAGATGGTGGCGACCGCGAGCTCCAGCGGATTGGTGAAGTCCAACTCGCAGTAAACGTGCGGAAAGGCTTGGGAGAGCGTGCGATTCATGCGTCGCGCCCTCCGCACCAGACCGGCGTGCGTCTCCTTGTCGAATTTGGCGGACCGCTTGATTGGGTTCGGGCTCGACGCCGCGCTGGATGCCACGGATTCAGCGTACTGACGCGACCGACAAGTGTAGACGTGGACCGGTGGCATTTCGTGATCCCGCTGAGACCTTCGGCGTGTTTACTTCGCGATGTGTCTTGGTTGCTCGTCGCGTTCATCCCCGGGTTGCTGATGTTGGCAACCTTCGGACTCGACCGTCTCGAAGCCGGCCTCGACGAAGGCACCGTGTCTCCGACCGACGTCGCCGAGATACTCGAACAGGCCAAGGCAGACTCTGCGCGCAAGCCATTTGCACCACACGACACCGGCCCGCTGAACACACTCCCGCTGCGCGAGCCATGGCGAGATGAGTGCCCGCTCGCCGAGCCAGCACCGGGTTTGCCGACGCGCGTGTACGTACATCATCGAGCGAATCCGCAGTTTCAGGCGACTCGACAGCCCGATCGTGTGTAGCGTTGGCTCGTCGCGGTGGAGGCGAATGCCGACTGCGTCGGCGCGGCCTAGCCCTAGACTGACTTGAAGCCAGCCAGCCGGGGTTGGCGTGCGCGTGTCATCAATGACCAACATCTTGAAGAGGGGCAACGTGGACGAGATCCTGGCCAGGGCCGGAATCTTCCAGGGAGTCGAACCAACCGCGGTCTCCGCACTGACCAAGCAGCTGCAGCCCGTCGACTTCCCGCGTGGGCACACCGTCTTCGCCGAAGGCGAGCCCGGTGATCGGCTGTACATCATCATCACCGGCAAGGTGAAGATCGGCCGCCGGTCGCCGGACGGTCGGGAAAACCTGCTCACCATCATGGGGCCGTCCGACATGTTCGGCGAGTTGTCGATCTTCGACCCGGGCCCGCGAACGTCGAGCGCAACCACCATCACCGAGGTGCGTGCGGTCTCGATGGACCGTGACGCGCTACGGGCGTGGATCGCCGATCGACCTGAGATCGCCGAGCAGCTACTGCGCGTGCTGGCCCGCCGCCTGCGGCGCACCAACAACAACCTCGCCGACCTGATCTTCACCGACGTGCCGGGACGCGTGGCCAAGCAGCTGCTGCAGCTGGCCCAGCGGTTTGGCACTCAGGAGGGTGGGGCGTTGCGCGTAACCCACGACCTGACGCAGGAGGAGATCGCCCAGCTGGTCGGCGCCTCCCGCGAGACGGTCAACAAGGCGCTCGCCGACTTCGCCCACCGCGGTTGGATCCGCCTGGAGGGCAAGAGCGTGCTGATCAGCGACTCCGAGCGGCTGGCCCGCCGAGCGCGCTGAGAGCGCGTTTTCGGCGCGTTTTCGTTCGCTCACCGACGGTTTCGCGCCGAAATCACGCTTTGAGGTAGTCGAGTTGGGCTTGGACGCTCCACTCCGCGTGGTCCCACAGCTGCTCGTCGACGTCGGTGTAGACGTGCTCCACGACCTGGCGCGCGGTGGCCTCGTCGCCGAGCGTCACGAGGGCTTCGCGCACCTGCGCGAGGCGTTCCTCGCGGTGCGCGACGTACATCGCCGTGACCGCTTCGAGGTTGGCGAGCTCGGGTCCGTGACCAGGTAGCACCGCGCGCCCGCCCAGTCCGTTGAGCCGCCGCAGCGACTCCATGTACTCCCGCAGGCTTCCGTCCTCGTTGTCGATGACGGTGGTGCCGCGGCCCAGCACCGTGTCCGCGGTCAATACGGCACCACCTTTCCCGTCGCTGCGCTCGCCCCGGATGTCGATCAGGAACGACAAGGAATCCGCCGTGTGACCAGGCGTCGCCATCACCTTGATACTCAGGCCCGCGGCGTCGATGACCTCGCCGTCGGTCAACGGCCCACCGAGGCCACGGAGGAAGCCGCTGCCCACCGCTCGGACCACCGCCCCGGTGCGCTCGACCAGCTTGTCGATGGCGTCGGTGTGATCGCCGTGCTTGTGACTGATCAGCACCAGCGGAATCTTGCCGAGGCTCGCGATGCGCTCGATGTGCGCATCGTCGTCCGGACCGGGGTCGACGATCACCCGCTCGTCGCTGCCGCGGCCTTGCAGCACCCAGGTGTTGGTGCCGTCGAGCGTCATCAAGCCGGGGTTGTCGCACAGCAGCACCGACGCCGTGTCGGTCACGTGGCGCAGCTTGCCGTAGGCCGGGTGCTCGAGAGCCGTCACGCGACCTCGACGACGAGCTCCACCTCGACCGGCGCGTCGAGTGGCAACTCCGATACCCCGACCGCCGAACGAGCGTGTGCCCCTGCGTCACCGAAGACCTCGCCGAGCAGCGCAGACGCGCCGTTGATCACCCCCGGTTGGCCGTTGAAACCCGGTGCGGACGCCACGAACCCGACGACCTTGACCACCTTGACCACGGCGTCGACGCCCACGAGCGCGTGGACGGCGGCGAGGGCGTTGAGCGCGCACACCCTGGCCAAGGCCTTGGCGTCATCCGGGCTCACGGCGCCACCGACCTTGCCAGACGCGAGCAGCTCGCCCGCGACCATCGGCAGCTGGCCCGACGTGTAGACCAGGTTTCCGGTTCGCACCGCAGGCACATAGGACGCCAGCGGGGTGACCACCTCGGGGAGCTCGATGCCCAACTCCGCCAGCCGGGCGGAGACGGTCATACAGGCCGCTTCATGTACGCAATGTGCTGTTCGCCCGTTGGGCCGGCCAGCACTGACACCAGCTCATAGCCCTGCTCGCCCCACTGATCGAGGATCTGCTTGGTGGCATGCACCAGCAACGGGACGGTGACGTACTCCCACTTGATCAGTTCGCTCATGTGGCTGAGCTTAACGGGCGGCCGCCACCCCACCGCTAGCATGCTGGGGTGGCTTCACAGACTTCTGCTCACCCGGCCGGGTGGCCGTCCCGCCTGAACAAGGTGCGCCTGCACTTCGTGACAGGCAAGGGCGGCACCGGCAAGTCGACCATCGCCGCGGCGTTGGCGCTCGCGTTGGCGGCGGGCGGCCGCAAGGTGCTGCTGGTCGAAGTCGAAGGACGCCAGGGCATCGCGCAGCTCTTCGACGTACCCCCGCTGCCCTACAAGGAAGTCAAGATCGCGACGGCCGAGGGTGGCGGCCACGTCAACGCGCTGGCCATCGACACCGAGGCGGCGTTCCTCGAGTACCTCGACATGTTCTACAACCTCGGCATCGCCGGGCGGGCGATGCGACGGATCGGGGCGGTCGAGTTCGCGACGACGATCGCGCCTGGGCTACGTGACGTGCTGCTCACCGGCAAGATCAAGGAGATCGTGGTCCGCAACGAGAAGGGCAAGCAGGACGCGTACGACGCGGTCGTCGTGGACGCGCCGCCGACCGGGCGCATCGCGCGCTTCCTCGACGTCACACAGGCCGTTTCGGAGCTGTCCAAGGGCGGTCCGGTCCATTCACAGGCCGACGGCGTGGTGAAGCTGCTGCACTCCGACCTGACTGCCATCCATCTCGTCACCCTCTTGGAGGCGCTGCCCATCCAGGAGACCGTCGAGGCGATCGACGAGCTCAAGGGGATCGGGTTGCCCATCGGCAGCGTGATCGTCAACCGGAACATCCCGGCCTACCTCACGCCCGCGGACCTAGCCAAGGCCGCAGAAGGCGACGTTGATGCCGACGCGGTCCGCGCAGGCCTCACCAAGGCTGGAATCACGTTGGACGCCCACGATTTCGCCGGCCTGCTGACCGAATCCATCCAGCACGCGACGCGCATCACCGCCCGCGCCGAGAGCGCCGAACAACTCGACGAGCTCGAACTGTCGCGGCTCGAACTGCCCGCGATACGCGACGGCGTAGATCTGGGCAGTCTGTACGAACTCGCGGAAGAGCTTGGCGCTCAGGGGGTTAGGTAAGTGAGCACGACACCACGCGTTCTCGACATGGCCGCCATCCTGGCCGACACGTCCAATCGGGTCGTAGTGTGTTGCGGCGCAGGCGGAGTGGGCAAGACCACCACCGCGGCGGCCATGGCACTGCGGGCCGCCGAGTACGGGCGCACGGTCGTCGTGTTGACGATCGACCCGGCGAAACGACTTGCGCAGGCGCTCGGTATCGAGGATCTCGGCAACTCCCCGCAGCGGGTGCCGCTCGCGCCCGAGGTCAAGGGTGAGCTCCACGCGATGATGCTGGACATGCGCCGGACGTTCGACGAAATGGTGGTCCAGTACTCGGGGGCCGGTAAGGCCGACGCAATTCTGGAGAACCAGTTCTATCAGACCGTCGCGACGTCTCTTGCCGGCACGCAGGAGTACATGGCGATGGAGAAGCTGGGCCAATTGCTCGGCGAGGACAAGTGGGATCTCGTCGTCGTCGACACCCCGCCGTCCCGCAACGCGTTGGACTTCCTGGACGCCCCCAAGCGGTTGGGCAGCTTCATGGACAGTCGCCTGTGGCGGATGCTGCTCGCCCCTGGCCGTGGCATCGGGCGAATCGTCACGGGTGCGGTCGGGCTCGCGATGAAGGCGCTCTCGACAGTGCTGGGTTCGCAGATGCTTTCCGATGCGGCCGGTTTCGTGCAGTCACTGGACGCGACGTTCGGCGGATTCCGCGAGAAGGCGGACCGCACCTACGAATTGCTCAAGCGACGCGGGACTCAGTTCGTCGTCGTCTCCGCGGCCGAACCGGACGCGTTGAGGGAGGCGACGTTCTTCGTCGACCGGCTGTCCCAGGAGAAGATGCCGCTCGCGGGCCTCATCCTCAACCGCACCCACCCGATGTTGTGCGACCTCAAGGCCGACAAGGCCAACGAGGCCGCCGATCAGCTAGGTGGCGAAGACGGGCCCGAGGGGCTGACGGCAGCGATTCTGCGGATTCACGCCGACCGGGCGATGACCGCCAAACGGGAGGTTCGGCTGCTGTCTCGGTTCACCGGTGCCAACCCTGCGGTGGCGATCGTCGGCGTTCCGTCGCTGCCGTTCGACGTTTCGGACATGGACGCGCTGCGGGCCATCGCCGATCAGATCACCGGCGAGGCGGAAACGGCCGCGACGGCGAAGTAGGCGGTTCGATCAGACCGCGCTGCGGTGTTTGCGCTGGGCGGCGAAGAACTCGGACCAGGAAACCACTTCGGGATGTTGCTTGAGCAGCGCGCGGCGTTGACGCTCGGTCATTCCACCCCAGACGCCGAATTCGACGCGGTTGTCCAGCGCATCAGCGCCGCACTCGGAGATCACTGGGCAATGCCTACAGATGACTGCGGCCTTGCGCTGTGCCGCTCCACGGACGAATAGCTCGTCGGGATCGGCCTGGCGGCAACGGGCCTGGGAAACCCACGCGATGCGGGCCTCAGCCTCCGCACCTTGGACTACACCGTTGACTGGAGAGATGGTCATTGTCCTGCGCGCCGCGGGCCGTGTACCTGACACCAGCGATCCCTTCGTCCAGCCGCCCCATTCGACGGTCCAAACCACGGTGTAGAAGCATGATGCGATCTACGCCACATTGCGACCCTCAGTGTTACCTAGATCGCACTGTGTGTTCAAGCTAGGTGGTCAGGGGGGTTTTGCGCAACAGTCAAAACTCGTTTTTTTGGGACGACCGTGCCGTGACCCATCATTGCGCATGATCAGGCGCAGAGCAGCACGTAGATATAGCCCATTCCAACCGTCACGAGGCCGCCGACAAGGGACCTCGCTACTCTGTAGTCCATGTCTGAGCCGACGTCACCGCGTCCCCCGACGACGGTGACGGTGATCAAGCTCGGTTGGTGCGTCTTATTGGCCAGCGTGGTTGCCGCGGCACTGATGTTTCCGCTCGTCGGCGGGTTCGGTCTGATGTCCAATCGAGCCTCCGATGTCGTTGCCAACGGTTCGGCGCAATTGGTCGAGGGTGAGGTGCCCGCCGTGTCGACGATGGTCGACGCCAAGGGCAACACGATCGCCTGGCTATATAGCCAGCGCAGGTTCGAAGTGCCCAGCGACCAGATTGCCAACACGATGAAGCTTGCCCTCGTGTCGATCGAGGACAAGCGGTTCACCGAGCACAACGGCGTCGACTGGAAGGGCACCCTGACGGGCCTGTCCGGTTACGTGTCCGGTGCGAGCGACACCCGCGGTGGTTCCACCATCGAGCAGCAGTACGTCAAGAACTACCAATTGCTGGTCATCGCGCAGACCGACGCCGAGAAGCGGGCGGCCATCGAGACCACGCCTGCGCGCAAGCTCCGTGAGATCCGGATGGCGCTCACGCTGGACAAGACCTTCACCAAGGAGGAGATCCTCACCCGCTATCTGAACCTGGTGTCGTTCGGCAACGGTGCATTCGGGGTACAGGACGCCGCTCAGACGTATTTCGGCATCAACGCCTCCGAGTTGAACTGGCAGCAGTCCGCGCTCCTGGCCGGCATGGTCCAGTCGACCAGCACGCTGAACCCCTACACCAACCCCGATGGTGCGCTCGCCCGGCGAAACGTCGTGCTGGACACCATGATTCAGAACGTTCCGCAGGAGGCCGACGCCCTGCGGGCCGCGAAGGAACAGCCGCTGGGCGTGCTCCCCCAGCCCAACGAGTTGCCGCGCGGATGCATCGCCGCGGGCGACCGCGCGTTCTTCTGCGACTACGTGCTCGACTACCTGGCGCGCGCGGGCATCAGCAAGGAGCAGGTCGCCAAGGGCGGCTACCTCATCAAGACCACGCTCGACCCCGACATCCAGAACACCGTGAAGTCGTCCATCGACAGCATCGCCGCGCCCGACCTTCCTGGCGTCGCCAGCGTGATGAGCGTGATCAAGCCCGGCAAGGACTCCCATCCCGTCCTGGCCATGTCCAGCAACCGCACCTACGGGCTCAACCTCGACGCTGGCGAGACCATGCAGCCGCAGCCGTTCTCGCTGGTCGGCGACGGAGCGGGGTCCATATTCAAGATCTTCACCACCTCGGCGGCGCTCGACATGGGCATGGGCATCAGTGCGACATTGGATGCACCTGCCCGGTTCGAGGCCAAGGGACTGGGCAGCGGCGGGGCCAAGGGCTGCCCGCAGGCCACCTGGTGCGTGCTCAACGCAGGCAACTACCGCGGCTCGATGAGTGTCACCGACGCATTGGCGACCTCGCCGAACACGGCGTTCGCGAAGCTGATCTCACAGGTCGGCGTCCAGCGCACGGTCGACATGGCCGTCAAGCTGGGGCTGCGGTCCTACGCCTTGCCCGGCACCGCCCGCGATTACGACCCGGAAAGCAACGAGAGCCTGGCCGACTTCGTCAAACGGCAGAATCTAGGTTCCTTCACGCTGGGTCCGATCGAGGTGAATCCGCTCGAACTGTCCAACGTAGCGGCGACGCTGGCATCAGGCGGCACGTGGTGCCCGCCGAATCCCATCGACAAGGTCTTCGACCGCACGGGCAAGGACGTCGCGGTGACCACCGAGACGTGCGAGCAGGTCGTACCGGAGGGGTTGGCCAACACGCTGGCCAACGCGATGAGCAAGGACGACACCAGCCCAGGCACGTCGGCCGGATCCGCCGGCGCGGTGGGGTGGAACCTGCCGGTGTCGGGCAAGACCGGCACCACCGAGGCCCACCGGTCGTCGGGCTTCCTTGGCTTCACCGCCGACTTCGCCGCGGCCAACTATATCTACGACGACTCGACGACACCAGGGGATCTGTGCTCGTTCCCGCTTCGCCAGTGCGGGAGCGGCGACCTCTTTGGCGGCAACGAGCCTGCTCGCACGTGGTACACCGCAATGAAGCCGATCACCCCTAACGACGTTCAGCTGCCCCCGACCGATCCTCGATACGTCGACGGGGCGCCAGGCTCCAAGGTGCCGAGCATCTCCGGAATGACCCAGGACCTGGCCCGCCAGCGGCTCAAGGACGCCGGGTTCCAGGTCGCCGACCAAGCCACCCCGATCAACAGCAGTGCTCCGGCAGGCGCCGTCGTCGGCAGTTCTCCCGCTGGGCAGACGGTGCCCGGTTCGATCATCACCATGCAGGTCAGCAACGGGATTCCGCCTCCGCTGCCACCGCCGCCGCCGGGGATGCCGTTCGATCCGAATGCGCCGCCACCGGAATTCGGGTCGACGGTCATCCAGATTCCCGGACTGCCCCCGATCACGGTGCCGGTGTTGGGACCGCCACCCCCCTGATCGGAAGGTGTGGGCTTGATAACGGGCCGCTTACAGACGCGGTCCGTGCGCTGATCACGCAGTAGGCTGCCAACATGTCCGCCTCTTCGACGGTCCTGAAGAACACGGCCTTGGTCGCCGCAGGCTCGGTGATATCCGGTATCGGCTACGCCACCCTGGTCGAGCGCAATGCGTTCGTGGTGCGAGAGATGACGATGCCGGTGCTCACGCCGGGTTCATCGCCGCTGCGCGTGCTGCACCTCAGTGACTTCCACATGCGGCCTCAGCAGCGTCGCAAGCAGGCCTGGCTGCGTGAGCTCGCGCGCTGGGATCCCGACCTGGTCGTCAACACTGGCGACAACCTGTCCCACCCGAAGGCCGTCCCTGCCGTCGTGCAGGCCATGGGCGACCTGTTGTCCGTGCCGGGGCTGTTCGTGTTCGGCAGCAATGACTACTTCGGACCGAAGCCGAAGAACCCCACCAGTTACATCGTCAACCCGTCGAAACGGGTGACTGGTGAGCCGCTGCCGTGGCAGGACCTGCGCGCGGCCTTCACCGAGCGGGGCTGGCTGGACATGACCCACACCCGCCGCGAGCTCGAGGTGAAGGGCCAACTGATCGCCGTCGCGGGCGTCGACGACCCGCACCTCTCCCGCGACCGGTACGACACCATCGCAGGGCGCCCCAACCCGGCCGCCAACCTCAGCCTGGGGCTGGTGCACGCGCCGTACACCCGCGTGCTGGATCGCTTCGCGGCCGATGGCTATCAGCTGATCATGGCCGGCCATACGCATGGCGGGCAGCTGTGCGTCCCGTTCTACGGCGCCGTCGTCACCAACTGCGACCTTGACCCGTCGCGGGCCAAGGGCGCGTCGCGGTGGGGAACGGACACTCGACTTCACGTGTCTGCGGGCATGGGCACCTCTCCGTACGCTCCCTACCGTTTCTGCTGCCGACCCGAGGTGACGCTGTTGACCTTGGTTGCGGCCCCCACCGGTGGCGGTCACGCAGGCACCAAGGCGGGCGTGTCCCACTCGGCCGTATCGGCCCGGTGAGCGACCCGGCTTCCGTCGCCTCACGCAGTCAGCCGCGGCAGTGGGCGGACAACGCCGTTCGGCTGATCGAGGCCGATTCCCGGCGCAGCGCCGACACGCACCTGCTGCGGTATCCGTTGCCCACGAAGTGGTGCGACGGGGTCGACGTGCAGCTGTATCTCAAGGACGAGTCCACCCACATCACCGGTAGCCTCAAGCACCGGCTGGCCCGCTCGCTGTTCCTCTACGCCCTGTGCAACGGCTGGATTGGCGAGCACACCACGATCATCGAAGCGTCGTCTGGTTCGACGGCCGTGTCCGAGGCCTACTTCGCCGCGTTGCTGGGGTTGCCGTTCATCGCAGTGATGCCGTCTTCGACGAGCTCCTCGAAGATCAAGCTCATCGAATCGCAAGGCGGCCGTTGCCATTTCGTCGCCGACTCGACTCAGGTGTACGCCACGGCCGAGCGGCTGGCCGAGGAGACCGGCGGGCACTACCTCGATCAGTTCACCAACGCCGAACGCGCGACGGACTGGCGCGGTAACAACAACATCGCGGAGTCGATCTTCGAGCAGATGCGCAACGAGCCCCATCCCGTCCCGGAGTGGGTAGTGGTCGGCGCGGGCACCGGTGGCACCAGCGCGACGATCGGACGCTACATCCGCTACCGGCGGTACCCGACCCGGCTGTGTGTGGCCGATCCGGAGAACTCGGCGTTCTTCCCGTCCTATGCGCAGGGGCGCCGCGACGTCGTCACGGGTGCCTCGTCACGGATCGAGGGCATCGGCCGACCTCGGGTCGAGCCGTCGTTCCTGCCCGACGTCGTGGACAGGATGGTGGTGGTGCCCGACGCGGCCTCAGTCGCCGCGGCCCACCACGTCAGCGCAGTACTGGGCCGACGGGTGGGACCGTCAACGGGCACCAATGTCTGGGGTTCCTTCGGCCTGCTGGCCGAGCTGATCGCGCAGCGACGCAGCGGATCGGTGGTGACGCTGATCGCCGACAGTGGCGACCGCTACGCCGATACCTACTTCGATGCCGAGTGGCTGACCAGCCACGGGCTGGACACGTCGGCCTCGGCGTCGGTGTTGCTGGAGTTCGAGCGTTCCGGACGCTGGTCCTGAGCTCCGCGGAGCCCCGCGTAGTCAGACGTCACGAACAGCCACAACGCCGCCAGGGCGAAGAATCCGCCGTAGATTGCAGCTCCCAATCCGGTCATTTCACGCCTCTCTCGGTCGGTGGTGCTTCGTGTACTCGGTTCAGTGTGTGCAACGGGTCTGACATCGACATTCATCCCCGAATTCGCGGGTGATCTGCGTCATCGCAGCTCACCCTGACCTTCGGCTACCCAGCCACGTCCTTCGCAACCGTGACCGCGCTCACGAGAGGCGCACGAGGAGGCACGCGTTTGGCCTCCGGATGACCCGGTGCGATACGCTGTCGTGGCCTTACGCGGGGTGTGGCGCAGCTTGGTAGCGCGCTTCGTTCGGGACGAAGAGGTCGTGGGTTCAAATCCCGCTACCCCGACAGCGCGGGCAAGAAAAAGGCTCCGACCAATCGGTCGGAGCCTTTCTTCATGCCTCGAGATCACACCAGGACGTCGACCCGCGCCTTCTCATCGTCGTTCTCGTGCACCTTGGCGTACATGGCGACGGAGGTCAGTTCGGCCAGCCCCAGCAGGATCACCGGCCAGACGACTCCCGCCGCCAGACTCAGACCGATGCGCTCGCCGGTGGGCCGCCGCTCGTCGCCGAGTCGGGCGCTCACCGCGAATACGATGACGGCCGCCACGATCGCGATGGCGGCGTAGGCGATCAACAATGTCTGGACCACGGTTCCCTCTCGTAGGTTAGCTACAGGCGAACGTATGCCCGAAAGGGTCGGCTTCTAACCACTGCATTCTCAGGAGGCGGCCGCGCGCAATTTCTGCAACAGCGGCTGCGCGGCCTCCTTCAGGAAGCGATCCTGTCCTTCGTCCCCGACCTGGACCAGCGCGATGTCGGTGAAACCCGCCTCCCAGTACGCGCGCACCGATTCGACGATGGCATCGAGATCGGGTCCGCACGGAATGGACTCGGCGACGTCTTCCGGCCGCACGAACTGGGTAGCTCCAGCGAAACCGGCCGTGGTGGGCAGGTCGGAGTTCACCGACCAACCGCCCGCGAACCAGCGGAACTGTTCGTGGGCGCGCGCGACGGCGGTGGCCTCGTCGGCATCCCAGCAGATCGGGATCTGTCCGATCACCCGGGAGTCGCCCGGCAGTCCGGTGCCCTTCCTGGCGCCGTGCCAACCGTCCACCAGATCCTTGTCGGGTTCCACTGCGATGAGGTGGTCGGCAAGCGGCGAGAACGTCTCGACCGACCGTTTCCCCGACACCGCGGCGGCGATCGCGACGGGAACCTCAGGCACGTCCCACAGGCGCGCCGAGTCGACCTCGAAGTAGTCACCCTTCCAATCGACCACGTCGCCGGTGAACAGTTCCCTGATGATCTGAATGGCCTCGCGCAGCATCTCCTGGCGCCGCACGACCGTCGGCCAGCCGTGGCCGACGACGTGCTCGTTGAGGTTCTCGCCGCTGCCGAGCCCGAGAGTGAACCGGCCGTCGGCGAGGATCTGCACGGTGGCCGCCTGCTGGGCCACCACGGCAGGGTGGTACCGGATCGTCGGGCAGGTGACGTACGTCATGAGCTCGACGCGCTCCGTCGCATGCGCCACCGCGCCGAGCAGCGTCCAAGCGTTCGGTGCGTGACCCTGCGCTGCCAGCCACGGCGAGTAGTGGTCGCTGCACACCTGGAAGTCGAAACCCAAGTGTTCAGCCGAAACCGCGTAGTCGACAAGCTGTTTAGGGCCGCTCTGCTCTGTCATGAGGGTGTAACCGAATCGCGTCATGCGTTACGGCTACCCGGCTACACACGGTGAAAACGCGGCTAGAGCCGCTCCTTCACGGCCGCCGACAGACGGGGTCCGTCGACCTTGCCCTCGGCGATCGCCATCGCGGCCTTCATCACCTGTCCCATCTGCTTGGTGCCAGGCCCGTGGCCGATCTCCTCGGCGACCTGGGCGATGGCGGTGTTGACGACGTTGGCCAGTTCGTCGTCGTTGAGCTGGGTGGGGAGGTAGTCATCGATCACCTGCGCCTCGGCGCGCTCGTTGGCGGCGAGCTCGCCGCGGCCGTTGGTCACGTAGATCTCGGCGGCCTCACCACGCTTGCGCGACTCCCGCGCCAGCACCTTGAGGATGTCGTCGTCGGTCAGCTCGCGCGCCTGCTTGCCCGATACCTCTTCCGCCTGGATTGCCGCGAGCACCATCCGCAGCGTTGCGGTGGTCAGCTTGTCCTTGGCCTTCATCGCCACCGTGAGATCGGCGCGCAGCCGATCCTTGAGTTCCGCCATGGCGTAGACGCTACGCCGGGGGCCCCAGTGCCCGTTGTGAATAATGGTGGCTATCGACAGGATGGAAAGCATGAGCAGCGACGCCGGCGGGTTCGATGCCACCGCCACGGCGCCACCGGCGGATCCGTTGCCCGCCTACGGGCAACCATCGCCTCCCGGGTACTACCCGCCGCCGTCCTATCCACCACCCGGCTCCTACCCGCCCCCGGGCTACTACGGGTACCCGCCGATGGGGCCCCCGCCCGCGCTGAGACCGGGTGTCATCCCGCTGCGGCCGCTCGGCCTTTCCGACATCTTCAACGCATCACTGTCCTACATCCGCACCAATCCCAAGGCCACCCTCGGCCTGACCACCATCGTCGTCGTGGTGGCCCAGGTCGTGGCCCTGCTGCTCCAGATCGGGCCGCTCGCCGCCACCGGCATCCTGTCGCCGACGGCGGCAGGCCGGGTCGGGCAGTCGGACGCCGCCGAGATCTCCGACTCCGCCATCGTCGGGCTGCTGCTGTCCAGCCTCGCGGGCATCGTCACCACCGTGCTGGCAGGCATCGTTCTCAGCGGCCTGCTCACCGTGGTGGTCGGGCGTGCCATCTTCGGCGCGACGATCGGCGTCGGCGATGCGTGGCGGCGGGCCAGGGGGCGCCTGCTCCCCCTGCTCGGTGTCACCGCGCTCGAGGGGATTGGGGCGGCCGTGTTGATCGCCGTGGTCGTCGGCGTGGTCGCCGTGGTCGACCAGATCGCAGGCGGGGCAGCGGCATTCATCGTCGGTGCGCTGTTCGGCCTGGCCTTGGTCGCCCTCCTGATCTACCTGTACACGATGTTGAGCTTCGCCCCCACGCTGATCGTGTTGGAGCGCATCGGGGTGATGCCCGCGATCACCCGTTCCTTCGCGCTGGTCAAGAACGACTTCTGGCGGGTGTTTGGCATCCGGCTGCTGGCGGTGGTGGTCGCAGGCGTGGTCTCGGCTGCGGTCACGGCGCCGTTCAGCTTCGTCGGCCAGATCATGCTGATGGTCGGCCAATCGACCGGCACGATGATCATCGCCGTGGTTCTCATCACCATTGGCGGTGCGATAGGTCAGATCATCACCGCACCGTTCAACGCGGGTGTCGTGGTGCTGCTCTACACCGACCGCCGCATGCGCTCGGAGGCCTTCGATCTGGTCCTGCAGACCGGCGCGACGGGCGCGGTCGCGTCCACCGACGACCTCTGGCTGACGCCGCACCGCTGACGTGTCCCTCATCGACATCGACCGCGACGCCGCCCACGACGCCGCCCAGCGCGAGCTCAGCAAGCCGATCTATCCGCGCGGTTCGCTTACCGATCAGCTGCTCCAGTGGCTCGACGACCTGCTCTTCAAGATCATGTCCGGCGGCGCGTCGGTGCCGGGCGGTTGGCTCACGATCACGGTGCTGCTCATCCTGGCGGCGGTTGCGGTCTTCGTCGCCGTCCGCGTGGCACGCCGCACCATGCGCACCAACCGCGGCCGCACGAGCGGGCTGTTCGGAGCCGTGGAGATGAGTTCGGCCGAGCACCGGGCCGCGGCCGAAGCATCTGCGGCACGCGGGGATTGGGCGTCGGCGATCAAGCACCGCGTGCGCGCCGTGGCCCGCCATCTCGAGGAGACCGCGGTGCTGGGTCCGGTGCCAGGCCGCACCGCGACCGAACTGGCGCGCGACGCCGGTCAGGCCATCCCCGGTCTAGCCGGTGAACTACGCCGTGCCGCAACGGCATTCAATGACGTCACCTACGGCGAGCTGCCGGGCAACGAACCCGCGTACCGGATGACCGTCGATCTCGACCGGCATCTGCTCGCCCATGCCTCGGGCGCCCAGGACGACCAAGGCGCCGCGAGCGCCGAAGCGGGTTGGGCCGAGGTGCGATGACCGAGACCACGTCGGCGGTGGGGTCGACCGTTGTGCAACGCTTCAAGACGATGCGGTGGGTGCTGCTGGCGCTCGCCGTCATCGTCGGGGTGTCGGCCTTGTCCACCTACCTCACCGCGCCGCGCCCGGGCGGCCGGATGGATCCCGACGCCACCTCCGCCGACGGCGCCCACGCGCTCGTCGCGCTGCTCGAGAGTCATGGCGTCGAGGTGGTCACCGCCGACGACGTCGCCACGGTCGAGCGGTCCGCGCGCCCGGATTCCCTTCTGCTGGTTGCACCCACGCCCTTCCTGCTCGACGACGCGGGCCTGGCGCGGTTGAAGGGACTGCCGGGTGACGTCCTGCTGGTCGAGCCCGTGTCGCGCACCAGGGAGGCGCTCGCGCCGGAGCTACGCACTGCGTCGCACACCAGTTTCGGCGGCGATCCCCACTGCGACATGCGCGAGGCCATTCGGGCGGGCGCCGTCCAGCTCAACCTGAGTGACACCTACGAACCCGTGGCGGGCGGCACCGCCCTGACCCGCTGCTACGACGGCGCACTGGTGCGCTACACCGAGGGCCGCCGCACCGTCACCGTCGTCGGGACCGCCGACTTCATGACGAATTCTGGTCTGCTGCAAGAGGGTAACGCCGCCCTGGCGATGAACCTGGCAGGTGCCGAGCCGCGAGTGATCTGGTACACGCCCAAGCGCATCGCGGGCGAATCGGACGGTGCCACGTCGATCATGGACCTCATCCCCGCCCGTGTCGGTTGGATCGTCCTGCAACTGTGTCTGGTGGTCGTGTTCGTGGCACTCTGGCGCGGCCGCAGGATCGGCCCCCTCGTCACCGAGGACCTTCCGGTGGTGGTGCGTGCATCGGAGACCGTCGAGGGACGCGGCAGGCTCTACCGGTCACGACGGGCGCGTGACCGTGCCGCATCGGCCTTGCGCACCGCCGTCCTGCAGCGGGTACTGCCGCGACTCGGCCTCGGTCCGCAGTCCTCGCCCGTGGCCGTCGTCCAGACCGTCGCGCGACGCGTCCGCCGCGAGCCCGACCTCGTCGAGTACGCCCTGTACGGCCCCGCTCCGACGGACGACGCCGAACTCGTCTCCCTCTCCCGGTTACTGGACGACATCGAAAGGCAGGTCGCCGACTCGTGACTCACCCCGTGGATTCGACGGTGGACCAGGAACGCGCGCGAAATGCGTTGCTGGCGTTGCGTACCGAGATCGGCAAGGCGGTGGTCGGACAGGATGCGGTGGTCAGCGGCCTGGTGGTCGCACTGCTCTGCCGCGGCCACGTCCTGCTGGAAGGGGTGCCCGGCGTCGCCAAGACGTTGTTGGTCCGCACTTTGTCCGCGGCGCTGCAGCTCGAGTTCAAACGGGTGCAGTTCACGCCCGATCTGATGCCCGGCGACGTCACGGGCTCGCTGGTGTACGACGCCCGCACCGCGGAGTTCGAGTTCCGCGCGGGTCCGGTGTTCACCAACCTCCTACTCGCCGACGAGATCAACCGCACGCCACCCAAGACTCAGGCGGCACTCCTGGAGGCCATGGAGGAGCGCCAGGTCAGCGTCGACGGAGAGGCGCGCCCCCTGCCCGACCCGTTCATCGTCGCGGCGACCCAGAACCCGATCGAGTACGAGGGCACCTATCAACTGCCCGAGGCGCAACTCGACCGCTTCCTGCTGAAGCTCAACGTCCCCCTCCCGCCGCGGGACCAGGAGATCGCCATCCTGTCAAGGCACGCAAGGGGTTTCGATCCCCGCGACCTCTCCGCCATCCAGCCGGTGGCGGGTCCGGCCGAGCTGGCGGCGGGTCGTGACGCGGTGGGTCGGGTTCTGGTGGCCGACGAGGTGATGGGATACATCGTGGACATCGCGGGCGCCACCAGGCGCTCGCCGGCACTTCAGCTCGGCGTCTCACCACGCGGCGCGACGGCCCTTCTCGCCACCTCCCGGTCGTGGGCCTGGCTGTCGGGCCGCACCTATGTCACGCCCGACGACGTCAAGGCGATGGCCCGGCCGACCCTGCGGCACCGCATCGCGCTGCGACCCGAGGCCGAACTCGAAGGGGCCACACCCGACGGGGTGCTGGACGGCATCCTGGCCGCGGTTCAGGTACCGCGCTAGTGATTCTCAGCGGGCGCGCCGGTTTGGTCGCACTGATCTGCGTCCTGCCGATCGCCGTCTCGCCATGGCCCGCGGAGACCTTCGTGGCGCTCCTCGGTCTCCTCGCGCTGGCGCTCGCAGTCGACGTCGCATCCGCGGCGAGCACCCGGCGACTGCGCATGCACAGGCTCGGTGACGGCGCCGCGCGGCTGGGCGAGCCGGTCGACGCGGCACTCGTCATCGAGAACCCGGGGCGCCGCGAGTTTCGCGGACAGGTGCGTGACGCATGGGCACCGTCGGCCCGTGCGGCGCCGCGCATCCACCGCGTGAAGATTGCTGCGGGACAACGACTTCGAGTCGACACGACGCTTCGCCCCATCCGCAGGGGCGACCAGGAGTCGGCACTGGTCACGGCGCGGTCGTTCGGTCCGCTGGGGCTGGCGGGCAGGCAGAGTTCGCACCGCGTGCCTGTGCAGGTGCGCATCCTCCCGCCGTTCCTCTCCCGCAAGCACCTCCCGTCGCGGCTGGCCAAGCTCCGCGAGCTCGACGGTGCGATCCCGGTGCTGATTCGCGGACAGGGCACCGAATTCGACTCGCTGCGCGAGTACGTCGTCGGTGACGACGTCCGTTCCATCGACTGGCGCGCCACCGCCCGGCGGGCCGACGTCGTCGTCCGCACCTGGCGGCCGGAGCGGGATCGTCGGGTGGTGATCGTGCTCGACACGGGCCGGACGTCTGCGGGTCGCGTCGGCATCGACCCGACCGCGAGTGATCCCAGTGGCTGGCCGCGCCTCGACTGGTCGATGGATGCCGCACTGCTGTTGGCGGCCTTGGCATCCCGGGCGGGAGACCACGTCGACTTCGTGGCGTACGACAGGGTGCCGAGAGCCGGTGTGTACAACGCGTCGCGGACCGAACTGCTCCCCCAACTGGTCGAGGCGATGGCACCGCTTCAGCCCGCGTTGATCGAGTCGAATGCGGCGGCCATGGTGGCGACGGTGCAGCGGCGCACCCGGCGGCGGGCGCTGGTGGTGCTACTGACGGACCTGAACCCCTCGGCGTTGGACGAGGGGCTCATCGGCGTGCTTCCTCAGCTGTCGGCCAAGCACCAGGTGGTGGTCGCGGCCGTCAGCGACCCCCGGCTGGACCGCCTGGCGGCGGGGCGTACCGACGCCGCCGAGGTGTACGACGCCGCGTCGGCGGAACGCGCGCGCAACGACCGCGGTGTGCTCGCAATGCGACTGCGGCGGCACGGTGTCGACGTCGTCGACGCGATGCCCGACGACCTGGCGCCCGCCCTCGCCGACCGCTATCTGGCCATGAAGGCCAGCGGCAAGCTGTGACTCAGCTAGTCGGCAGCAGGTCGGGGGCGTCGTCGACGTCCCCCGTCTCGCCTGCCCGGTCGGCCTTGCGGCCGAAGTGGATCACGTAGCTCAGGAACGCCACCTCGGCCGCGACGCCGATCGCGATGCGCACGAACGTGGGCAGTGGGGACGGCGTCACCAGTGCCTCGATGAGGCCGGAGATCAGCAGGACGACCACCAGCCCGACGGCCACCGACACGACGGCGCGGCCCTGTTCGGCGAGCACCTGTCCGCGGGGCCGGTCACCCGGTGACACCACCGACCAGCCGAGTCGCATCCCCACCGCCCCGGCGAGGAAGACGGCGGTCAGCTCGAGCAACCCGTGCGGCGCGAGCAGGCCGAGGAAGACGTCGCCCTTGCCCGCGTCGAACATCAGGCCGCCGATGACGCCCAGGTTCGCGGCGTTCTGGAACAGCACGTACGGAATGGGCAGGCCGAGCAGGATCGCGAAGCCGATGCACTGCGCGGCCACCCACGAGTTGTTGATCCAGATCCGCAACGCGAACGACCCGGCCGGGTTCTCGCGGTAGTAGGAAGCGAAGTCGTGGTCGACCAACTGCCTGAGGTCCGACGGCGTGCCGACCGTCGCCTGCACCTCGGGATTGCCCGCCACCCAGACCCCCATGACGGCGGCGACGACGAAGAACGCGATCGCCGACCCGAGCCACCACCGCCAGGATCGGTAGGCCACAACGGGGAACGACACCGTCCAGAAGCGGGCGAACTCGCTCCACAGCGGGGCATGGGCGCCGGTGACGGCCGCACGCGCGGTGGCAACGAGCCCCGAGAGCCTGCCGACCAGTACGGAGTCGGTCGAGGCGCTGCGCACCATCGACAGGTGGGTGGACACCCGCTGGTAGAGATCGACCAGCTCGTCGACCTCGGCTCCGGTCAGCTTGCGGCGTCGCTTGACCAGATACTCCAGCCGGTCCCAGACGGGCCGGTGGGCCAGCACGAATGCGTCGACATCCACCTGGCAAAGCCTAGTAGCGTGGAACCGATGGTGGCCCAGCCCGAGCCGATGGTCACGGGTGACGCCGTGGTGCTCGACGTTCAGATCGCGCAGTTGCCCGTGCGCGCGTTGGCCGCGTTGATCGACCTGACGGTGATCTTCATCGGCTACGTCGTCGGCGTCATGCTGTGGGCCCTCACGATCTACGACTTCGACGAGGCGCTGTCGGCCGCGGTCCTCATCATCTTCACCATCCTCACGATCGTGGGCTACCCGATCGCCTTCGAGACCGCGACGCGCGGCCGGTCGCTCGGCAAGATGGCCCTGGGTCTGCGGGTGGTGTCCGACGACGGTGGCCCGGAACGCTTCCGCCAGGCGCTGTTTCGCGCACTGGCCGGGTTCATCGAGATATGGACGTTCGCGGGCGGCCCCGCGGTCATCTGCAGCATGCTGTCGGCGCGGGGCAAGCGGATCGGCGACGTGTTCGCGGGCACCATGGTGATCAGCGAACGCGGGCCCAAGATGGCGGCACCCGTCCCGATGCCGCCTGCGTTGGCGTGGTGGGCGGCGTCATTGCAACTGTCCGGACTGCGGCCCGAGCAGGCCGAGCTGGCACGTCAGTTCCTGTCGCGGGCGAATCAGCTGGAACCGGCGTTCCGCGACCAGATGGCCTATCGCATCTACGCCGATGTGGTCGCTCAGATCTCGCCGCCACCGCCGCAGGGCGCACCTCCCCCGCTGGTGCTGGCCGCCGTCCTGGCCGAACGTCACCGCCGGGAGCTCGCGCGGCTGCGCCCGCCCGCCCCGCCCAGTGCCCCCGTCTACGCGCCTGCACCGCCCGATCGGCCCGTCGTCGAGCCTTCGTCACCACCGTCGGGAGGCTTCACCGCGCCGGACTAGACCGAGACTAATGGGACATTGATGTCCCATTATGGACCAGTTGTGCTAGATTGAAGCACATGACTGCCCCGTTGTCGGCCGAAGGTGGCCCGCGCTCGAGAACTCGCAAGGCGATTCTCGATGCGGCGATGGCCGTCCTCGGCGAGGACCCCGGCGCCTCGCTCGGCGACATCGCCACGGCCGCGGAGGTGGGTCGCAGCACGTTGCACCGGTACTTCGCGGAGCGTTCGGACCTGATGCGTGCCCTCGCCCTGCACGTCCACGCCCTGAGCAACGCGGCCATCGAGCACGCCGAGCCGGACTGCGGGCCCGCCGTGGAGGCGTTGCGACGGGTCGTCGAGTGTCAGCTGGACCTCGGGCCGATCGTGCCGTTCGTCTACAACGACTCGTCGATCACGTCCGATCCCGTCTTGGCCGCCGAACTCGACACCGGCGATGAGGTGATCGTCGAGGTGCTCGACCGCGTCGCCACGCAGGGCACCGCCGGACCACCTGAATGGCCCCGCCTGGTGTTCTGGGCGCTGCTGCTCGCCGGCTACGAGGCCGCGCGACGAGGTACGCCCCGCGTCCAGGTCGTCGACGCCATCATGGCCAGCCTCACGCAGGGCACCATCAACCCCAATCAGTCTTGACCTCAAGGGTTTCCACCCGTTCTCAGGAGCAAAGAATGTCCACCCCCACCCCGCGGCGCGCATGGGTTGCGCTCGCGGTCCTCATGCTGCCGGTGCTGCTGATCGCCGTCGACAACACCGTGCTCGCCTTCGCGCTGCCCAGCATCGCGCAGGACTTCCGCCCCGCCGCGACCACGCAGCTGTGGATCGTCGACGTCTACTCGCTGGTGCTCGCCGCCCTTCTGGTGACCATGGGCAGCCTCGGCGACCGCGTGGGCAGGCGTCGGCTGTTGCTGATCGGCGCTGGCGGCTTCGCCGTCGTGTCGGCCGCGGCGGCGTTCGCACCCAGCGCTGAATATCTGGTCGCGGCGCGCGCCCTGCTCGGCGTGTTCGGCGCCATGCTGATGCCGTCGACGCTGTCGCTGATCCGCAACATCTTCATCGACGCCTCCGCGCGACGGCTCGCCATCGCGCTGTGGGCATCGTGTTTCACGGCAGGCTCCGCACTGGGTCCGATCGTCGGTGGCGCTCTCCTGCAGCACTTCGCCTGGGGCTCGGTATTCCTGGTCGCGGTGCCGATCCTCCTGCCGCTGCTGGTGCTGGCGCCGCGGTTGGTTCCCGAGTCGCGGGATCCCAACCCGGGTCCGGTCGATCCGTTCAGCGTCCTGCTGACGCTCACGACGATGCTGCCGGTGGTCTGGGGCATCAAGTCGGCTGCGCACGACGGCGTGTCGTGGTGGGCCTTCGGCGCGTTCGCCGTCGGTGTCATCTCGGCCATCGTCTTCGTCAAGCGCCAGAAGCGCAGTGCCACACCGATGCTCGACGTGGATCTGTTCACCAACGCCCCGTTCACCTCCTCGATCCTCGCCAACTTCCTGTCGATCGTGGGCCTCATCGGGTTCATCTTCTTCATCTCGCAGCACCTCCAGCTGGTGCTCGGATTGAGCCCGTTGGCCGCTGGCCTGGTCACGCTGCCCGGCGCCGTGCTCTCGATGATCGCGGGTATCGCGGTGGTGCCCGTCGCCAAACGCATTGCGCCCCATGCCCTCATGATCGTCGGATTGGTCCTCGTGGCGGCGGGCTTCGTGGCGATCCTGCTGTTCCGACACGACCTCACGGTCGTCGCGGTCATCGTCTCGTTCATCATCCTGGAGATCGGCGTCGGGATCTCGCAGACGATCTCCAACGACACCATCGTGGCATCGGTGCCCCCGGCCAAGTCCGGCGCGGCGTCGGCGGTGTCGGAGACGGCCTACGAGCTCGGCGCCGTCGTCGGCACGGCGACGCTCGGCACGATCTTCACGGCGTACTACCGTGCCAACGTCGAACTGCCGGGCGGTCTCACGGAGATGCAGAGCGCCGACGCCAGGGAGAGCATCGGCGGTGCCGTATCGGTGGCGCAGACCCTGCCGCCCGCCTTGAGCCACCGGCTCCTGGATTCGGCGCGGGTCGCGTTCGACGCGGGGATCGCACCGACGGCGACCATCGCGGCGGTGCTGACGCTGATCGCGGCTGGCGTCGTCGCACTGGCCTTCCGTGGAGTCAGCGGGCGCGTAGGCCGACCAGCATCAGCACCGAGCCCAGTAGTGGAGCCACCGTCCGCACGTGGTTCCATGCGGTCCACGGACCCAGGTAGGCGTGCCATTGCCGCACTGCGTCCGCATGTGACAGCGCCGACGGATCCAGCGCATCCAGTCGGTTGTTCAGCGGAACGTTGAACGCCATCGTCACGATGAAGGCCACCAGGCTGAGCGCCGCACCCGCGAGCACGTAGCCGGCCCCTGGCTGGGACACCCTGAACGTCGCGGCGACGCCGACGCCCAGTGCCAACAGCGCCGAGCCGACGAACAACGTCAGGAACGGGGCGTTGGCCTGAGCCTCGGCGTTGATACCGCGCATCGCGGCGATCGCCTCGCCGGCGTCGGCGCGGTCGAGACCCTTCATCACGAAGGTCGAGAAGCCATAGAACAGTCCGCCGACGACGGCACTCGTGACGGCCGCGGCGGTGGTGGCAATGAGATATGGGCTCGTGGTCATGCGCTCAGTCAACCGCCGAGTGTCGAGACGATCCATCGTTGATGGTCCCGAATCCATACGCCATCGTCTAGATTCAGCATCGTGGATGCTCTCGGCGGACTGCTCGACGGCGTGCGCGCCCGCGGCGCGTTCGTGCTGCGACTGTCGCTGGACCCGCCGTGGTCGATGCGAATCCAGGACGACGCCCCGCTGACGCTGATCTGCGTGACGCAGGGCAGCGCCGTCGTCGTGACCGACTCCGGCGACGCGTTCCACGTGCGGCCGGGCGACGTCGCCGTCGCGCGCGGTACCGAGCACTACCTCTTCGCCGACGAGGCTCACACCGAACCACAGGTGGTCATCCATCCCGGCAATCGGTGCACGACGCTGCGCGGGGAGGATCTGCGCTTCGAGATGTCGGTGGGGGTGCGCACCTGGGGCAACGCGGCGTCGGGCGCGGACCGCGCCGTCATCTGCGCGTACGAGGGCCGCAGCGAGGTGAGTTCCCGTCTCCTGAACGCACTTCCGACCGTGCTGCTGGTACGCGCCGAGAAGTGGCAGACACCTCTGGTGGACCTGTTGGCCGACGAAGCGGGGCGCGACGGTCCCGGGCAGGAGGCCTACCTCGACCGTCTGCTCGACCTGCTGTTGATGGACGTGCTGCGCACCTGGTTCGACGGCGACGACCAGGCCCCCACCTGGTGGCATGCCGAGCACGATCCCCTCGTCGGGCCTGCGCTGCGCCTCATGTACAACAATCCCGAACGCCCCTGGACGGTGGCCAATCTCGCTGCCGCCGTTGGCTGTTCGCGCGCCGTGTTCGCACGACGATTCGCCGAACAGGTCGGCGAACCTCCGATCGCCTTTCTCACCGGCTGGCGACTGGCGCTGGCCGCCGATCTGCTGAGGGCCGGCGGTGACACCATCGCCACGGTCGCCCGCAGGGTCGGCTACGGCACGCCGTTCGCGTTGAGCAGCGCCTTCAAACGGGCCTACGGCGTCAGCCCCAACGCCTACCGCGCGGCCGCCTGCTGACGGCGCTGGAAGGCGACACCGGCGATCGTCGTCACCGCGATGGTGAGCAGCGCTCCGAGAATCAACGCCGACGGCTCACCGGGACCCAGCAGTTTCAGCTCGGTGCCCAGCGTGGCGGCGGCGACCGGTACGCCCAGCTGAGCGGCCGCCATGGCGCCAAGGGCCAGCGGCTGCCCGGACACCCGTCCTGCGCAGTGTGCGAGCACGGCCCCCAACCCCAATCCCACACCGAGCCCGATGAACTCGGGCCGTTCCCCCAGTTCGCGCACCTGAAGCGAGGCGCCGAGCCACACGAAGAACAGCGGGCCGAAGAAGCCCTCGGTGATGCCCAACAGTTGCCGCGCGAGTCGCCGCGGTTCACCGATGCCGTTCACCACCAGGCCGAGCGCGAATCCCGCCAGCATGATCGACACGTGCGTCGTGGTGGCCACGGCCGCCAGGGTGAACAGCGCGAGCAGGCTGATCCGCAGCTCCAGCGCCAGCCGGTGACTCTTCGAATAGGTCCGGAGGCGCTTGCGCGCGCCGCTGCGTTCGAAGTGCCGCAGTACCACGAATAGCACGCCAGCACACGCCGCGATCGTCACGGCCCCCAGAGCCGCGCGCAAGGCGCGGGAGGGGTCGATCACCAAGGGCAGCAGGATGATCGACGCCGCGTCCGCGATCGCGATCTGTGCCTTGACGGACAGCACCGGCGGCCCGGCGAGCTTCAGCTCGTCGATGACCGGCAGCGCCACCGCCGCCGACGAGGACGCCATCAGCACCGCGTACAGCGCCGCGTGGCCGGTGCCGAACACCCTGGCGAGGAGCACACCCAGGACTGCAGCCACGACCCCGACCAGCAACGCGCGCAGCACCGCCTTCGGGATGCCCGCCCGCAGCGAGGTGTCACGCACCGGGACGTGGGTCCCGACGACGAACATCACCAGGGCGAAGCCGATGTTGGCCAGCAGCGTGAACGTCGGATCGCCGGTGTCGACGAGGTCGAACCCGGCCCGGCCGATCACGATTCCTGCGGCGAGCTCGCCGACGATCGCGGGGATGCGCAGACCCGGCACGGCGACCAGCAGAGGCCCCGCCATGCCGACGAGGACGATCAGCGCCAGCGTGTGAAACCCGAAGGCGGACATGTCAGGTGGTCATTCCTGCCACGACACGAGACGACAGGGGATGGGTGTGTTCTCGTCGGTCAGATAGCTCGCGCACACCCGGTGATAGCCGTCGGCGATCTGCAGTGCGACACCGTCGACGGCCTTGCCGCGCACCAGCAGGATCGGTGAAAGCTTCTTTCCTGCAGCGATCTTCGCGAGATCGGCCTTGACGCCCGGGTTGGTCTCCGGCAGGAGGTCCAGGCATGCGGCCCGCAGGATGTCCTTGGCCTTGCGCGGTGACGTGTCGGCGGCCTTGAGGGCTTCGACGGTCTTCGCGATCGCGTCGGCCTCGCTGATGAGGCTCAGATAGTCCGCGGCAGCGGCATAATCGTGATCCTCGGGAGCATCGAGCCACCTGACAGCCATCTGGACACCATAAACGGGATGACTGGCAGTCGGTTGTTAGGGTTTTCCCCGATTCGTCACGTGTCGGATCGGGCTATCGTTCGGGTGTCGGTACGTCGTGGGGGCGGCGCCGGCCATGCGAGCGCTCGGGGGAATGCCATGACGACGACGATCACCACCACTTCAACCGCCGACGCGTTGGTGGAGGCGGCGCTGCGCCGCATGACGCTCGACGAGCTGAGCCGCCTTCAGGACGTCCTGCTCGAGCAACTCCGGACGGGACTGCCGCCGACAGAGCACCTCGCCAGCGCACTCGACCGCCAGAGCACCGACGTGGCCGCCTGGTTCCGCTCCCGCGAGGCAACGGGTGAGGCCGTCAAGGTCGTGATGCTGCTCGGCGCTCTCGCCGTCGCGACCGCGTGGATGACGCACCGCCACGTGCCCGCACCGCCGTCGAGACTTCAGGACGCCATCGCGAGCGTCCACGAGGACCACGTCTACATGCTGCCGATCCCTCGCAACGACCCGTGCTTCTGCGGCAGCGGGGCCCGCTTCCGGGGGTGTCACGGAAAGCCGCCGCTGGCGCGACATTGAGGCCCACTGACCGACGCTGCCAGCACCTAGGCGTGGATCCAGTTGCCGTGGAAGCCGAAGGGCACCCGGTGCGGCAGCTTGATCGTGGCGACGGGATCGCCGGCGAAGTCGGAGGCGTCGAGGATCACCAGATCGCTGCCATCGCGAGAGGCGTCGTACACGTAGCCGAGGTAGTAGCCGGCCGACTCGTCCGCAGGGCCGGTCGACGGCACGAACACCGCCTCGCCGGGCACACCTGGCGTCGAGGTAGTGCCGAACGCGTGCTCGACCGCGCTTCCGGTCGTCAGGTCGTGGCGAATCAGTCGGTCGGTTCCCACCGACACGGCGTACCGCGCCTGCAGGCCGGCCAGCCGGTCGTCGATGCGCGGGAACTCCACCGTGCGGTCGTCGAGCTGCTGTTCTCTGACGGTGCCGTTGGCCAGATCGATCGTCCAGGTCCACATCACGGCGTCCTCCTCGAACCCGCCGCTGTGCCGCCACAGCTCGGGATACCGGGCAGCCTGCAGCACAATGGAATTCGCGGAATCGTAGGCATTGGCGACGTGAAAGACGTAACACGGGTCGATCTCGAACCAACGGATGGGGCCGAACGGATCGTCGCGGCGCATTACGCCGAGGCGCGCGCCGTACCCGTCGTCCCAGCGGTACGGCATGTCGCCGCGACCCTCCCGCGCGATGTCCATGTCGAACACGATGGGCAGGTCCATGAAGATCACGTGCTCGGCGGTCAGCGCGAAGTCGTGCATCATCGTCAACGCCTTGACGTCCACGGGACGGTTGATCGTCAACGCACCGTCGGCATCCACCCGGTGGTAGGAGACGTGCGGCTCGAAGAGGTTGCCGTAGCCGAAGAAGTGCATTTCGCCGGTGGTGGGGCAGATCTTCGGGTGTGCGGTCATGGAGTCGACCAATTGCCCGCCGAAGTCGTACGCGCCGACGGTCTCCAAGTCGTTGGTGACCTCGTAGGGCAGCGACGACTCGACGAGCGCCAGCGTCTTGCCCGCATGGTTGACGACGTGGGTGTTGGCCTTGGCCGACCGTAGGTTGCGCGTTCCGTCGGGCTGGTACAGCGACACGCTGTGCTCGAAGCTGTCGGTGCGGACCCAGCGGTTGCGGTACCAGGCGGCTCCGCCGTTTTCGACGCGGATGCCGTGGATCATGCCGTCGCCGCTGAACCAGTGGCCCGTCGGCTGACGGGGATTCGGGCCGTTGCGCAGGTACCAGCCGTCGAGTTCCGGCGGGATCGATCCCTCGACGGTCAGGTCGAACTCGGTGAGTTCGTCGGCGACCGGTGCGTAGTTGCCTCGTTGGTAGAACTGGCCGGTTCCGAAGATCTCGGATTCCTTGACGTCGGTCATGTCGAACTCTCCCTCGGCTGTGGGTTGAACTCCATCACCATGACACTCCACTAATGACATGTCAATAGTGGAATGTTGGTCCTGTACGACGCCTGCCGAAACGTAGGAGGATGACCCCATGCCGGGCCGTCGCCACTCCGCGTGGGCACTCAAGCTCACGGGCACCCGCGCCGGAGGATCGCAACGGTCCATCGTCGACGAGCTGCGCCGCGTCATCCTCGACGGTGCGGTGCCGCCGGGTACGCCGATCCCGGTGGCGGAGGTCGCCGACCTCTTCGGCGTCAGCCCCATCCCCATCCGGGAGAGCCTCAAGACACTGACCGGCGAGGGACTGGTCGCGCACCAGACGAACATCGGGTACGCGGTCGCGCAGCTCACCGCCAGCGAGCTCGCCGAGATGTACATCGTGCGCGAGACGCTGGAGTCGGCGGCACTCGCGGCCGCCGTCATCCGGGCCACCGACGCGGAACGAGAGCACGTCGCGGAGGTCAACCGTCTCTTGGAAACCGCTGTGGCAGAAGATGATTCGCAGACCTATCACCGCCAGAGCCGGATCTTCCACCTGGGCCTCACCCGCCCGTCCGGCATGTTCCGCCTCATCCACATGCTCGAATCCGCCTGGAACATCACCGAGCCCGTCCAGGTGATGGTGCACGTCGAACGAGCCCAGCGCGCACGGCTCCACGAGGACCACGGGGAGATGCTCGAGGCGTTCCTCGCCCGAGACGTCGACCGGCTGCTGACCTTCAGCGCGGCCCACCACCGCAGACTGAACGAGGTCGTGGCCACACTGCCGTCGGACACCGGCCTGGTCGTCGACGACGGCGGCGGCTAACGCGACAGGAATATATTTTCGCCGCAACGACCACGCAACAACTCGCGGCTAGCTTTTTCCAATCGCCACGCATCATCTGCACGCAGATCAGGAGCTAGCCATGACAGACGTCAAAGAGCCGCCGCCCAGCGCCGTGATCGCCGTCGGCGACATCGTCGAGGCCGCTGGCCACCCCGTCGGGAGCGGGGTGATCAAGGAGCACTACGACCCGCGGTTGACCAACGAGGATCTCGCACCGCTGGGCAAACAGTCGTGGTCGTCGTACAACATCTTCGCTTTCTGGATGTCCGACGTGCACAGCGTCGGCGGTTACGTCACGGCGGGCAGCCTGTTCGCCCTCGGCCTCGCCAGCTGGCAGGTGCTCATCGCCCTGCTGGTCGGCATCGTCATCGTCTACTACCTGTGCAACCTGGTCGCCAAGCCCAGCCAGCAGGCGGGCGTTCCGTATCCGGTGGTGTGCCGCAGCCCGTTCGGCGTGCTCGGCGCGAACATCCCCGCGATCATCCGCGGCCTGATCGCCGTCGCGTGGTACGGCATTCAGACCTACCTGGCCTCGGCGGCGCTAGACGTCGTGCTGCTCAAGCTGTTCCCCGGACTGGCGCCATACGCGGACGTCGACCAGTACGGCTTCACCGGGCTGTCCCTGCTCGGCTGGGGCAGCTTCACCCTGCTGTGGATCCTGCAGGCCGCGGTGGTCTGGCGTGGCATGGAGTCGATCCGCACGTTCATCGACTTCTGTGGGCCCGCCGTCTACGTGGTGATGTTCATCCTGTGCGGCTACCTTCTGTGGAAATCGGGCTGGCACGTCAGCCTGAACCTCGGCGGCGAGAAGAAGGGCAACACGCTCGTCATCATGCTCGGAGCCATCGCCCTGGTGGTGTCCTACTTCTCGGGGCCGATGCTCAACTTCGGTGACTTCGCCCGCTACGGCAAGTCGTTCGCCGCGGTGAAGAAGGGCAACTTCCTCGGCCTGCCAGTCAACTTCCTGGTGTTCTCACTGCTGGTGGTCGTCACGGCCGCCGCCACCGTCCCCGTGTTCGGCGAACTGCTCACCGACCCGGTCGCCACCGTCGCCAGGATCGACAGCGTGACGGCAATCGTGTTGGGCGCGTTGACGTTCAGCATCGCCACCATCGGTATCAACATCGTGGCCAACTTCATCAGCCCCGCATTCGACTTCTCCAACGTCAGCCCGCAGAGGATCAGCTGGCGGATGGGCGGCATGATCGCCGCGGTCGGCTCGGTGCTGCTGACGCCCTGGAACCTGTACAGCAACCCCGAGGTCATCCACTACACACTCGAGACGCTCGGCGCGTTCATCGGCCCGCTGTTCGGTGTGCTGCTCGCCGACTTCTACCTGGTGCGCAAGCAGAAGATCGTCGTCGACGACCTGTTCACCATGTCGAAGACCGCCAACTACTGGTACAAGAACGGCTACAACCCGGTCGCCGTACTCGCGACGGTCGTGGGAGCGATCCTGGCCATGGCGCCCGTGCTCCTCGGCGGCATCGTGTTCGGCATGGCAGGCGCGTCGCAGTACAGCTGGTTCATCGGCTGCGGCGTGGCGTTCAGCCTCTACTACCTGCTGGCGACACGGGGACCGTGGCGGATGACGGCGCTGCGGGTCGCCGAGGGAGCCACGCTCGTCGACGCCGAGAACGAGTCCGTCTAGCTCGCGACACACCGTACGGCCCGACCTTCCACGACTGGAATGTCGGGCCGTACGCTTTTCCGGTGAGCCTTCGGATCGCCGCCCTCGGACTACTGGCCGAGTACCCCGGCAGCGGGTACGACCTGCTCAAGCGGTTCCAGCAGTCCATGGCCAACGTATGGCCTGCCACCCAGAGCCAGCTGTACGGCGAGTTGAACAAGCTGGCGGCCGACGGGCTCATCGAGGTCAGCGCCGTCGGCCCGCGCGGCCGTAAGGAGTACCGGGTCACCGACGCCGGACGGGCCGAGCTGGTGCGCTGGATCGACAGTCCGCAGGACGATCCCCCGTGGCGGCGGCCCGACCTGCTGCGCGTGTTCCTCCTCGGCAATGCCCCCGCCGATGTGGCGCGCAAGTACGTCACGGCATTCGCCGAGCACGCCGAAAGTGACCTGAAAAGGTATGAGCACGTTCGTGATTCGGTTGAGTGGCAGGACGATGACACCGATTTCTACAACCGCGCCGCGCTGGAGTACGGCCTTCAATATGCCGCGATGGAGGTGCGCTGGGCGCGCCAGTTCCTAGCGGCCATCGACGAGCGGATGAACCCCTAACCCCGCCCAATGGTTGCATCGCGATAGTTTCCGATATATCGTCAACGTATCGGAAGCGCGTTCGGCGTTTCCAGACTTCAAGGAGACACACACCCATGAACACCCCATTCACACCTCCCAGCGGCCCGTTCGAGGGCCAACCCCATGCAGGCGGTTTCGGCTTCGGGTTCGGACCCGTCGACCGACGCGTCCTCCACGAGCAGCGGCGCCACGCCCGGCGCGCCTTCCGCAACGAATTCCGTGACGCGGTCCGCGAGCACGACGGCGGCCACGACGGCCCGTTCGACGGCGGCTTCCGCGGTGGCTTCGGCCGTGGCTTCGGCGGCCCCGGCTTCGGTCCCGGCGGCGGCTTCGGTCCCGGCTTCGGTCCCGGCGCAGGCCACCGCGGAGGCAGGCGCGGTGGCGGCCGCGGCCGGCGTGGCGACGTACGCGCCGCAATCCTCAAACTGCTCGCCGAGCGCCCGATGCACGGCTACGAGATGATCCAGGAGATCGCCGAGCGTACCCAGGATCTGTGGAAGCCGAGCCCAGGCTCGGTCTACCCCACCCTGCAACTGCTCGTCGACGAGGACCTGATCGTCGGCGCCGAGAGCGAAGGCAGCAAGAAGCTGTTCGAGCTCACCGACGCCGGCCGCGCCGCCGCCGAGAAGATCGAAACCGCGCCGTGGGACGAGATCACCGAAGGCGCCGACCCCGGCGCCGTCAACCTGCGCGGCGCCGTCGGCCAGCTGATGGGCGCGGTCAAGCAGTCCTTCTTCGCGGCCTCTTCCGACCAGCAGAAGCGCATCGTGGACATCGTCAACAACGCTCGCAAGGAGATCTACCAGGTCTTGGGCGAGACCGAGTAAATCGCGATTTCGGTGCGGTTTCGTTCGCTCGGCGGATGAAACCGCGCCGAATCCGTGTAAGGAGTAGGTATGAGCCAATTTCCACTGGGTAAGTTCACCGTCAACCGCGTCGGGTTCGGCGCGATGCAACTCCCAGGACCTGGGGTCTTCGGCCCGCCGCGCGACCACGATCAGGCGATCGCAGTGCTCAAGCGCGCCGTCGAACTCGGGGTGAACCACATCGACACCGCCCAGTTCTACGGACCGGACGTCGCCAACGAGCTCATCCGCGAGGCGCTGCACCCGTACTCCGACGACCTGGCGCTGGTGAGCAAGGTCGGCGCCCGCCGCGACGAGAAGGCCAACTGGATTCCGGCGTCGCAGCCCGACGAACTGCGCGCCGACATCGAGACCAACCTGCGCGAGCTGAGCGTCGACCAATTGGCGGCCGTCAACCTGCGTATCCACAACTCCGATGACCCCAGCGCCGCCACCGAGGTCGACCGCGAGCTGTTCGACCGACAGCTCACCACGATGATCGCCGCCCGCGACGAGGGCCTCATCGCCGGCATCGGACTGTCCTCCATCACCGTCGACCACCTTCGGATCGCGTTGGACCGCACGGAGATCGTGACGGTGCAGAACGCCTACAACCTGGTCGACCGCACGTCACAGCCGGTGCTCGAACTGTGCACCGAGCACGGCATCTCGTTCGTGCCGTTCTTCCCACTGGGGTCGGCCTTCACCGCCGACAACCCAGTTCTCGGCAACCCCGCCGTGAAGCAGGCGGCCGCCGACCTCGGCAAGACGCCCGCCCAGATCGCGCTCGCGTGGACGCTGGCGGTCGCCCCCAACGTGTTGCTGATTCCCGGCACGTCGTCGGTCGCCCACCTCGAGGAGAACCTCGCCGTCGTGGACATCGAACTGCCCGAGGACGTCGTCGCGGCGATCTCGGCGCGCTGACCGCGGATGTCCCAGATCGATCGCATGCCGCGCGGCGGACCCGACGCGTCGTGCCTGGACCGGCTGCTGCAGACCGACAGACCCGAGTACCTGGACCGCGATGACGTCGATCCGGACGTCAAGCGCAGCGTCGTCCGCGCCCTGGACCGGGTTGGCGAGTGGTTCGGCAACCACGAGAGATTCGCGCAGATCGCGCTCGAGGAGGTGGCCGACGTCCCCGACCCGCGCATCCTCGAGCTCGGATCGGGTCACGGTCAATTGTCGGCCAAGCTCCTCGAGATGCACCCGACCGCGCGTGTCACCGTGACCGATCTCGAAGCCGCTTCGGTCGCGACGATCGCGGCGGGCCCCCTCGGCGACGACGGCCGCGTCACCGTTCGCACCATGGACGCCGCCGACATCGCGGCCGCCGACGGGTCGTTCGACCTCGCGGTCTTCGCGCTGTCGTTTCACCACCTGCCGCCGGCACTGGCCTCGCGCGTGATCGCCGAGGGCACCCGGGTCGCCGACAAACTGTTGATCATCGACCTCCCGCGGCCGCCCGCCCCGCTGCACCTGCTGCGGCTGGCCACGATGCTTCCGCTGGCCCCGTTCGTGCCGTTCGTGCACGACGGCGTGATCAGCTCGCTGCGCAGCTACAGCCCGTCGGCGCTGCGGGCCCTGGCGGCCGACGCCGGTCCGGCGATCGAGCTCGAACTTCGCGGCGGTCTTGTCAGTCCCCAAGTCGCGGTGGCCTCCCGTCGATAGGCTCTGACGCGTGGGTGATGAGGTCACGCAGACCGAGTTCGGCAGAGAACACCGGCTGCAGTATCGGAGGAAGGTCCAGCTGAGCCTGGATGTGTTCGAGACGATGCTGGCCCAGGCGAGCTTCGAGTTCGACCGCCCGCTGACGGGCATGGAGATCGAGTGCAACCTGGTCGACGCCGACTACCAGCCGGCGATGACCAACCGCGAGGTGCTGGCCTCGATCGCCGACCCTGCGTTCCAGACCGAATTGGGTGCGTACAACATCGAATTCAACGTGCCGCCGCGTCCGCTCGGGGGGCAATCGGGTCTCGAGCTCGAAACCGAGGTCCGGGCCAGCCTCAACGCCGCGGAGACCAAGGCCAACTCCGACGGCGCCCACATCGTGATGATCGGGATCCTGCCCACGCTCATGCCCGAGCATCTGTCGACGGGCTGGATGAGCGAGTCGACGCGGTACCAGGCGCTCAACGACAGCATCTTCACCGCCCGCGGTGAAGACATCATGATCGATATCGGCGGCCCCGAGCGGCTGAACCTGCAGTCGGCCTCGATTGCTCCCGAATCGGCATGCACCAGTATGCAATTGCATCTCCAGGTATCGCCTGCGGACTTCGCGCAGAACTGGAACGCGGCGCAGGTGCTGGCCGGCGCTCAGCTCGCGCTCGGCGCCAACTCGCCGTACTTCTTCGGCCACGAGCTGTGGGCCGAGACCCGCATCGAGCTGTTCGCCCAGGCGACCGACACCCGACCCGAGGAACTCAAGACCCAGGGCGTCCGACCGCGAGTGTGGTTCGGGGAGCGGTGGATAACGTCGATCTTCGATCTGTTCGAGGAGAACGTCAGGTACTTCCCGTCGCTGCTGCCCGAGGTGTCCGACGAGGATCCCGTCGCCGAATTGGCGGCCGGCCGCACCCCGACGCTGCCCGAACTGCGACTCCACAACGGCACCATCTACCGCTGGAACCGTCCCGTGTACGACGTCGTCGACGGGCGGCCACACCTGCGCGTGGAGAACCGGGTGCTGCCGGCGGGACCGACCGTGGTGGACATGCTCGCCAACTCGGCGTTCTACTACGGTGCCCTGCGCGCGCTGTCCGACGAGGACCGACCGGTGTGGACGAAGATGAGTTTCGCTGCGGCGGAACGCAATTTCACCTCCGCCGCGCGCGGCGGCATGGACGCGCGACTGTACTGGCCCGGCCTCGGCGAGGTGACCCCCGACGAGCTGGTGCTGCGTGAACTGCTCCCCCTGGCCCACGAGGGTCTCGAGCGGTGGGGTGTCGCCGCGGATGTTCGCGACCGCTTCCTCGGCGTCATCGAGGGCCGCGCGAAGTCCGGTCGCAACGGTTCGGTCTGGCAGGTTGAGACGGTCCGCGCACTGCAGGAGCGCGGACTGGCGCGACCGCAGGCGCTGGCCGAGATGCTGCACCTGTACTGCGAGCGGATGCACACTAACGAGCCCGTGCACACCTGGGACGGCCCGGCATGATCAGGTCGTGGCTCCCGGTGCTGGCGTTGGGGCTGGCACTCGCCGGGTGCCGAATGGATCACGCCGCGGCCGGTCCCGTCACGTTCGACCTCGATCAGCCCTTCGCCCTCGGCGGCGGACAGGAGGCGTCGATCAACGGCGCTGACCTGCGCGTGCGTTTCACCGACGTCCTCGAGGATTCCCGGTGTCCCAAGCAGGTTGAGTGCTTCTGGACCGGGCAGGCCAGGATGGCGATCGTCGTCCAGCCGGCTGGCGACTCCCCGACGACGCTGGAGTTCAACACCAATCCTGCACCCGGACAAGCTGTTTCGACGGTTCAGGTCGGTGGCTACACGATCACACTCCGGTCGCTCGACCCGTACCCGCAGACCCCCGACGACGCCACGTCGCTCGAGGACTATCGGGCCACCCTGTCGGTGACGAAGGGCTGAGAGCCGACCGAATCGTCGGCGCGTACGTTGGAAAACATGACCGATTCGAAGGACTCCCGTGTCATGGACTGGGACAGCGCGTACCGCGAGGAGAGCGATTTCGGTGGCCCGCCGCCGTGGAACATCGGTGAGCCCCAACCCGAGCTGGCGGCGCTGATCGCTGACGGCAAGGTGCGAAGCGAGGTCCTCGACGCGGGCTGTGGACATGCTGAGCTGTCCCTGACGTTGGCCGCCGACGGCTACACCGTGGTGGGCATCGAGCTCACGCCGACGGCGGTCGCCGCCGCCACGAAGGCCGCCAAGGACCGCAACCTGCCCAATGCCACGTTCGTCCAGGACGACATCACCACGTTCACCGGCTTCGACGGCAGGTTCAGCACGATCATGGACTCGACGCTGTTCCACTCGCTCCCCGTCGAGGGCCGCGACGGCTACCAGCAGTCGGTGTACCGGGCAGCCGCGCCGGGTGCCGCCTACTACGTCCTGGTCTTCGCGAAGGGCGCGTTCCCCGCCGAACTCGAGCAGAAACCCAACGAGGTCGACGAGGCCGAGCTGCGCGCCGCCGTCGGAAAGTACTGGGAGATCGACGATGTCCGCCCCGCGTTCATCCACGCCAACATGCCGTCGGGACCGAACGCCCCGTTCCAGCTGCCCCACGCGCACGACGACAAGGGGCGGACGAAGATGCCCGCCCTGCTGCTGTCGGCGCACAAGCCGGGCTGAGGGCCGTCTGCGCCGACTCTGCGGCCATGGCGGCAAAGTGCGAGTGACCGCGACGGATCATCACCCTCACCGCAGAGTGGAGCGGCTGACGTCCGTCAGTCGGTCACGGCACCCAGTGCCGCGGCCAACGTCTTGAGCTCCTCTGCGGTGACGTCGACGTGCGGGGACACCCGCAGGGTCGATCGCGTCATCTCGCGCGGTGCGCGTTCGACGCCGGCGCAGGTGGTGACGATGCGGTGGTCGGCGATCAACCGGGCACGTACGGCCACCGGGTCCACGCCATCCGGTGGCACCAGCGTGGTGATGGCACTGGGCTCGTCCACGGGTTCCACGACCCGCCACCCCGTCAGGTCGGCGAGCGCGCGACGGGTCTGGGCGCCGACCTCGGCCAGCCGGCTCCTCACCCGCTCAGGCCCGGCGGCAGCGTGCTCGCCCAGCGCGACCGAAAGGCCTACCTGCGCAGCGACGTTCGCCTCCGCATGGGACAGCCGCGCCAGCGTGCCATCGCTCAGCAGGCCCGGCCGCGCTGCCAGGAACCCGACCCCGCGCGGTCCCGCGGTCCACTTGCGGGATGACGAGTACACCGCGTCGGCGCCGAAGTCGGAGCAGTCCAGGTGCGCGAACGCCTGTGCGGCGTCGACGATCAGGGGGATGCCGTGGTCCCGGCAGGCCGCGGCGATCGGCGAGACGGGTTGCACGATCCCGCGGTGGCTACCCAGCACGGTGATGTGCACCAGGGCCGGTGGATCGGCGGCCAGGGCGCGGACGGCGGCGTCGGGATCCAGGCGGCCTGCGCCGTCGACCGGCAGCGGCGTGGTGTCGAAGCCGTACCGCGCCATCGCCAGCAGGTTTGGCCCGTACTCGCCGGGCAGGCAGGCCAGTCTCCGCTCGCCGCGCCAATCCCCGAGCAACAGGTCCAGCGCATGGTTGGACCCGGTGGTGTGGACGACGTCGCCGGACGTGAAGCCGGTGAGCGCCGCGACAGTGGTTCTGCCCGCCTCGAGCAAGGGCGCGGCGGCTTCCGCCGCGACGTAGCCGCCGACCTCCGCTTCGTGCCTGGCGTGGGCGGCCGTCGCGTCGATCACGGCGAACGACTGTCGCGAGCACGCGGCGCTGTCCAGGTGGACACCCGCCATTGGCGGGCGCGCGGACCGCCACGCCGACGCCAGATCGGCCGTGGCCGTCACTTGACGGCGAGGGACAGCCCGAAGTCCCCGGCCTCGTCGGTCCACCATTCGACGCGACGCAACCCGACCGCAGCGAGCTCGTCGGCGATGCCCTGCGGCCGAAACTTGCAGGACACCTCGGTGAGCATCTCCTCACCCTCGGCGAAGTCGACGGTCATGTTTAGCGCTTCGATCCTTACGCGCTGCGGAACGCTTGCGCGGAGCCACATTTCGATGCGCTCCGCATCGGGGTTCCACTTGGCGACGTGCTCGAAGGCGTCGACGTCGAAGTCGGCGCCCAGTTCGCGGTTGACCACCACGAGCACGTTCTTGTTGAACCTGGCGGTGACGCCCGCAGCGTCGTCGTAGGCCCGCACCAGCCGGTCCACGTCCTTGACGAGGTCGGTGCCGAGCAGCAGCGTGTCGCCGGGTTGCATGCTGTCCGCGAGCGCTGCAAGGAACTGCCTGCGGGGGGCCGTGGTCAGGTTGCCGATCGTCGAGCCGAGGAACACCACCAGACGGCGGCCGACCAACGGGATCTTGCCGAGGTGCTCTTCGAAGTCGCCACACACGGCGTCGATCTCGACACCGGGGTACTCGGCGCCGATGGCCTCACCCGCCGACTCGAGCACCGTCGCGTCGACGTCGAACGGGATGAACCTCCGCAGCGCTCCGCCCTCGCGCAGGGCGTCGAGCAGGATGCGCGTCTTCTCCGAGGTGCCGCTGCCGAGTTCGACCAGGGTGTCCGCGCCCGATGCCACCGCGATGTCGGCGGCGCGGGCCCGCAGGATCTGAGCCTCGGCCCGCGTCGGGTAGTACTCCGGCAGGCGAGTGATCTGATCGAACAACTCACTGCCGACGGCGTCGTAGAACCACTTGGGGGGCAAGGACTTCGGTGAGGAAGTGAGGCCGTCGCGCACGTCGCGGCGCAGCGCGGTGGCTGCGGCGTCGGCGGCGAGGTAGTTGGCGAGCGACACCGTCATGGCGATCCTTTCAGTGGGAGCAATTCGATACCGGACTCGGTGACGTCGACGAGGTGGCGGTCCGGCACGTCCTGCCAGCGGGGGTCGTCGTCGTAAGGTTCGCTGGCCAGCACGACGCCGTCGTCGCGGCGCAGCACTGACAGGGTGTCACCCCAGGTGGTGGCGAGTAGGCGAGAACCGTTGGCAGCCAAGATGTTCAGTCGCGCATTGGTATCGTCACCGCCGACCTCGACGATGGTCTCTCCCAGCGTGTCGAGACCCCGCTCGAAGATCAGCGCAGCCAGCAGCGCGCTGTCGACGACGGATTCGGCGGCCGCCGACAGCGGCAGCACCGAGCGGTCGACCCTTCCGTTGTGCGACAGCAGCCATTGCCCGTCGGTGAACGGCGCCGACGCCGACGGTTCGATGGGCATGCCGACCGTAGCCGACCGCACGGCCGCGACGACACAACCGCTGCGGAGCGCGGGTGCCACCGAGGCGAAGGACGCGTCTCCCCACAGCGGCGCCGCACTGCGCCAGCGCCGCGGGACGCCGTGATCGTAGAAGCCCACACCCCACCCGTCGGCGTTCACCAGCCCGTGTTTCTGCCTGCGCGGCGAATAGGATTGCACCGCAAGGCCGTACGGCTCATCGAGCACCAGCGAAGACAGCGGCACCTGCTCACCGAGCCAGCCGAGGTGGCGACACATCAGGCGTCCCACGCAAGTCGCACGCCGGAGAAGATCTGCCTGCGGACGGGATGGTCCCAGTTGCGGAAACTCGGACGCAGGATGCTCGACGCCACCGACCATGCACCGCCGCGCAGGACCTTGTAGTCACCGCCGAAGAAGGGGGCCGTGTACTGCTCGTAGAGCATCGGCGTGAAACCGGGCCACGGCGTCAGGTCCGACGTGGTCCACTCCCACACGTCACCGAGCATCTGCTCGGCGCCGTAGGCCGACGCGCCCGCCAGATACGCGCCGACGGGCGCAGGCCGAAGCGCATCGCCGCCGAGGTTCGCCAGTGATGTCGTGGGTTCCGAAGCGCCCCAGGGGAATCGGCGTCGGCTGCCGGTCACCGGATCCCACGCGCATGCCTTCTCCCACTCCATCTCGGTGGGTAGCCGCGCGCCCGCCCAGGCTGCGTAGGCCTCGGCTTCGAAGAACGTCACGTGCTGGACGGGCTCGTCGGCCGGGATCTCCTCGACGTTCCCGAAGCGCGTGCGGGTGCCGTCGCTACCCCAGAACTTCGGCGCCGTCAGGTCCGCTTCCTGCCGATGCGCCCAGCCGCGTTCGGACCACCAGCGCGGCTGCGAGTAGCCACCGTCGGCGATGAACTCCTGCCACTCACCATTGGTGACGGGCACCCTTCCGATGCGGAAGGACGGCACGTCGACGACGTGGGCGTCGCGCTCGTTGTCCAGCGACAGCGGCTCGTCGACGGCCGTGACACCGAGGACGAAGGGCCCGCCGGGCACCGGCACCGACGTACCGGCGACGCCGGGGCGTCCCTGCGGGAGTGGGCCACCGAGGCCGAGGATCGGCGGGCCGGTGCGCAGATTCAGTGCCTGCAGCATGGTCTCGTCGTGCTGGTTCTCGTGGCTGACCACCAGCCCGAAGACGAACGTCGGATCGACGCCGGTGCCGTCCTCGTCGGGAAGCGCCTCGAGTGCGTCGAGCGCCTTCGACCGGACCGTGCGGCAGTAGGCGCGCGCATCCACCGGTGGCAGCAGCGGCAGATCGACGCGGCTGGCGCGCGAATGGACGAACGCGTCGTAGAGTCCCTCGACCGCAGGCGGCAGCATGCCGGGTCGACGACCGTCGTTGCCGCGGAGCAGCCAAAGCTCCTCCTGCCAGCCGATGTGGGCGAGATCCCACGCGAGCGGGCTCATCAACGGGTCGTACTGGCGCAGCAGTTCGGCATCGTCGAACTCGACGAGTCGCAGCGTGCGCTCCCGCGCCAGGGTGAGATCCCTGGCCAACGCTTCTCGCGTGGTCACGCCGTCGCTCCCGCCAATCGACTCACGGCCGCACCGACTCCGTGCTCGACCACGAGGTCGGAGAAGTCGTCGGCCGAACTCCTGCCCTGCTCGACACGAGACAACAACCTCTGCATCGCCTCGTGTAATTCCTCAGGCGCCCGTTCAGCGGCCGCCCGGACGCACGTCGCGGCCGCCCGCCGCAATTCGGGGTCGCCGAGCCCGACGCGCGCGGCGAGGTCCCACGCCGTGGCGACGGGCGCTGTGGCCTCCGTGGCGATCGCGGAGGCGGCAGCGTCGTCGAGCAGCGTGGCGAGCGTGAAGACCACGGCGGGCCAGACGTCGTCCGGAGTGCTGTCGAGGTAGCGAATCTCGAGGAAGCCGCGGGGACGCACCGGCGGGAACAACGTGGTGAGGTGGTACTCCAGATCCGCGACCGTGGGACGGCGACCGCCCAGTAGGGCGCGCCCGTCGGCCCAGTCGGCGAACGGCACCACCTCTGTCATCGGCACTACCTCGGGGCCCAGCACCAGCATCACCGGCGCCTTGAGCGCGTAGCGGACCCAGTCCCCCGCCGGATCGCCGCCACTGGCGCCGAGTACGGGTCCGACGCGCGCCGAGTCGAGGCGGCTCCACACCCGCTGCCGGGTGCTGCGCCAGCCGGAGAACTCGGTGCCAAGCAGTGGCGAGTTGGCCGCGATGGCGATCATCGTCGGCCCCAGCGCGTGCGCGAGCCGAACCCGGTCGGCCCAGCCGTCGCGAGGGCCCGCATCCAGATTCACCTGCACCGACGCGGTCGACGTCATCATGGCGGCACCGGCGTCCGTGGTGCCGCTTGCCTCGAAGAACCGCTCCATCGCGCGGTAGCGGTCGCCGGGGTTCACCCTCTCCGGCGGTCGCAGGGGGTCGGCACCCAGCAGAACCAGGCCGAGGCCGTGGCCGGCGAACGCCTCGCTGAGCACCGCCCGGTCGGCCTGCATCGCCGCGATGGCGGGCAGCACGGAGCCTGCGGGAAGGCCGGACAGCTCGACCGCGCCGCCCGGTTCGACCGTGATGGGGCTGCCGGACGGCAGCGGGGGCACCTGCGCGATGACCGCGGTGAGTTCGTCCCACGACGGCCGCCGCATGGGGTCGGTCAGGTCGAAGCAGTGCGCTTCGATCTCGAGACCGACCTGACCGACGGGACCGTCCTTGAGACAGTCCCCACCGATGCGCGCGGCAGCGTCGTCGTAGCCGATGAGTTCGGTGCCTGCCGCGTCGTCGGGACGGGTGCCGTGCAAGTCTGCGATGGTGGTCATCTCAACCATCCCCCTCCGGTCCCCGGACGCGTACAGCGCGCGATGGGCCGTCGATTAGAAGTGCGCCACCAATCTTCCAGAGCCCACTGACAAAGCACCCCTCGATTTTCGGGACGGCTACTGACCCAGGGTGTTCTGCATCGCCCCAGCCAGCACGTTCACCGCAGGTCCGCCGTTGCCAGGTTGGCATACTTTCGCTTGCAGCAGAACGTTCTCGCGCAGTCTGGTTTGAACGAAGCACCGGCGATCAATACCCGCTTCCTGCTTCACCCACACCGCGTCGGTGGCCGTCGGCGCGGCTCCCGAGAACGTCCAGACCTGCGTGGAGAAGTCCTCGAGGTGCATCGCGGTGGTCTGGCCGGCGCATCCGACCGTGCGGTCGGTTACCCGGTGGAAGGCCCGGGCGGCGGCATCGTTGGTGGCGAACACGCCGACGGCCTGTTTGACGAGGTTGGTGTCGTCATTGGCCGCGCGCTGGGCCGTCGCGCCGTTGAACGAGGCCAGGTCGGGGTCCAGGTACACCTCCGGCAGGCCGATGTCGGCCCAGTTGTTGCATTCCGGTGTGTCGACGTAGAAGGCCTGGAAGGGCGCGGTGAAGGTCGACTCCCACGCCATCGGGGCGCCGACGATGTTGCCCACCGAGCCCTTGCCGAGCACGGCGTAGGACACCACCCCGGGATCGGACGGGCGCGCCGCCGCGGCGGGCGCGACCGCGAGCCCCACCGCCATGCTCGCGCCGGCCAGGGCGACGAGCGCCCGCATCAGACCTTGGCCGACAGCTTGACGTCGATGTTGCCGCGGGTGGCCTTGGAGTACGGGCACACCCCGTGCGCCTTCTCCATCAGCTCGTCGGCCGCGCCCTGCTCGAGCCCGGGCAGATAGCCGATGAGGTGGGCGGTCAGACCGAAGCCACCGTCGGAGTCCTTGCCGAACCCGATCTGGGCGGTGATGCCGCTGGCGTCGTCGATGGCGATCTTCTCGTTCTTCGCCACCAGGCGAAGGGCCCCCAGGAAGCAGGCCGACCATCCGGCCGAGAAGAGCAGCTCGGGGTTGACGCCCTCCCCGCTGCCGCCCATTTCCTTGGGCGGCCGGGTGTCGAGGTCGATCTTGCCGTCGGTGGACGTCACGTGGCCGTCGCGGCCCCCACCGGTAGCCGTGGATTCTGCGGTGTATACGACGTCGATGCTCATGCAGTCGATCATGCCAGCTGGCGTCGGCTGCGATGCCTATGTCAGAAGATCGTCAGGGTGCAGTACGTCCGGGCCGGCGACGGGTAGGGCCAGGCGTACTGGCCCGCTGCCGCGGGGCACGCCCGCTGATCCCGGACGTCGAGGCGTTGGGTGACCTGCACCAGGAGTCCCTGCTGGCCGCGCTCGGCGCAGTCGGCCAGCTGGAGCATCCCGATCGGCATCTGCATCACGTAGCAGTGATCGGCGACGAGATTGGGCACCAGGCACAGTCGGGAAGTCGCCTGATCCGCGAACTGCGTAGGCAGATGCTGATATTCGTTACTCGGGCACACCCCCGACGAATCCGCGACCGCTCCGACGGTGTAGCTCGGGTCGGCGGCGCAGGACACCTTGTCGGCGCTCAGTGTGTCAGGCGCCTTCGCCGGGATCGAGACGCAGTCACCCACGGAGAACACCTTGGCCAGACCGTGCTGAAGTTCTGGGCCCTGGAGCGAGCAACCGGCGGCCACGATCGACAACACCGCGCCGACCACCACGCCCAGCACGATCCTGCTCGCCGACACGCGCGTCATGAGAAGCGACGTCATGAGAAGCGACATTGTCATGAATCAGGGATTGTCGCCACATGTTCCCCAAAGTTCTCAATAGTCTCACAGACCCCATGAGAATCACAGCTTTGGGATTCCCGGCGTGTCGCGGGCATCCCGGGGCGCCACCGTGAGCGTGCCGACGCGTCACGTGCATTCCGCGTCGCCACTCTCACGGTGGCGGACATCCACTAGCCGTCGCCGGCGCGCACGCCCTCCTCGACCTTCTTGCCGATGTCGGGGTCGACGTTGCGCCAGTACTCGAACACTCGCGACAGCACCGGCTCCTTCACGCCGTCGAGAACGTGGCCGACGATGTTGGACACCAGGCGCTCCCGTGCCGCGTCGTCGAAGACTTCGCGGACCAGAGTGCCCGCCTGGCCCCAGTCGTCGTCCTGGGGCCGCAATGAATACGCCGTGCGGACCATGTCGCCGTCGGAGGTCCAGTGCGCCTCGGCCACCCGCTTGGGATCGTCGGCCACAGGGCCGCCCATCGAGTTCGGGGCGTACACCGGATCGGTGGACAGACGAATCCGCATCGCCCCGTCCTTCGAATACGCGTTGACCTCACTCTTGGGCTCGTTGACCGGGATCTGCTTGTAGTTCACCCCGAGCCGGGCGCGATGCGCGTCGGCGTAGGAGAACCCGCGGGCCAGCAGCATCTTGTCCGGCGAAAGTCCGGTACCGGGAACGATGTTGTTCGGCTCGAACGCGGCCTGCTCGATCTGCGAGTGGTAGTCGGCGACGTTGCGGTTCAGTGTCATCGTGCCGACGTCGATCAGTGGATAGTCGCCGTGCGGCCACACCTTGGTCAGGTCGAACGGGTTGTACCGGTAGGTCTTGGCGTCCTCGAACGGCATGATCTGCATCTTGAGCGTCCACGTCGGATGGTTGCCCGCCTCGATCGAGTCGTACAGATCCCGCTGGTGATAGTCGCCGTCCTCACCGGCGATGCGATCGGCGTCCTCCTGGGTCAGGAAGTCGACGCCCTGGTCGGTATGGAAGTGGTACTTCACCCAGAACATCTCGTTGTTGGCGTTGATCCAGCTGTACGTGTGGCTCGAGTAGCCGTTCATGTGCCGCCAGGTCTTCGGAATGCCGCGGTCACCCATCAGATAGGTCACCTGATGCGCGGACTCGGGCACCAGCGTCCAGAAGTCCCACTGCATGTTGTGGTCGCGAAGGTTGTTGGCGGCCATGCGCTTCTGGCTGCGGATGAAGTTCTGGAACTTCATCGGGTCGCGGACGAAGAACACCGGGGTGTTGTTGCCCACCATGTCGAAGTTGCCTTCGGACGTATAGAACTTCAGCGAGAACCCACGCGGGTCGCGCCAGGTGTCTGGGCTGCCGCGCTCGCCGGCCACGGTCGAGAACCTGGCGACCATCTCGGTCTTGACGCCAGGCTGGAAGACCGCCGCCTTGGTGTACTGGCTGACGTCGTTGGTCACCTCGAAATGTCCGAACGCGCCACCGCCCTTGGCGTGCGGCTGGCGCTCCGGGATGCGCTCCCGGTTGAAGTTGGCCATCTGCTCGATCAGGTAGTGGTCCTGCAGCAGAATCGGGCCATCTGGGCCGACGGACAGCGAATGCTCGACGCTCGGTACGGGCGCGCCACCATCGGTCGTTGCGATCTTTTCAGTCATCTACTTACCCATCTCCTCGTGGTCGCGGCCGCTCGGGCTGGGCCGCGGTCGCCTCCTAGGCACCACTTCCCGTGTAGGTACCCACGAAGTCGCTCGGACACTCTCTTGAATCACATTCTTGTTCTTGGCTCTTGGCGATCCGCAAGAACAGAAAGACGACGATGCCCCGCTCACCACGGGGGTGAGCGGGGCATCGATCGAGTGTCCTCAGCGACCGGGTGGTGTCGTTTGCCCGGCGCCACCCTGGGGTCCCTGGGGTCCGCCCTGGGCGGGGCCCTGTCCGCCGGGGCCGGGGCCCTGTGCGCCGGGACCGAAACCACCCTGTCCACCGGGACCGAAACCACCCTGCCCGCCGGGACCGAAACCGCCAGGACCGCCGGGACCGAAGCCGCCGTGTCCGCCCGGCCAACCCTGTCCGGGTCCGCCGTCGTGATGCATCTGGCCTCCGCCACCGTGGTGATGGCCGTGGTGATGCCCGCCACCCGCGCTCGCGCCGAGGACGAACCCGGTGCCGAAGATGACGGCGACGATGAACACGACGCCCGCCACGATGCCGACCCACGCGGCAACGGCGTTTAGCTTCGGGCGTCGTCGGCGCTTCTCGACGTCTCGGCGCTCGACGACGGTCGGCGTGTCGGCGGCGGCAGGGGCCGTTGTCGCGGTGGTGCCCAAGGGGCTGGTGACTGGTTCTGGTGACGATGTCGTTTCGCTCATGTCCCCGATCATGGCCTCAGTGGTGATGCGCCAATATTGAATCCGCTATGAATTGGCTATGAAGCCAGGCGCCGCGCATCGAGCGTCTATCTCGGCGGCTGACCAGGAGTCTGGGTCGATGGCGTCTGCGGCGACATCGGGAATTGCGGGAAGATGTTCGGCAACTGGAAGCTCGGTCCATTGGGGATGACGATGCCGGGGGCCGGCCGATCGAATTGTCCGCGCGGCATCGGGAAGATCATGGGACCCTGCTCGGTACCCGCGGCACCGCGGTCCACGGGTTGTGGTGCGGTTGCCCGGCCGAAGTAGAAGCCCGACCCGAAAAGCACGACGA
>JAOPUT010000294.1 GCA_025963385.1 Mycobacterium sp.
TGTCGTCGAAGAGCTTGATCTTGACGCCCTTGACGACCGGCCCGACTGTCGACGGGTTGATCGAGAGGTCCTTGGGACGGGCGATGGTCGCGAACGCGATCTCGGTCGACCCGTAGAGGTTGTAGACGACGGGGCCGAGGTCCTTCAGTGCGCGGGTGGCGAGCTCGCCGCCGAGCTGAGATCCGGACACGAAGACGATGCGCAGGCTCGACAGGTTGGGCTTGGGACTGGTCTTCTCCAGCTCGTCGAGGATGCGCGACAGCATCACTGGCACGACGACCATGGCGGTCACGCGGTTCTTCTCGATGTCGGCGAGCACGGTGGCCGGCTTGAACCGCCGCCGCAACACGAGCGTGCTGCCGAGCATCATCGCGATGGTGGCGTGTAAAAAGCCCAGCGCATGGAACATCGGCGCGGGAAGCGACGTCACCTCCCCCGCCTTGAACGGCACGTGCGACAGAACGCCACCGATCGGCGCCAACGACGGTGGGGTGCTGCGGTTAGCGCCCTTGGGCGTTCCGGTCGTGCCGCTGGTGAGGATGATGATCTTGGAGTGCACGGCCGCCTTCGGCGGCGGTTTGGACTCGCTGCGGGCGATCAGGTCCGCCAACGTCTCGTCGGTGCTCTCCGACGGCGCGTCGTTGTCCGGGTTGGTCGGCAGGGCACGCAGTTTGCCGAGTTCCGGGTCGGCCGCGGAGCACGCCTTCGTGTACTCGTCGTCGTGGATGATCAGCTTTGCACCCTCGCGCTCGGAGACCTCCTTGATCTGTGGGCCGGAGAACTCACTGTTGAGCAGGATGAGTCGGACGCCGACCTTGGCGGCGCCGTAGAGCGAGATCAGGAACCAGCGGTGGTTGCGGATCAGCAGAGCCACGCCGTCGCCACCCCTGACGCCGAGCGCCAGCAGCCCGTTGGCGACCGCGTTGGCGGCGTCGTCGAGTTCCTTGAACGTCAGCTCGCCGTCGTCGTCGATGATGGCCGCGCCGTTGGGATTGCGGCGGGCGTTGAGCGCGGGGATCATCCCGAACTCACCCCAGCGCCTGATGTCGGCAAGCATGGCGGCGACGTTCTGCGGCGGCTCGAGCTTGAAGGCGCCAGCCTCGAACATCTTCCTGGCGTAGTGCAGTTCGGCCGAGCCGCGCTCGAGGTACTGCTGAACCTTGGCTGCTGCCTGCAGGGGAAGGTCAGTGAGGTTGGGCATGGCCCCACAATATGTGACGTCCGTCGCACGCGGGTCCGAGTGCCGGTCAGTGGTCCCAACTACCATCGTCGGCATGGCGTCTTCGCTGTCGATGGACATCGGCGGCCGAACGCTGCGGGTCACCAATCCGGACAAGGTGGTGTTTCCCGACGCGGGCGTGACCAAGCTGGCCCTCATCGAGTACTACCTGTCCGTCGCCGACGGCGCCCTGCGCGGGGTGGCGGACCGCCCGATGATCCTCAAGAGATTCGTCAAGGGAATCTCCGAGGAGGCGATCTTCCAGAAGCGTGCGCCCGAGAAGCGGCCGGACTGGATCGAGGTCGCCGAGCTGAAATACGCGTCGGGCACGTCGGCCAAGGAAGCCGTCATCACCGACGCCGCCGGTCTGGCGTGGGCCGTCAACCTCGGCTGCGTCGATCTCAACCCCCACCCGGTCCTGGCCGGGGACCTGGAGCACCCCGACGAGTTGCGCGTCGACCTCGATCCGATGCCCGGCGTTGAGTGGCCGCAGATCGTCGACGTGGCACTGGTGGCACGCGACGTGCTCACCGACTACGGGCTGACGGCGTGGCCGAAGACATCCGGGTCACGCGGCTTTCACATCTACGCCCGGATCGAGCCGAACTGGCCCTACAAGCAGGTTCGCCTGGCCGCCGAGACGATTGCACGCGAAGTCGAAAGGCGCGCACCGGATTTGGCCACCGGCAGATGGTGGAAGGAAGAGCGCGAAGGCGTCTTCGTCGACTTCAACCAGAACGCCAAGGACCGGACCGTCGCGTCGGCGTACTCCGTGCGCTCGCGGCCCGATGCCAGGGTGTCGACGCCGCTCCGCTGGGACGAGGTGCCCGGCTGCAGGCCCGAGGCGTTCACCGTGGCGACGGTGCCCGGGCGCTACGCCGACATCGGCGACCCGTGGGAGCACATGGACGAGGCCCGCGGCGGCCTGGAGGGTCTGCTGGCACTCGCGAAGGAGCTGGGCCCCGCCGAGAAGGCGCCCAAGGGCGCACGGCGCGGAGATGGTGGATCCGGTCAGAGAGTGTCCACCATGCCGCTCATCGAGATCGCCAGGACCAAGACCAAGGACGAGGCGATGGCATCGCTGGAGACCTGGAAGGCGAAGTACGCGTCCGCCGCCGAGCGGCTGGAGCCGATCGACGTGCTCGTCGACGGCATGCGGGGTCCCTCGTCGATCTGGTACCGCGTCCGCATCAACCTGCAGCACGTGCCCGAGGACCAGCGGCCGCCGCAGGAGCAACTCCTCGCGGACTACTCACCGTGGGAGGGCTACTCGGGCAATCAGTGGCGCCGGGGCTGACCTAAACCCCGGCGTCCTTATGAGAGCTATGAGAATTTGCTGCCCGGGACGACGACACTTCTTAACGATGTTTTAGGGGTTACTCCCCGGTACCTTATTTTGGCCCCTTACCTTGGGATTCAAGTCGAACAGACGGCATCGCCGCCTTCTCATTCGGCAACCACCGAAGGGAGGCAGTGCCATGACCGCAACGAGCACCAGCTCAGCATCGAATTCCCGCTTCCGCTATGGAAATCCAACGGTCGAGTGCAACGGCGCCGAGCTTCACAAGCAGTGCCGCCAACTCGCCACCGTGCTGACCATCACCGGCGCCATCGACGAGGTGAACGTTGGCCTCGTGGTGGCCCAGGCAAAGTGTTGCATCATCGCGGAGAAGCCGTTCATCCTCGACCTGAGCGGCGTCACGTCGTTCGCTGCCCAAGGCATCGAATTGCTCGACGCGATCGACGAGGCGTGCTACGCCGCGGGCGACGAGTGGTCGCTGATCGCCAGCCAGTCGGTCTCGCGAACGCTTCGGCTCTGCGGCGTCGATGACGTCTTCCCCGCCACGCCGTCGGTTCCCGATGCGCTGCACCACTTCTCGGACGTCGCCGGCGAGCGCCGTCGCATTCTCCCCATCCTCACCAAGTCCGCCTGAGCGAAAGGAATCCACGACGTGTTGATCGACGTTCGCTGGCTGCGCTTCCTGCTGCAGCGCCATCACCGGACCAGCCTGGCTCAGCCGGCGCGCTGATCCCGGGTCGGTTCCCGGCCCAAACTCAAGGAATGCCCACCTCCGAGCGAACTCCGCTCAGAGGTGGGCATTTCGCTAGCAGTCGCCGAAGTGGAGCAGTCCGAACGGTCCGGTGACGCACCCGCCGTTCCCCCCGGCCCGACTTCGCCCGCTAACTCGGCTCACCAGCCACCGACCCCGTCTTCGAACACGGCGTCCGACTCGTCGGCCGGGTTGGCGGACCGCCCGACCAGGAGGTCGAAGTCGCAACCCCGATCGGCCTGGAGTACCCGGTCGACGTACAGCGCCGCATAACCGCGGTTCGGCGCAGGCCGGGCAGTCGGAGCACCGTCGCGGCGACGCTCGTCGAGTTCGGCATCGGTCAGCAGGACGTCGAGTGGCCCACCGACTGACCGAGGAGAGCCTGGAACACGCTCAGAAGCAAGTGGTTTCGGCCACGCTGGAGATCGCCGCCAAGCTGCCCTAGGGCTTCCGCGCCTACTTCGTCAGCGTCTTGAGCTCGTCGAGGGTCTCCCGCATCAGGACGGCGAAGTCGCGGTCGTTGGATTCGTCGACCCAGCGGGTGAACGCCACCTTGAAGACCGTGATGCCCGTCTCGGCGATCAGTATTGCGGCGGGTCCGTCGACCCCACGGCCGCGCAACGCACGAGCCACGGCTGCGGACAATGCCGCCAGCTTGATCAACTCGCGCTCCTGCAGGCTCGGGTTCGCGTCGATCACGGCCTGGCGCCGTCGCGAGTGCTCGATTCGGCCGTCGAAGAAGTCCGCTGCCGCGGCGAGCGACTCGGCGACGGCGGCCATGGGCCCCAGCGTCTTGGGCGCCTCCGCGACGGCGTTCTCGAACGACTCGACGAGCGTCTCCGAGCCGGAGAACAGCACCTCGCGCTTGTCGGCGAAGTGCCGGAAGAACGTGCGCTCGCTCAATCCGGCCGCCTCGGCGATCTCGGCCACCGTGGTGCGCTCGTAGCCCCGCTCCTCATAGAGCTCGTACGCCGCCGCGATCAGCCGCTCGCGCGTGTCGGGCTGCCAGCGGGTCATGCGTTCAGACTAGTCGATGTCAGTGACTGCCATGGGCGTGCTACGTTCTGATGACAGTCACTGACATCAATTCTTCTGGAGGTTCATCATGCGTGTCTTCGTCACCGGTGCGTCGGGTTGGATCGGTTCCGCCCTCGTGCCCGAGCTGCTCGGGGCCGGCCACCAGGTCGTCGGCCTCGCGCGCTCCGAGGAGGCCGCGACCAAGGTCGCGGCCTCCGGCGCGGAGGTGCTGCGCGGGTCGCTCGAGGACCTCGACGTGCTGCGCGCCGGCGCTGCGGCGGCCGACGGCGTCGTGCACCTCGGCTTCGTGCACGACTTCTCCCGGTTCGCCGAGTCGATCGCCATCGACGTCACGGCGATCGAGACGTTCGGCGAGGTGCTGGCCGGCTCCGACCGGCCACTGGTCATCGCCTCGGGCCTGGCCGGTCTCAACCCCGGCACGGTCGCGACCGAACGCGACGTCCCCGACGCGGCCGTCGGCCACCCACGCGCCGTGGGGGAGCGGACGGCTCTCGCGCTCGCCGACCAGGGTGTGCGCTCGTCGTCCGTGCGGCTGGCTCCGTCGGTGCATGGCGAGGGCGACCACGGCTTCGTCCCGACGCTGGTCGAGGTCGCTCGCGAGCGCGGGGTCTCCGGCTATGTCGGCGACGGCGCAGCGAGGTGGCCGGGCGTGCACGTCTCCGACGCGGCCCGGCTCTTCCGACTCGCGGTCGAGGGGGCACCGGCCGGCTCGGTGCTGCACGCCAGCGCGGAGGAGGGCACCCCCATGCGTCAGCTGGCCGAGATCATCGGACGCCACCTCGACCTGCCGGTGGTGTCGGTGTCACCCGATGACGCGATGGACCACTTCGGGTTCCTGGGCCGCTTCGTCGGCACCGACATGCCGGCGTCCAGCGCGCTGACACGCGAGCTGCTCGGCTGGGAGCCGACCGGTCCGTCGTTGCCCGACGACCTGGATGCCGGGCACTACTTCACCAACCCCGGCGGCCACCTGTAGGTCTCAGGTCACAGCCCCGCGGCCTTCTCCAGCGCCGCCACCTCGTCGTCGAGGAACACCAGCAGTCGCTGGAGGTGCGGCACCGTACGGCGGCAACCGGTCAAGCCGAAGGCCATGTTGCCGTCGTACGACGTGCAGGTGATGTTGAGGGCCATGCCGTTGATCGGGATCGACAGCGGATACATGCCGAGCAGCTGGGCGCCGTTCCAGTACTGCGTGGTGCGGGGGCCGGGCACGTTGCTGATGATGACGTTGTACGGCGGCCGCACCAGGCCCTGCATCCGCAGGATGGGCGTGAGGATCGCCGGGGCCTGGCCGAGCGCGCTCATCGCGACGATCTGCATCGGGGTCATCGTCGAGAGCGCGTCCTTGCCGTCCTTCATCGACGCGTGCACGGAGCGGAGGCGGAGGGCGGGGTCGTCGTGCTCGGTGCCCATCTTGACCATGATCGAGCCGACGGCGTTGCCGCCCTCGGCCGAGGCGACCTGCGACTTCCTCGCGTTGAGCCCGACCGGCACCATCGCCACCAGGCTCTGCTCGGGCAGCTCGTCGAACTCGAGCAGGTAGGACCGCAGCGCACCCGAGCACATCGCGATGACGACGTCGTTGATGGTGGTGCCGGTGGCCTTGCCGACG
>JAOPUT010000295.1 GCA_025963385.1 Mycobacterium sp.
CGCTCCACGACGGGATCGACGCCGTCGACGACGGCGTCCTCGAGCTGATTGCCGAGAGCGTGACCGACAACGTCCGAAGCCACGAGGCCGCGCTGATCCGCGTCGTCGCCTACGCGTCGCTCACCGGCTGAAATCCAGTCTCCGGACAGGCCCGTGCAACGCTGTATCAGCGGGCGACGGGCTCGGGCTGTTTGGCCGCCGGTACATCGGCATCGGCCGCGGCGCGCCACGATGGTGGCCGAGGTGCAGATCCCACACTCCAGCCACTGCGTTCGGTCGCAGTCGGTTTTGTCGATCGAAACTCGTCCAGCAGGCGGTGTCGGCGAGCCGAGATTTCCATCGGGAGCTCGCTGCACACTTCGCGCAGGATTGCCCGCCGATCGGCACCAGGTTTCTTCAGCGCACGGACCAGGCCACGGGCCAAGCGCCCTGGGTTGATGATGCTTTCGACGGGGCGGGCTCGGTTGAACGTGTCGGATAGGTTCGGCTCCTCGCTGCCCGCGAATGTCCCCAGAACCGCCTGCACCAGAGGCGATGTCGGCTCCGGACGAGACTCGCGGTTACCCCAGTGATAGGTCGAGAGGGTGTCCTTATCGCGCGCTTGCTCCCATGCGCGCAGCGCCGCGTCGAGCGCGGCGGGGTCGTCGATCGTGGCCGCTGCAGCCTCACCGAGCAAGCGCCCGAATTTCAGCGCGTCTCGCATACCGTTGCCCGTAACGGGATCCTTGAAATGCCCTGAATCGCCAGCAAGAGCCCACCCCGGTCCGCTCGAGCGCCGGTAATACGCGGACAGGTCGTCAGTGCTACGAACCTTGCTCATGTTGGTCGCGCCTCCGATGCGCGCACGCAGGGCAGGATCCTGGTCCAGCTTTGCCTGCCACGCACCTTCGGGGTCAGCGCGGTGCGCCGCAATGTCCTCGGCCGGGCACATGTGCACGACCAGCGTTCGGCCCGCTGGGCAGGACGGCAACACCAGCGCCTGATTGCCATTGGCGCGGTAAATCTGAAATTCTTTAGGGGCATCCGCGCCCAGCGGATCATCGAGGTAACGGAACGCGAAACCACGGCCGTTCTTCGACGCACGGTACGGGGTCCACGCGTCCACCTCGGCTGCGACGCGCGATTTGCGCCCGTCGGCACCAATCACCAGCTTGGCGTGGATCTCGAACTCCCCTTCACTGGTCCGGTAGCGCACCCCCACCGCGCGGCCGTCTCGCCACACGACCTGCTCGACCGAGCATCGTTCCCGCACGTCCGCTCCGGCGTCGCGCGCAGCTTCGACGAGGAGCACGTCCTGCTGATCTCGCGGAACGCACAAGCCATAGTCAATACCTGCGAACGGTGTGAACCGCTCGCGAATTTCGAGGTCGCCGTCGTGGAGGGTGAGGTACTTGGACTTAGTCGGTCCCAACGCCAGGATCTTGCGGAGCGCTCCCATGTGCTGCAATTCCTGAACGCCATTGGGGACGAGAACATGCGTTGACATCGTGTCGGCGGGAAATCGCGTCTTGTCCAGGACCACCACCGCTCGACCGGCACGCGCGAGTGGAACCGCTGCGGCGGTACCCGCGCAGCGCGCCCCGACGATGACGACATCGACGGTCTCGACGGCCACGTCGCCATTTGCGTCTGGCACCGCCGGAGAATTCGTTGTGTTCACAGATCAATCCGTTCGTAAGGGGAGTCGTGCACCGAACAGGTCACGCGCAGCGCAGATCACACGAGGCCGAGCTGGCCCAAAAGTGTCGACACTTCGTAGTAGGCCCGCACCGATACCGCGCGACCATCGGCGTCGACCTGCCACACGTCGATGCCGGGAACGTCGAACGGCTTGTTGGTCGCCGGGACGCCGGGGGGAAATCCTTCGCCGGTGTGGGTGCCGGTCATCCGCCACTCGTGCGCAACCCGGCCGGTTTTGGCGTCGACCAGGGGTTCGCCAACTGCCCGGAACGCGATGTCGGGGAATCCCTGCCACGCGGCCTCGAAGAAGCCTCGGGCTTCGTCTCGGCTCGTCATCTCCGCGGGGAGCGCCGGGTCGATCCAGCTCAGCCGAGGTGTGAAGAGAGCAAGCGCGACCTCGACATCACGCTGATTCCACGCTGCGAAGTATCGCGCCGGGTACCCGGCGAGCGCGTCGGTGTGAAGGGCCGTCAACGGGGGCATGAAATGACCTCTCATTCGAATTTGGGTGGACGCCTGAACTCGTGTGACGTGAATCATTGTCCTGGCTCCTTGGGTGCATTGGCCTCCCCCCATTGAGCGATCTTTATCGCTGAACAGTCGGATTTCACTTGGCCTGACATCGGGTGTGTGGTTCCGTCGCGGAATGTCGTCACCCATTGCAATGCCCAGTCCACCGGACGTTTCACCTGCCACTGCGATGTCTGCCGCTGGGTTGCGCGGCGTCACGGCGGCAGTGGATTTGGCGAGCCTGCTCGCGTCGCGCGCGAAGTCATCACCGGAGCGGCCGGCCATCACCTTCGAAGGTGAGACCCGAACGTTCGGCCAAACTCAGGACCGCATCGAGCGTCTAGCAGCCGTGCTGCAGGACGGCGGCATCGCTGCGGGCGATCGGGTCGCGTATCTCGGGTTCAACCACCCGGCGATACTCGAGGCGCTTTTCGCCACGGCGAGTCTCGGCGCGATATTGGTTCCGTTGAACTTTCGACTCACTGGTCCGGAACTTGCCTACGCCATCAACCATTCCGCCGTCCACACCCTGATCGCCGATGCCGACCACACACGTCTCATCGACGGACAACGCGGCGCCCTTTCGGTGGAGCGTTACCTCATGGCGGCGGGCGGCGAGCCGCCACCTGATTGGGAGGATGGCGAACGGCTCTGCGCATCATCGGCGCCGCGCGCGCGTCGCACCGACATCCATCCCGACGATCCAGCAGTGATCATGTACACCTCGGGGACTACTGGTCGGCCCAAGGGCACAATGCTCACGCACGCGAACCTGTGGTGGAACAACATCGCGGTGGTTCTCGCACTCGACGTTGCCTACGACGATGTCTCGATCGTCTGTGCGCCGCTGTTTCATATCGGGGCATTGAACTCGACCACCATCGCCACGTGGATCAAGGGCGGCCGGCTCGTCGTGCATCGCACTTTCGACCCGCAAGCCGTACTCGACAGCCTCGTCACCGAACGGGCCACCACGATGTTCGGAGTGCCTGTCATGTGTCAGGCAATCGCCTCGTTGGCGGACTTCGCCACCGCCGACTTGTCCGCGTTACGACTCATCATTACCGGCGGTGCTCCCGTGCCGGTTGGCGTCATCCGTACGTTTCAGAGCCGTGGTGTGGAGTTGGCACAGGGCTACGGTCTTACCGAAGCCGCACCCATCGCGTCGTTCCTTTCCGCGGATTACGCGCTGAAGAAGATCGGATCGGCCGGTCGGCCAACCCTGTTCTGCGACGTGAGGATCGTCGACGGCGCCGGAGTGGTCGTCGATACACCGGGCGTGACGGGCGAGATCCAGGTCCGCGGTCCGAACGTGACCCCTGGTTACTGGAACAATGCCGAGGCTACGGCCGCGACATTCGACGGCGAGTGGCTCAAGACCGGCGATGGCGGGTATCGGGATGAGGACGGATTCCTCTTCGTTGCCGACCGGATCAAGGACATGATCATCAGCGGCGGTGAAAACATCTACCCCGCTGAGGTCGAGGACTTGCTGTTCGACCACCCCTTGGTAGCCGAGGTTGCCGTCATCGGCATCGCCGACGACCAGTGGGGCGAGCGCGTCTGCGCTGTCATCGCGATCGCCGCAGACGCCCCTACCCTCGATGAACTCCGTGAATTCGTGGTAGGACGTCTGGCGCGATACAAGCTTCCGCGTCAGCTCGAAATCGTGGATTCGCTACCGCGAAATGCCACGGGGAAGGTGCTTAAGACTGAGCTTCGCGCCCGATTTGATCGTCCCCAGAATGGTGCT
>JAOPUT010000334.1 GCA_025963385.1 Mycobacterium sp.
GGCCCTGGGCACACCGCGGAAGAACCGCCGGATCCGCAGTGTCGCGTCGTAACTCATGACGGTCTCTTCTTCGCGCAAGCGCTCATCAGCGGGCCAACACTCTCACCCCGACCGCCGTCAGGATCACGTTGATCACGAACAGGCAGATGAACGCGTAGACCACCGTCTCGTTGACGGCGACGCCGACGCCCTTGGGGCCACCCTTGACCGTGAGCCCGCGGTAACAGCCGACGAGCCCAGCCATCAACCCGAACAGCAGGGCCTTGAACATCGCGAGCACCAACTCACCGAGCCCGGTGAGGATGGTCAGCCCGTTGATGAAGGCGCCGGGATTGACGCCTTGGAGGAAGACGGAGAAGACGTAGCCACCCGAGATGCCGATCGCGCAGACCAGGCCGTTGAGCAGCAACGCCACCAGGGTCGACGCCAGCACCCTGGGCACCACCAGGCGCTGGATCGGATCGATGCCGAGCACGCGCATCGCGTCGATCTCTTCGCGGATCGTGCGGGCGCCGAGGTCGGCGCAGATCGCCGTCGCACCCGCACCGGCGACGACGAGCACCGTCACCACGGGACCGAGCTGCGTGATGGTGCCGAACGCGGTGCCCGCCCCTGACAGGTCGGCCGCGCCGAGCTCACGAAGCAGGATGTTGAGCGTGAAGGCCACCAGCACGGTGAAGGGGATGGCGACCAGAAGTGTCGGGACGAGGGAGACGCGCGCGATCATCCACGTCTGATCGAGGAACTCGCGGAACTGAAAGGGCCTGCGGAAGATCTTGACGAAGGTGTCCAGGGACATCTCGAAGAATCCGCCAACGGCCCGTGCCGGAGCCGTCAGCTGTTCCTTCAACCTGGGCTCCGTTCTCAGGACGGGGGTCGAGATTCCTCTACGGCGAATAGTCCGTGACTACGAGCCGCGACAACCTTCCCACCCCTTGGTTCAGCGCTGCTCTTAGTGAGCCGGATCATATTAACTAGAACGTGTTCGCAGTGTCAAAGAACGGCAATATCCGTCATATCCAGTATGTCTGTGCTGGTCAGGGCAGGTGTGACGGACATCATTCTGGAACGTGTTCTAGTGCTCACAGGACATTGCCAATCAAGACTGTCAGTCTCGCGAAGACATCAACCCGGTGGCGGCGAATCCCACCTCGGGGTCACGGTTAGCAAAGTACTGGTTGAGCGTAAGCCCGAGGTCGTCTGCGACCCAGGCGTCCGAGTCCGCGGTGAAGTGCTTCTCCGCCGTAGGTGCCGCAACCAGCGTCACCGTCGGACCGTAGACGATGAACAGTTGACCATTCACTCCTTCCGATGCCGGCGAGGAGAGGAACTGTACGAGCGTGACGACGTGCTCGGGGGACAAGCCGTCGATCTGCCCCTCTTCCAGCTGCGGCGCATCGCCGAAGACGTCGGCGGTCATGGCCGTCCTGGCCCGCGGCGCGATGGCGTTGGCGCGCACTCCATACCGGCTCAGTCCGCGCGCCGCGGTCAGCGTCAACGACGTGATGCCCGCCTTGGCCGCACCGTAGTTCGCCTGGCCGGGGGGACCTGCGAGGCCGGCCTCCGACGAGGTGTTGACGATGCGACCGTAGACCGTCCCTCCGTTGGCCTTTGCCTTGTCACGCCAGTAGGTGGCGGCGTTGCGGGTGAGCAGGAAGTGACCACGAAGGTGCACCGCGATGACGGCGTCCCAGTCCTCGTCGGTCATGTTGAAGAGCATCTTGTCGCGGGTGATGCCGGCGTTGTTCACCACGATGGACAGTCCCCCGAGCCCATCGGCGGTGGCGACGAGCTCGTCGGCGGTGCTGCGGGCGCTGATGTCACCGGCGACCGCGATGCCCTTCGATCCCGCGGCCGCGATCTCGTCGAGCACGTCGGAACGATCGAGTGCACCCTGGATGTCGTTAACGACGACCGTCGCACCGACCCTCGCCAACCCGATCGCCTCCGCCCGGCCCAGTCCTGCCGCCGCGCCAGTGACGACGGCGACCAGTCCGGACAGGTCCGTTGCGCTTGTCTCAGTGCTCACTTTATGAATACCTCTAGTCTTTGCGGATGAGGGCTGCTCTTGGGCATTCGGCGATCGACTGCTCGGCAAGGTCTTCTTGGTCCTCGGGCACCGGGTCGGCCTTGACGACGGCATAGTCCTCGTCGTCGAGATCGAACAGGTCCGGGGCGATACCCAAGCACACCGCGTTACCTTCGCAGCGGTCGCGATCGACTTCGACTCGCATGACAACACCTCCAGGTCCTCGTTACCCAGGTGCGGATGACCCGCCCGGCGTCGGATCAGGATAACCGCGCCTGGATTCCAAGACTAGAACGTGTTACAACCGGGGAGGCCTACGGGTACCCGGAGAAGCGCGGAACAGTGAGGACGGCAGCGATGCGGATCGGTTACAGCCCCGAGCAGGAGGAGTTGCGCCGCGAGTTGCGCTCGTACTTCACCAAGCTGATGACGCCCGAGCGCGCGGAGGCACTGAGCGCGGGGGACGGCGGCGAGATGGGACGCGGCAGCGTGTACCGCGACACCGTCGCGCAGATGGGCAAGGACGGCTGGCTGACCCTGTCGTGGCCCAAGGAGTTCGGCGGCCAGGAGCGCTCGCCGATGGACGGTCTGATCTTCAACGACGAAGCCTCGATCGCCAACGTGCCGGTGCCGTTCCTGACGATCAACAGCGTGGCCCCGACGATCATGGCGTTCGGCACCGAAGAGCAGAAGAAGTTCTTCCTGCCCAAGATCGCGGCAGGAGAACTGCACTTCTCCATCGGCTATTCGGAACCGGGAGCTGGCACCGACCTCGCCGCACTTCGCACCACGGCGGTGCGCGATGGCGACGACTACGTCGTCAACGGCCAGAAGATGTGGACCAGCCTGATCGCCTACGCCGACTACGTGTGGCTGGCCGTGCGCACCAACCCCGAGGCCAAGAAGCACCGCGGCATCTCGATGCTGATCATGCCGACCACCGCTGAGGGTTTCTCCTGGACGCCCGTGCACACCATGTCGGGCGTCGACACCAGCGCGACCTACTACCAGGACGTCCGGATCCCGACGAGCAACCTCGTCGGCGAGGAGAACGCCGGCTGGAAGCTGGTGACCAACCAGCTCAACCACGAACGCGTCGCACTGGTGTCCGCGCAGCCGATCTTCGTCGCGCTCGGCGCGGTGCGGGAGTGGGCGCAGAACACCAAGGACGTCCATGGCAACCGCCTGATCGACTCGGAGTGGGTACAGCTCAACCTCGCTCGGGTGCACGCCAAGGGCGAGGTGCTCAAGCTGATCAACTGGGAGCTTGCGTCGGCGACCGATGCCGCGCCGTCGCCTGCCGACGCGTCCGCGGCGAAGGTCTACGGCACCGAGCTGGCCACCGAGGCCTACCGCCTACTGATGGAGGTGCTGGGAACTGCGGCGACGCTGCGGTCCGACTCCCCCGGCGCGCTCTTGCGCGGCCGCATCGAACGCATGCACCGGTCGTGCCTGATCCTGACGTTCGGCGGCGGCACGAACGAGATCCAGCGTGACATCATCGGCATGGTCGCTCTCGGCCTGCCTCGAGTGAACCGGTAGGGGAACACACATGGACTTCACCACCACGGAGGCTGCCAACGACCTCGGCGGCCTGACGCGCTCGATCGTCGACTCGGTGTGCACACCCGACCGCCAGCGTGAGCTGGACAAGCTCGACGAGCGCTTCGACCGCGACCTCTGGTCGAAGTTGGCCGCGGCCGACATCCTGTCCACGACGGCCCCGGAATCGTTGGGCGGCGGTGGTTTCGGAGTGCTGGAGGAGACTGCCGTCCTGGTCGCCCTCGGCCGCCAGATCGCGGCAGTGCCCTACCTTGAGTCGGTCGTGCTCGCCGCGGGTGCGCTCGCGAAGTTCGGATCCGACGCGCTGCAGAAGGAGTGGGCCGCGCCTGCGGTGAAGGGCGAGAAGATCCTGACCGTCGCCCTCGACGGCGAGATGGGTCAGGGCCCGGTCCTGGCTCAGTCGGTGGGGGACGGATTCCGACTGACGGGCACCAGGGCGCTCGTCGGGTACGGACCGGTCGCCGATGCCTTCCTCGTGCCCGCCGAGACCGACTCGGGTACTCGGGTCTTCCTCGTGACGGCCGGCGGCCCCGGTGTGACGGTGAGCTCGCTCGACACCACCGGGCATGGCAGCGTCGGACACCTCGAACTCTCGAACGCCGAGATCGACGCGGGCCAGCTCGTCGGCAGCGCGGACGTGGTGTCGTGGTTGAACACGCGAGCAACGTTGGGCCGCAGTGCCTTCCAGCTCGGTGTGCTCGAGCGGGCTCTTGAGCTCACCGCCGAGTACGCCAGAGAGCGCGAGCAGTTCGACCGCCCGATCGGCAGCTTCCAGGCCGTCGGGCAGCGCCTCGCCGATGGTTACATCGACATCAAGGGCCTACGGCTGACCCTGACGCAGGCGGCGTGGCGACTGTCAGAGGATCTGCCTGCCGACCTCGAGGTCGGGACCGCGGCATTCTGGGCGGCGGAGGCAGGTCACCGGGTCGCGCACACCACCGTCCACGTCCACGGTGGCGTGGGCATCGACATCGACCACCCCGTACACCGCTACTTCCTCGCCGCCAAACAGACGGAGTTCGCCGTCGGCGGCGCCACCGGGCAGCTGCTGCGCATCGGCCGCGAGCTCGCCGAGACGCCCGCCTGATCCGCCTGGGGTGAGCGAACGACGGAGAAGGGGTCCGTCCCACGTGACCGAAGAACGCAATCCGACCGTCACCGAACTGCTGGCACCCCTGGTCGACGTCACCGATCGCGGTGTGCACGAGGGTGATTCGTTCGTCAGCTGGCACGATCACCTGCTGGCCGGGGCGCAGGTGGCCGCTGCGCTGACCGCGCGCTTCGACCCCGGCAAGCCGCCGCACGTCGGGGTGATGCTCGGCAACACCACCTTCTTCTCGACGGTGCTGGTGGCGGCAGGGCTCGCGGGTCTGGTGACCGTCGGTCTGAACCCGACCCGACGGGGCGAGGCGTTCGCGCGCGACATCGCCAGAGCCGACTGCCAGCTGGTGCTGACCGACGACGTGTCCGCGCTCGGCGACGGGCTGCCCGACGGCGTCGCGTGCATCGACGTCGAATCCCCCGAGTGGGCAACCGAACTCGCCACCTACCGCGGCACGCCGGTGACGTTCGCCGACACCGGGCCCGACGATTTGTACATGCTGATCTTCACCTCGGGCACCAGCGGCGAGCCCAAGGCCGTCCGCGTCACGCACGACAAGGTGGCGTTTCCCGGCACTACGCTGGCGGCGCGATTCGGACTGGGCCGAGACGACACGTTCTATCTCTCGATGCCGCTGTTCCACTCCAACGCCATCATGGCGGGCTGGGCGGTAGCGGTCGCCGCCGGCGGATCGATTGCGTTGCGCCGCAAGTTCTCCGCCTCGCAGTTCATCCCCGACGTGCGTCGCTACGGCGCGACTTACGCCAACTACGTCGGCAAGCCGCTTTCCTACATCCTCGCAACCCCGCCGCGCGACGACGACGCCGACAATCCGCTGCGTTTCATGTACGGCAACGAGGGCGCACCACGCGACCTCCCCCGCTTCGCCGAGAGGTTCGGAGCGTTCGTCGTCGACGGGTTCGGCTCGACCGAGGGCGGCATCGCCGTCGCCCGCACCCCCGACACCCCTGCGGGTTCGCTCGGACCGCTGACCGACGAGGTCGCGATCGTGGACGTCGAGACCGGTGAGCCGTGCCCACCAGGGAAGGTCGGCGAGCTGGTGAACCCGCAGGGCCGCGGGTGGTTTCGCGGATACTACGGCGACGAGGCCACCGAGGCCGAGCGCATGGCAGGCGGCGTCTACCACAGTGGCGACCTCGCGTACCGCGACGAGGCCGGCTACGCCTACTTCGCCGGGCGCCTCGGTGACTGGATGCGGGTCGACGGTGAGAACCTTGGCACCGCACCCATCGAGCGAATCCTGCTGAGACACGACGACGTCATCGAGGCCGCCGTCTACGCGATCCCCGATCCGCACGTGGGCGACAGGGTGATGGCCGCCCTGGTACTGACCGAGGGTGCGACGTTCGACCCCGAGCAGTTCGGTGAGTTCCTGGCGGCGCAATCGGATTTGGGTCCGAAGCAGTGGCCGTTCTGCGTTCGCGTCGGAGAGACGTTGCCCCGCACCGAGACGTTCAAGGTGATCAAGCGGCATTTACAAGCCGAAGGCACAGATTGTTCGGACCCGGTGTTCGAAATCCCGCGGCATTGATATCGAATTCTCGATGGAAGCCGTTCGTCACCGTGGTTTCGACAAGCGAAATGTTCGACTCCGGCGCATTGTCGGAAGTGAATTCCGATGGCTGGTCCTCAAACGGTGGGTGGCGTCGGTAGCGTTGAGGGTATGGCCTACCGCGAGACGGCGCCGCCCAGCGGCCTCCACGAACTCGTCGAGACGGCGTGGGTCGCCGACGGCGGCGGCGACCCGGTGCGCGTGCTCCCGGACGGGTGCATGGACCTGATCCTCTCGGAAGACCGCGTGGTCGTCGCGGGTCCGGACACCTCGGCCTTGGTCACCACCCGCGGGCCGCAGACCATGACAGGGCTCCGTTTCCGACCTGGCGTGCTGCCACGGCTGCTCGGCGTGCTGGCCGCGGAACTGGTCGGTCGGCGGATTCCGCTCGACGAGCTCTGCACCGTCAGCCCCGGTCCGGATCTGATCGAGATCGCCGGTCGACTGGCCTCCCGTCCGGAGCGACACGAGACGGCACCGTGGTCGTTGGACTCGCTGCGGTACGTCACCGCCACCTTGGCGCTCGGCACCCCGGTCGAACAGGTGGCTCGGGACAGTGGTTGGTCGAATCGCACGCTGCAACGGCAGTGCCAAGCCGTCTACGGCTACGGGCCCGCGATGCTGCGCCGCGTCCTGCGGTTCCGGCGCGCGGTGTCACAGATGCGCGCCGGCCGGTCGCTGGCCGATGTCGCTGCCGCCGCCGGTTACGCCGATCAGCCACATCTGCATCGCGAGGTGCGGGCCTTCGCCGACACGACCGCCACGGCGCTCGCGTCCGGTTACGTCAGGGGAGCGAAGAGGTCCACCGAGGTGCCATCGGGATCCTCGACGGTCGCGTAGCGCTGACCCCACGGCGCGTCGAACGGCGCCAGCGTACCGGGATGCCCTGCCGCGGTGAGCCTTTCGAACAACTCATCGACGGCACCGGGCTCGGTCAGGCCGAACGCGATGGCCACCCGTCCCGCTGCGGTCGGCGGCGTCCAGCCCGGGTGCATGCCAGCGATGACCTCCTCGGTGTCGATGGCCAGCTTGTTGCCGCCCGGCAGCGCCACCTCGACGTGCGGTCCGTCCGGGTCGGGCACCGCGAGGCCGAGCAGTCGGTAGAAGTCCAGCGACCGGGCCACGTCGCGCGCCACGATCTCCACCACGACTGATTGCACGGAAACATTCATGGCTTCGACGTTAGGCGGTTTCCGGGCTCGCGTCGTGAACGAATCGGACAGGCCGACGGCGGAGAGAACCTAGTCTGACCGGGTGGCGATCAGTCCGAGCTCGATTCTCCTGACGGACCGGGTGGCGGTCGTGACCGGCGGCGGTTCGGGCATCGGGCGTGGCATCGCCAATGGCTTCGCCGCCTTCGGCGCGCGGGTCGCGATTTGGGAGCGCAGTCCGGAGACCTGCGCCGCCGTGGCCGCCGAGGTCGGCGGACTCGGCATTGTCACCGACGTCCGCGAGTCCGGCGACGTCGACGCCGCCCTCGCGCGCACCGTAGCCGAGCTTGGCCCGGTGTCGGTGTTGGTGAACAACGCGGGTGGGGTGTTCCCGTCACCGCTGCTCGAGACCTCCGAGAACGGCTGGGATGCGCTGTACCGGGCCAACCTTCGGCACGTCCTGCTGTGCACTCAGCGAGCGGCGAGAGTGATGGTCGAGCATCGCATCGCAGGCAGCATCATCACCGTGACCTCGATCGAAGGCGTCCGTGCCGCACCGGGTTACGCCGCCTACGCCGCTGCCAAGGCGGGCGTCGTCAACTACACGAAGACCGCCGCCCTCGAACTGGCCCCGCACGGCATTCGCGTCAACGCCCTCGCCCCTGACTTCACCATGACCGAGGGCCTCGTCGCGCTGATGACTCCCGAGTCGCGCGCGAACGGCGAACGCATGGTTCCGCTGGGGCGGGCCGGGCACGTCGACGAAATGGCAGGCGCAGCAGTCTTCTTGGCGTCGGACATGTCGTCGTACGTGACGGGGCAGACGATCCACGTCGACGGTGGCACGGCCGCCGCGGGTGGCTGGTACCCGCACCCGGAGACCGGCGCCTACACCCTGGGCCCGTCCTGACCGCGTGAGCACGGTACGAGCAAAGGCTCCTCAGTCGACGACACGATGGGTGAGAGAGTTCACGGGTAGTCCTCAGGTCAATCTCGCATAGTTGTACCTACCCTGCACAGAGGGGGTTTTGAGCTACGCTCCGGTCCGGAATGGACAGCCCTTTCGCTTGCCTGCAGTCTCCACGAGTGAAGAAACCGAATACGAGGAGTTAACGAATGAGAGCTTCGGCGTTCACCGGTGTGGCCGCGGCCGTCACCGCCCTTGCCGTCGTCCTGTCCGGTTGCGGCAGTTCGAGTACCAATTCGGAGTCCACGTCCACCACGCCCAAGGTCACCCAGACCAGCCAGGCCGCGACCGCGGGCCCGAACCCGACGATCGCGGACTACATCAAGGACAACAACATCCAGGAGACCGGGATCAAGATGGGCGACCCATCGGCCCCGGCGGTCAACCTGCCCGTGCCCGACGGCTGGGCGCTCCTGAGCCCGGAGCAAGCCCCCGACTACGCCTATGGCGCCATCGTCTACACCGGCCCGGAGTTCGAGAACGATCCACCCAACATCGTGGCGCTGATGTCCAAGCTGACCGGCAACGTCGACCCCCAGCAGATCATCGACCTGGCCCCGGGTGAGCTCAACAACCTGCCCGACTACAAGCCGGGCAACGAGGGAGAGACCAGCACCCTGGGTGACTACCCCGCCTACGTCCTCCGTGGCACCTACACCCGCGACGGTGCCACCCGGTTCATCGCGCAGAAGACCGTCGTGATCCCCAACGCCGACGGCCTGTACGTCCTGCAACTCAACGTCGACGGCCCCGACGCCGCAGGCGACGTCCTCGGCGCGGCCACCGACAAGATCGACAGCGACACCACCATCGGCTGACCAGACCTCACCGAAACCGAACGCCGTCAGGGTGCGCGAGCACCCTGGCGGCGTCTGTGCTTTCTATCCGCGGATGTCGTCGAGGCGCCTGGTGGCGTCCTCGAAACCACCGACCAACTCCGCGATGATGTCGGCGACGGGGCGAATCTCGTTCATGCGCCCCACGATCTGACCAACGGGCATCGCGACGGTGGTGGGATCGCTGGACTCGCTCATCCGCTGATGCGCCTCGCTGACGAGGATGTTCTGCAGCGGCATCGGCAGCGGCTCGGGCGCCCCCTCGGCATCCCAGGCGTCGGTCCAGCGGCTCTTGAGCAACCGCGCCGGCTTGCCGGTGTAGATGCGACGGCGGACGGTGTCACTCGACGTGGCGGCGAGCATCGCCTCCTGGATCACCGAACGACCTGACGGCAGGCGCTCGCCGAGGTCGTACTCCGCAGCCGTGAGGAACGCCGACCCCATCCACACCCCCTGCGCACCGAGCGCGAGCGCCGCGGCGACCTGACGTCCCGACCCGATGCCACCGGCAGCGAGCACGGCGGTGCCGGCTCCCAGAGCGTCGACCACTTCGGGCACCAGCACCATCGAGGCGATCTCCCCGGTGTGGCCGCCGGCCTCGTGCCCCTGGGCGATGACGATGTCGACGCCGTTCTCGGCATGGCGCTGAGCATGTTTGGCGCTGCCGGCCAGCGCAGCCACCGGAACACCCGCCCCGTGCACCTGGTCGATGACGTCCTTGGGAGGCGAACCGAGTGCGTTGGCGATCAGCTTGATCGGATGCTTCAGTGCCACCTCGACGTGCGACCGGGCCACCGAATGCAGCCACCCGAGAACGCCTTCGGAGCGCTCCTCGCCCTCGGGCAGCGGCGGGACACCGAGATCGGCGAGGGTCTTGTCGACGAAGTCGCGGTGGCTTTGCGGAATCAGCTTGTTGATGTCGACGCTGGTGCCCTCGGTGGGCACCTTGGCGGGCATGACGATGTCGACGCCGTACGGCTTGCCGCCGGTGTTCTCGTCCATCCACTGCAGGACGCGCTCGAGGTCGTCGGCGTCGTTGAAACGCACACATCCCAGCATCCCGAGCCCGCCCGCGCGGCTCACTGCCGCGGCCACCTTCTCCGACGGCGTGAAGACGAAGATCGGGTACTCGATGCCGAAGCGCTCGCAGAGTTCGGTACGCATCTATATCCCCCGTCGCTTCGCTCGCCCTAGAAATATCCCCCGTCGCTTCGCTCGCCCTAGAAATATCCCCCGTCGCTTCGCTCGCCCGATCATGCCTGCACTCCAACGTGTTTCGCGTGAACCTCATCCGCGGGCCCCGCTTCGGTGACGTCCTTGGCCCAGCGGTAGTCCGGCTTGCCTGCGGGTGAGCGCTTCACCTCGTCGACGTACCAGAGGCTGCGCGGCACCTTGTATCCGGCGATCTCGCTGCGGACGAACGCGTCGAGTTCGGACAACGTGGGCCTGCTGCCCTCGCGGGGATGGACGACGGCGGCGACGTGCTGCCCGAAGCGTGGATCGGGCACGCCGACGACGAGCGCATCGAAGACATCGGGGTGGCCTTTGAGAGCGGCCTCGACCTCCTCGGGGTAGATCTTCTCGCCACCGCTGTTGATGGACACCGACCCGCGGCCGAGCATCGTTACGCTGCCGTCCTCCTCGACCTGGGCGTAGTCGCCGGGGATCGCGTAGCGGACACCGTTGATCACACGGAAGGTCTGCTCGGTCTTCGCTTCGTCCTTGAAGTAGCCGACGGGGATGTGCCCGCGCTTGGCGATGATCCCGCGGACACCCGAACCCGGCACGACCTCGTTTCCGTCCTCGTCGAGCACGACGGTGCTCTTGTCGATCGTGACGCGCGGACCGCCGGTGTGCGACTGGCCCTTCGCGACGATGCTGGTACCGCCGAAGCCGGTCTCCGAGGAGCCGATCGAGTCGGTGATGATGCGGTTGGGCAGCAGTTCGAGGAACTTCTCCTTGATGCTCGTCGAGAAGAGCGCCGCGGTGCTGGCCAGGAGGAAGAGCGAGCTCAGGTCGTACTCGTTGCCCTTCTCCTGGTGTGCAAGCAATGCGTCGAGCAGCGGCCGCGCCATGGCGTCGCCGGTGAAGAACAGCAGATTCACCTTGTGCTCGTGGATCATTCGCCAGACCTCGTCGGCGTCGAACTCGGGCGCCAGCACCACGGTCTGACCCGAGAAGAGCGACATCCAGGTGGCCGACTGGGTGGCGCCGTGGATCATCGGCGGGATCGGCAGGCGGATCATCGGCGGGTTCGCCGCGGCGGCCTTCGACAGGTCGTACTCGTCGGCGATGGGCTCACCCGTCGCAAAGTCGGTGCCGCCGAACAGCACCCGGTAGATGTCCTCGTGGCGCCACATCACGCCCTTCGGGAATCCCGTTGTGCCGCCGGTGTAGAGCAGGTAGATGTCGTCGGCACTGCGCGGACCGAAGTCGCGCTCCGGTGACCCCTGCTCGAGTGCGGTGTAGAACTCGATGCCGCCGTAGCGCTGGTAGTCCAGATCGCTGCCGTCTTCGACCACCAGGATGGTCTTGACGTTCGGGACGTCCGGCAGCACGTTCGCGACGCGGTCGGCGTACTGGCGCTCGTGCACCAGCGCGACCATGTCCGAGTTGTCGAACAGGTAGCGCAGTTCGCCCTCGACGTAGCGGAAGTTGACGTTCACCAGGATGGCGCCCGCCTTGACGATGCCGAGCATGGCGATGACGATCTCGATGCGGTTGCGGCAGTACAGGCCGACCTTGTCGTCCTTCTTCACCCCCTGGTCGAGGAGGTAGTGGGCGAGGCGGTTGGCCTTCTCCTCCAACTCGGCGTACGTCAGCTGTTGCTCGCCCGAGATGAGGGCGACACGGTCTGGCACGGCGTCGATGGAGTGCTCGGCAAGATCGGCGATATTCAGGGCCACGGAACCTAAACTAGAACGTGTTACATTTCGAGACAAGTCTGTGGCATCGACGCACGAAGGCGGAACATCTTGAGCGAGACCTCCCCTAGTTCTGAGAAGGGGCCCGACGCCCTCATTGAGCAGCGCGGACACACCCTGATCGTGACGCTGAACCGGCCGGAGGCGCGCAACGCGCTCTCGACTGAGATGCTCTCGATAATGGTGGACGCGTGGAACCGCGTCGACGACGATCCGGAGATCAGGACGTGCATCCTGACCGGAGCGGGCGGCTACTTCTGCGCGGGCATGGACCTCAAGACCGCGACCAAGGCGCCCCCCGGCGACTCGTTCAAGAGCGGCGCCTTCGACCCGACGAAGATCGAGGGCCTGCTGAAGGGCCGCCGGCTGACCAAACCGCTCATCGCCGCGGTCGAGGGGCCCGCCATCGCGGGTGGTACCGAGATCCTGCAGGGCACCGACATCCGCGTCGCGGGTGAGAGCGCCAAGTTCGGCATCTCCGAGGCCAAGTGGAGTCTCTACCCGATGGGCGGCTCCGCGGTGCGCCTGCCCCGCCAGATCCCGTACACGATCGCGTGCGACATGCTGCTCACCGGCCGCCACATCACCGCCGCGGAGGCCAAGGACTACGGACTGATCGGATACGTCGTGCCCGACGGCACCGCGCTGGAGAAGGCGCTCGAGATCGCCGACGTCATCAACAACAACGGGCCACTGGCCGTGCAGGCCATCCTCAAGACCATCCGCGAGGCCGAGGGCATGCACGAACTCGACGCGTTCAAGCCCGACACCGCCAACGGCATCCCGGTGTTCCTAAGTCAGGACGCCAAGGAGGGCCCGCTGGCATTCAAGGAGAAGCGGGCACCCAACTTCCAGATGAAGTAGCCGGCCCCGGCTCCCGGCCGCGTTTGTGAAGCGTGGGCGGGTTTACGGCCCAATTTCCGCCACGGATTCACGAACGCGATGGTGTCGGTGGTCCTCGGCACACTCCCTCCATGGAGACGCCGTTCATCGGGCGAGAAGCAATCGACGCGGGCCAGCTGACCCGCCACCGGTTGCGCAGCCGGTTCACCAGCGTCTACCCCGGGGTCTACGTGGCGACGGGTGCAGACGTGAACGCTCGCCAACGGGCGAAAGCGGCATGGCTGTGGTCGCGGCGCCGAGGGGTAATGGCCGGACGGTCGGCCGCCGCCGTGCACGGGGCCAAGTGGCAGGACGACCGCGCGCCCGCCGAGATGCTCTACGCCAATCGACACAGCCCCAACGGGATTCGCACCTGGGCCGACATGATCGCCGACGACGAGATCGAGCTCATTGACGGCATGCGGGTGACGACAGCCGCTCGCACCGCTCTAGACCTGGCTCGCCGCCATCCGCTTGACCCTGCGGTGGCTTCGATCGATGCGCTGTTGCGCGCCACCAGAACCAAGATCGCCGACGTCGAGGACCTGGCCTCGCGGTACCAGGGTCACAAGGGATCTCGCCGAGCTGCTGCGGCTCTCGACCTCGTCGATCCAGGCGCAGAATCTCCACGCGAGACGTCATTGCGACTGCTCATCGTTCGGTCCGGATTCCGACGGCCGGAGACACAGATTCCCGTCATCGATCAGTTCGGCCAGATCGTGGCGAGAGTGGACATGGGCTGGGCCGACCTGAAGGTCGCCATCGAGTACGACGGCGACCACCACTGGACCGATCGGCGCCAACTCGCCTACGACATCAGACGTACCGAACTTCTCAGGGAACTCGGATGGATCGTCGTCCGGGTCACCGCGGAGGACACTCCCGCAACGATCCGACACCGCATCGAGAATGCCCTCAGAGCCGCTCGTTGAGCGCGCTCGCGGACAGCGCCCACGGGAACGCCGTCGTCGTACTGCGGGCCCCGTCGGCGGTACGTGACCGGTTGGGCTCCCCGAGTTCGGCCAGCACCCCGTCGGCGATGCCCAGCAGTTCGGCCAACGTGGCGGGACGGAACCACGACGGCCGCATCGCGAACAACAGATCCTCGGTGGGCGTGTTGCCGCCCGCGCCGGGCGCGAAGGGGCAGCCGCCGAGGCCACCGAGCGATCCGTCGACGGTGCCTGCTCCCGCCGAGATGGCCGCCAAGCTGTTGGCGACACCCAGACCCCAGGTGTCGTGCCCGTGGAACACGATCGGCCTGCCGTCACGCTGCGCGACGCTCGAGACCAGCGCGGCGACCTCGGTGGGCACGGCCTGTCCCAACGTGTCGCACAATACGACTTCCGTTGCCTCGGAAGCACGTTCGTCCGCCACGATGCGCCGGACCACGTCCGGGTCGACGGGCCCGTCGAATGGGCACGTGAACGCGGTGGCGATGCACAGTTGGACGGTGCCGCCGACCGCCCTCGCGGCCGCGATCGCTTCGGGCATCGCCGCCAGGCTGGCGTCGGTGAGTCGGCCGATGTTCGCCTGGTTGTGCGCATCGGATGCCGAGAGGCAGTACTGGAAGTGGCGGGCTCCGGCGGCAGCCGCCCGCTCGACGTGGCGGGGCGTGGCGACCCACACCCAGCACCGGTCGAGTTCGGTGGGCGTCAATGCCTCGAGCACCTCGACGGTGTTCGCCATCGGCGGGACGAGGTCCGGCCGCGCCATGGAACCCACCTCGAGCTGAGGCACGCCCGCCTCCAACAGTGCCCTGACGATTGCCACCTTGCGGTCCGTGCCGAGCGTCTTTCCGGTGAGCTGCAACCCATCCCGCAGGGTGACGTCGCGCAGCTGGGTCGGCGTCATTGGACCACCGCCTGCCGCCGCTCGAGGCCGGCAAGCACCTCGGCGGTGTGCTGACCGAGGTCGGGTCCCACCGCCTCGATCGACCGCGATCGACCGCCGATGACGGGCACGACGCCGGTGAAGCCGACTCGCTTGGGTTCCGCCGCGCCGGTGTCCACGTCGAAGTACTGAATCATGTTGCGCGACAGCAGTTGCTCGTCTGCGCAGATGTCCGAGGCGGTGTTGATTGGGCCCGCCGGGATGCCTGCGTCACCGAGCGAGGCCAGCACGTCGTCGCGGGATCGCGTGGACGTCCAGGCGCCGATGGCGTCGTCCAGTTCGTCGCGGGCCTCCCACCGGCCGGCGTTGGTCTGCAGATCCGGGCGCTCGCCGAGATCCTCGCGACCGATCACCGCCATGTAGCGCCGAAAGATCGCGTCACCGTTACCCGCCACCACGACACTGGCACCGTCGGAGCACTCGTAGGCGTTGGATGGCGCGATGCCCTCCATGCGGCCGCCGGTGCGCTGGCGCTCGGTGCCGTAGGCCAGGTGGTCGGGGACCAGCGACTCCATCATCGACAGAACGGCTTCGTTGAGGGCGACGTCGATCACGCGCTGCTCCAACGTCACCGGCGCGGCCGACCGCCCCTGCGCGAAGAGCGTCATCACCGCACCGAAGGCGCCGTACAGCCCCGCGATCGAATCACCGATCGACACTCCCACCCTGGACGGCGGCCGGTCGGGATCACCGACCAGGTGGCGCAGCCCGCCTGCCGCCTCGGCCACGGCGGCGAAGCCAGGCCTGCCCGCCATCGGGCCGGTCTGCCCGAACGCCGAGATACGGACCACCACGATGCGGTCGTTCACGGCGTCGAGGTCCTCTGGACCGAGAACCCAGCGCTCCAACGTGCCGGGACGGAAGTTCTCGAGCACGACGTCACAGTGTCTGGCGATGTCGAGCACGACGTCTCGACCCTCGGCGGACTTCAGGTCGACGACCACCGACTTCTTGTTGCGGTTGACGGTGCGGAAGAGCATCGATGTGGTACCTGCGTAGAGCCGCCAGTTTCGCAGTTCATCGCCTGTCACCGGGCGTTCCACCTTGATCACCTCGGCGCCGAAGTCGGCCAGCAGGCGGCCCGTCGTCGGCGCCGCGATGTAGTTGCCAAGTTCCAGCACGCGCACCCCGTGGAGCGGTCCCGGGACAACATTGGTCGCGTCAGTCATAAACCACATTGTGCATCTCAACTTACGATGTGACAAGGTTGTGATGCTTGCCACTTCTTATCCATCGTGCGTATGGTCGCTCACATAGTGAGCTGAAAACTACTGAGTGGTCCACCGGGGTCCGCCCCGCGGACCTGGCCGAGGAGAGCGAAAGATGGCTACCGTGTCCCAGACCAACAAGACGCTGCTGACCGAGATCGGCCAGCGACTCGACCACCTCTCGGTGGGCCCGATGCACCGCAAGGTGGTCGTCGCCATCGGCCTCGGGCTGTTCTTCGAGATGTACGAGATCTTTCTGTCGAGCACCATCAGTGCGACGTTGAAGACGCAGTACGACCTCAGCGGGACGACCCTGAAGCTGCTTCTCGCATCGTCGTTCCTCGGGATGTTCATCGGCGCCGCCGCGCTGGGCCGGCTCGCCGACAGGATCGGGCGCAGACGCGCATTCCTGTTCAACTTGATCTGGTTCTCGCTGTGGACGCTAATCGGCGCGTTCTCCCCCACCCCGTGGTTCCTCGTCGTCACGCGGTTTCTGGCCGGGGTCGGCGTCGGCGCGGAGTATCCGGTCGCCGACGCCTACCTGTCCGACGTCCTGCCGAAGTCGCACCGCGGCCGGTTGGCGGCGTGGGCGTATACCTGCTCGTTCGTCGCGGTACCCGTGCTCGGCTTCCTCTCGCTGGGGCTGACCGAGCACGACCTGTTCGGCGTTCCGGGGTGGCGGATCTTGCTGGTGATCGGCTCCGTGGGTGCCGTCATCGTGATGCTGATGCGGCGCGGCCTGCCCGAATCGCCGCGCTGGCTGGCGGGTGTGGGGCGCGACGACGAGGCTAGAGAGGCACTGCGCGCGTTCGAGAAGGGCACCGAACCGACGCAGGTCGACCCCGAACCCGAAGCCGATCCGTCCGCCTCGTCACAGCCGGTCAAGGTCACCAAACCGCTTCAGCGTCTGTCGGTTTCGCCGTACCGCGAGCGCCTTGGCATGCTTGCCGTGTTCCACGTCTTCCAGTCGTTCGGCTATTACGGCTTCGGCACACTGGCCGCCTTGGTACTGGTCAGCCGGGGCTATGACGTCACGTCGTCGCTGTTGTTCACCGCGCTGTCGTACATCGGCTATCCCGTGGGCTCGGCCCTGTCGGTGCCGCTGCTGAAGTGGTTCGAACGCAAGTACCTGCTGATGGCGACGATTGCGGCGATGGCGGCCTTCGGGTTGTTGTTCGCCACCGTCGACAACACGGCGCTCATCGTCACGTTCGGCTTCCTCACGACGGCGACCAGCAACGTGTTCTCGAACGTGTACCACGTCTACCAGGCCGAGATCTTCCCGACCGACGTGCGCGCGACCGCCGTCGGCTGGACCTACTCGCTGTCGCGGCTGTCGAGCGGTGCGTTGCCGTTCATCCTGATCCCGGTGCTCGACACCTATGGTGCCGCTGCGATGTTCACCGTCGTCCTCATCGCGCTGGCCATCGCGACCGCCGCCATCGCCTGGATCGGGCCTCGCACCACGCGCCGCAATCTCGAGGCGATCAACCCGGTCTGACGGCGTCGGCTCAGTACGGAAGCCGGCCACCGAGCAGTCGCGTGGCCGTCTCCGCCGAGCGGACCAGATCGTCGGCCCATTCCTCGGCCAACGGTCTGGTCACCCGCGACATCGGCCCGCTGATCGTCATGGCGCCGACGAGGTGGGCCTGACCGTCGAACACCGGCGCCGACAGACCCGCCGCGCCCTCGTCGCGCTCCCCCTCGGTGTACGACCAACCCTGGCGCCGAACCCTCTCGACGTCGGCGCGCAGCGCCTCCGGATCGGTGACGGACAACTCGGTGAACGGCTCGAGCGGGCCGGACAGCACCGATTGCAGTGCATCGTCGTCCCATGCCATCAGTACCCGCCCGGCCGAACCCGCCTGCAGCGGAACGACTTTCCCCACATGCATCTCCCGGCGGATGGCATGGGCGGTCTCCACCATCGCCACGCACACCCGATGGGGACCCTCCCTGACGAAGAAGCACGCCGTCTCGCCGGTGAGTTCGCGCAGCTCCTGCAGCGCAGGTGTCACCGCCTGCGACCGATCGATGCCGCGACTCGCCGGAGCCGCCCAGTACGCCATCGTCGCGCCGATGCGGTAACGGTCGCCGTCCCGGTCCAGGAAGCCCTCGGCCACCAGGTTGGCCACCAACCGCTGCACCGTCGAGGTGGGAAAGCCGGTGGCAGAACGCAATTCGCCCAACGTCAAGGCCGGCTTGGCCAACGTGAAGGCGTCGAGGATGCCGCGGATCTTGCTGAGCACCAGCAGCGGCTTGATGCCCGGTGAGAGCCTTCGTAATTCGTCCGGCATGATGCCCACGATCCTAGCGATCGCGGCGGCCGGTCATCGGTCAGTCGAGCACACGCGCCGTCGGCGTGAACACCACGGGCATCGCCTCGGGGCCGCTGACGAAGTTGGCGGGGCGCAACGGCACTGCCGCGTCGTCGGCCAACCGCAGGTCGGGCAGCCGCCTCAATACCCTTTTGGTCATCATCGACAGCTCGAGGCGGGCCAGCTGGTTACCGAGGCAGAAGTGCGACCCGAACCCGAATGCCAAGTGACCATTGGGGCTTCGGTCGATGCGAAAGCTCTCTGGGTCACCGAAGACCGCCTCGTCGAAGTTGGCGGACTCGAACATCAGCATGATCTTCTCGTCCTTGCGGAGGTCGGTGCCGTGGAAGGTGGTGTCCGCAGTCAGCGTGCGACACATGTTCTTCACCGGCGACGTCCAACGCAACATCTCCTCGATCGCGCCGGGAAGCAGGCCTTCGGTGCGTCCGACATGGTCTTCGCGCGAGCGCTCATCCGCGACCAGACGCTCCCACTGGTCGCGGTGGCGGATGAGCTGTTCGGTGCCGCCGGACAGGGTGTGACGCGTGGTCTCGTCGCCACCGATGAGGATCAGCAGCGTCTCCATCACGATCTCGTCGTCGGCCATGCGCTGGCCCTCGACCTCCGCGTTGACCAGGATCGAGAAGAGATCCTCGGTGGGCTCGGCACGCCGCTTCCCGATGATGTCCATCGTGAACGCGGTATAGGCGGCGAACGCCTCCATCACCTTCTGCGCGGTCAGCTCGTCGATGTGGGAACTCAGCCCGGTGACCAGGTCGTCGGACCACTCCAGCAGCATGCCGCGCTCCTCGGGCAGCACGCCGAGCATGTCGCCGATGACCGCCATCGGCAACGGTGCGGCGATGTCGCGGACGAAGTCGCACTCTCCTCGCTCGCACACCGAGTCGATCAGCGTGTCGCACAGCGTGGCGATCGACGGCACCTTGTCCATCACGCGCTTGCGGGTGAAGCCGGAGTTGACGAGCTTGCGTCGCAAGACATGTGCGGGATCGTCCATGTCGATCATGTAGGGCATGCCGGGGGTCTCGGGCCGGATGCCGCCGGTGTTGGAGAACAGCTCCGGATTGCGCTCGGCGTCGAGCACCGCCTGATGACTGGCCGCCGCGACCAACCCGTTGCGGTCACGGAACACCGGTTGGTTGGCCCGCATCCACCGGTACGCCTCGCGCGCGCCGCCGTCGGCATAGAAGGTCCCGTCGGTGAAGTCGACGTCGGGCCTGGTGCCCTGGGGCAGAACGGTTGTCACACAATCTCCTTGGCATCGCCGAACGTCATCTCCACGTTCTCAGCAGAGCTCGAAATCAGGGCCCGTTTCGGAAATCCGAGCGACGCGAGCTCGCGTCCATAGGGATGCTGGCCGAGACGGACCGTCGCCCCACGCGGACGGTAGCGGACCCCCGAGAGCGTCATCTCCCCTGCGGTTTCTCGGGTGACCCCGTCGAGGTGCGAGTAGGTGGGGTGAATCTGCGGCTTCGACGTGAACGCCGACGGTACGGAGAGCCCGGGCTTGAAGTCCATGCCGACGGCGAACTGACCGTCGACCTCGACGTCGAAGCTGAAACGTTGCCCGCCGCGGATACGGCGGGCAGGAGCGGAGCGACCCGAGGATCGAATGGTGAAGTCCGCCAGCACCTTCGGATAACCCCAGATGGACCGTCCCGCCTCGAGCGTGAAGGACTGGTCGACGGGAAGGTGGTGGATGAAGGCGCCCGCGGCCTGCAGTGCCTTCAGGCCGGTGGCCCGTGATCCCGGCGGGTTGACCATCACGTTGGTGCCGTATTCGAGGTACTGGCCGAGGTCTCCGTCGAGGTAGTGCATGAGCATGAGCACGACGACCGCGCGGCGGGGGCGGTAGCGGCAGACCTGCAGGCCGCTGTAGTCGATCATGCGCTGGGCGGCGTCCGCATCGACCGAGAACATCGCCATGTGCTGCGTCGCGCTGCGGATCTTCACCGGCGTCTTCACGACGGATCCTGCGATGGTGTGCTCGGTCACACGCCGAATCTAGAACGGGTTCTAGACAGTTGCAAGAAAGTGTCTACAGCGGCGCGCCCGAAACTCCAGCGGACGGGAGAACTACACCAGGGTGGCGAGCTCGCGGATCTGCTCGGGCGATCGCGCGCCGATCACCATCATCGTGACGCCTGCGGCCTCCCACAGCTTGATCTGCTCACGCACGTAGTCGAGGTC
>JAOPUT010000341.1 GCA_025963385.1 Mycobacterium sp.
TCGCCCACCCGCAGATCGTGCACAACGGCGATGTCATCGTCGTCGACGACGACGTGCACGGGAAAATTCACGAGATTGGTCCCGTCGGTCACTTCGACAAGACCCCGATCGTCGTGGATCGATCGGCGCCACGCGTTGGCAGCAACCACGGGTCCTTCACGCCACATGAGTTCCCGTCGCCTGCCGGGCAAGCCCCGGCACACCCGTTCGCCGGTATCACCGTCGTCGAGTTCGGCAGCTTCTACGCCATGCCCTACGCCACTGCCATGTTGGCGGCCCTTGGCGCGCGCGTCATCAAAATCGAAGACGGCAAAGGTGATCCATACCGGAGATCGTTCGGCCCGGAGGTGGCGAGCAACAAGTCGACTGCAGGCAAGGAGAGCATCTCGATCGACCTGCGCACGGAGGAAGGTCGTCGAATAGCTCAGCAGATCGCCGCCCAAGCGGACGCATTCGTGACGGGATTTCGCGCCGGCGTAGCCGATCGAATGGGTTTGGGCTACGACGAACTAACGGCGCTCAACCCCCGACTGCTCTACGTACACGCGGCCGGCTACGGCACCGACGGTCCGTATGCACATCGCGCGCTATATGCGCAGGCGGCGCAAGCGGTCGCGGGCAGCTTCGGTCGCCAGGTCGGCTATTGGACCGACCCCGCCCAGAGTGATGGCTTCAGCGTGATGGAGTTGCAGGCGGTGGTCTTCCCGCACCTGACCCAGATCACCGACGGCGACAGCAACGCAGCGCTCGTCGTGCTCGCGGCGATGGCACTGGGGTTGTATCACCAGCAGCGGACGGGGCAGGGTCAGTTCTTGCGTACGTCGATGATCGGTGGAAATGCTTGGGCATACTCCGATGACTTCTGCCGCTACGACGGCAAGCCGCCAATTGCCTTGTGCGACAGCGAATACTATGGCACCAGTGCCTTGGACAGAGTGTACGAAGCAAACGGTGATGGCTGGGTGTGCCTGACGGTGAAGACGGATCGAGAATTCGCGTCGCTGCTCGAGGCGATGGGCCTGGCGGAGATGGCGGGCGACGACCGGTTCACGCCGGGTTCGGTGCGCGCCGAGCACGACGACGAGTTGGTAGAGTTGCTCGGCAGCCGCTTCCGTGATGCGTCGGCCCGCGAGTGGGAGGCCGTCCTCGGAGCGGTCGGCGTCGGCTGCGTCGAGGTGAACATGAAGGGTCAGCCCGTCTTCACCTCGTATGACCCCGTCCTCCGGGAGACGGGTCTGACCGTCGCGGTCGAGCATCCGCTGTTCGGTGAGATCACCCGTGCCGCACCCCCGGTCTCGTTCTCGGAGACGCCCGGCCGAGTCGCGCTGCCCTGCGTCCGCGGTCAGCACAACCGGTCGATCCTGCTCGAATTGGGCTACAGCGACGGAGATGTCGTCAAGCTGGAGGACATCAGCGTCATCATCCCGCCGGACTGATGCATGTCGTTCCACGTCGTACCGGCACCGTTGCCGGATGACCTCCGGCGACGCTACCTCGACGAAGGTTTCTGGGACGATTCGTCGTTGAGTGCGTTGCTCTCCGCGGACCTTCGCGCGTACCCCGGACAGACCGTCCGGCTGTGGTCGAAGACGACGCCGCGGGAGCTGACGTTCGGGCAGTTGGACGTCCTCTCACGGCGAGTCGCCGCCGGCCTCCGTGCCCGTGGCGTCCGATCGGGTGACCGGGTGGTCTATCAATTGCCCAACAGCGTGGAAGCCGCGGCGACGTTTCTGGGTGTCACCGCACTGAACGCGGTGCTGGTACCGGTGGCGGGTTTCTACGGCCGCAGGGAACTCATCGACATCGTGAATGGCACGCGCGCTTCGGTGCTCGTCACGACCGCCCGGCACGGCAGCCGGAATTACCTCGAGGAATTCCGAGACTCACGTGCCGAGATGCCGTCGCTGCAGACCGTCGTCCTCTGCGGCAGTCCGCCGGTGCCCGACGCGATCGGCTTCGGCGAGGTGATCGACATCGCCCCACTCAGCGGGACGGTCGCGGCGGCCCCTGATGGGCCGTGCCTGTTCGCGTTCACCTCCGGCACCTCCGGACGGTCGAAGGCAGTCGTCCACACCCACCGGTCGTTGGGCGCCGAGATACGCCATCACTTGGGAGTGATGGTCCCGCGCGGCGCAACCCCGCAGATCATGGCCTCACCGATCGCTCACGCCGCGGGCATGACCATGGGGCTTCTGGCACCGCTGCATCGGGGCGAGCCGATCAACTACGTCGATTCCTTCGACATCGACTTCATCCTCGACGTGTGCGCCCGCGAGGGTCTGGCGCCGGGTGGCGGGGCCGCGGTCTTTCTCTCCGCGCTCATCGATCACCCCGGCTTCAGCGACGAGATCGCCGAGCGAATGGGGTATGTGGTCCTCGGTGGCTCCATCGTGCCTCAGGCGTTGGTCGACAAGGCCGCCGCCCGCGGTGTCGCCGTGCTGCGGTCCTACGGCTCGACCGAGCATCCGACCATCAGTAGCAGCCTCGTCTCCGACACCGCCGAGCAGCGCCGATCGACCGACGGCACGTTGCTTCCCGGTGTCGAGGTGGTCGTCACGTTGGCCGACGGCTCCCGTGCGCCCTCTGGCGTCGAGGGCGAGATCTACAGCCGGGGCCCAGACCGAAGCGCGGGATACCTCGACGCGGGGGAGAACGCGGGCTCCTTCGACGCCGATGGCTGGCTTGCCACCGGCGACATCGGAATCCTGGACGCGGCAGGGCATCTCGCGATCACCGGGCGCGCCAAGGATCTCATCATCCGCAACGGATACAACATTTCGCCGGCCGAGGTCGAGAACGCACTGCTGACATGTCCCGGGGTAGGGGAGGTGGCCGTCGTCGGGGTACCCGACGAGAAGACGGGCGAGCGGGCGATCGCGTTCGTCGCGCCGACCGCGTCCGAGCGGCCCACCCTGGGCGATCTCGTGGCACATCTGGCCGGAATCGGCATGGCCAAACCGAAGTGGCCCGAGGAACTGCGCATCGTCGACACCTTCCCGCGAACCGCGTCGGGCAAGGTTCAGAAGTACCTGCTGCGCAACGAGGTCGACTCCGAGCGCTAGCTACGCCCAGCGGTCGCCGTCTCCCGCCCAGTCTGACGCCACTGCGACTCCGAGCCGGAGTTTTGCAGTGGGCTCACGTTCGGCGAGGCAGTGGGCATCACTTCTTGCGCGCGGCCGCCACCGCAGCGGCGTGCTCCGGTGAACCCATGCTCACTTCCTCGCCCTTGAACGCCATCTCGAACGCATTCTCCAACTGGGCTTCGATATAACCGTTCAGCGCGAGCTT
>JAOPUT010000343.1 GCA_025963385.1 Mycobacterium sp.
CGTGCCCGTCATGACCAGTATCGCGTCCGCAGGGCAGACGGAGGCCGAGCCCTACTACGACCTCGGGTCCTTTCACCGGTCGATTGAGACACCGTCCGCCCAGGCCCAGCTGTGGTTCGATCGCGGCGTGGTCTGGGCGTACGCGTTCAACCACGAGGAGTCGATCCTCTGCTTCGAGCGGGCGCTGGCATTGGACCCCGACCTCGCCGTCGCCCGCTGGGGCATCGCGTATGCCATCGGGCCCAACTACAACAAGGCGTGGGAGGCCTTCGATCCCGTCGACCTGACCGTGTCGCTGGCCCGGGCGCGGATGGAACTCGGGCTCGCAAGCAAGGGCCGGGCGTCCGCCGTCGAGCGGGGTCTGATCGAGGCACTCACCGCGCGCTTCCCCACCGGTGACGCCACGGACTCCGAGGCGCTGACGGCAGGCCACAGCGGCTACGCCGACGCGATGGCAGCACTCGCACGGGCGTATCCGGACGACACCGACGTGCAGGCACTGGCAGCCGACGCGTTGATGAACGTCACGGCGTGGGCGTTGTGGGATACCGGCACCGGCGAGCCTGCGCCGGGCTCGCGGGTTCTCGAGGCGAAGCGCATCCTCGACACCGCGCTCGCCACCGAAGCAGGCCGCAGGCACCCCGGCGTCCTCCATCTGTACCTGCACGCCATGGAGATGTCGGCTCGCCCCGAGGACGCGCTGCCTGCCGCGGATCTGCTGCGCGGCCTGGTCCCCGACGCCGGGCACCTTCAGCACATGCCCAGCCACATCGACGTGCTGTGCGGCGACTACCGGAGCTCGATCGACGCGAACATCGCTGCGGTGCAAGCGGACCGGAAGTTCGTCGACCGCGCGGGGCCGCTGAACTTCTATTCGCTCTACCGGGCCCACGACCTCCACTTCATCGTGTACTCAGCGATGTTCGAGGGTCGGTACGAGCCCGCGTTGCAGGCCTCCGACGAGCTCGCCCAACAGCTGACACCGGAACTGCTGGCGATCGAGTCACCGCCGATGGCCGACTGGCTCGAGGCGTTCGTCCCCCTGCGGGTGCACGTGCTGATCCGTTTCGGGCGATGGGACGAACTGGTCGCCCACCCGCTGCCCGACGACGCCGGCCTCTACTGCACGACGGCGGCGACCATCCACTACGGACGCGGCGTCGCGCATGCGGCCAAGGGGCAACTGGCGCAGGCGCACGCCGAGCGCGAGTCCTTCACCGCCGCCTACGCCACCATCCCGGACAGCAGGTACCTGTTCAACAACACCAGTCGCGACATCCTCGCGGTCGCCGCCGCCATGCTGGACGGCGAAATCGCCTACCGTGAAGGACGATTCGACGAAGCCTTCGAAAGTTTGCGGCGCGCAGTCGAACTCGACGACGCACTGCCCTACGACGAACCGTGGGGCTGGATGCAGCCGACCCGCCACGCTCTCGGGGCGCTGCTCCTCGAGCAGGGGCGCGTTGAGGAGGCGACCGCCGTGTATGCCGCCGACCTCGGGCTCGACCCCACGCTGAGCCGGCCATGTCAGCACCCCGGCAACGTGTGGAGCCTGCACGGGTATCACGAATGCCTGACCAGGTTGGGGCGCGACGACGAAGCAGCCATCATCGGTCAGCAGCTGGAGCTCGCGCGGGCCAGGGCCGACGTGCCGATCCTGGCGTCGTGCGCGTGCCGGCTCGACCTGCCGGACGACGGCTGCTGTAGCTGAGGGCGTGGCCCACCAGGTGGTCGGAGAAGAGCTCGGCCGCGCACACACCGAACCCGACTCGGCCAGCGTGTCGGACCGATCGCGGCGGGTGGTTCTCTATCGTCGGTGAACGTGAACCGTGTGTGGGACCAGGTGCGCGGCTACGTGCGCAGCGCGCCCCTGACCTACGCCTGGCTGGCGGTGCTATTGGCCACGACCCTGGTGCAGCATCAGCTGACCGAGCGGATCCTGCGGACGCTGCTGCAGTCCACGTCGACGAATCTGCACCACCTGGCATCCGATCCCCTGCGCGTGCTGTTCCAGAGCCTGCTGTGGATCGACGGCCGCTACTGGTGGCCCTACCTGCTGATCTTCACGATCTTCCTGGCGCCTGCCGAACGGTGGCTCGGGCACCTGCGCTGGGCGGTCGTCGGCCTGGTGTGTCACGTCGGCGCAACGTACCTCAGCGAGGGCTACCTGTACTGGAGCATTCAGCGGGCGGCAGCGTCGTCGCGCCTCATCGACGCGCGCGACGTCGGCGTGAGTTATTTCGTCGTCGGCATCGTCGGGGTGCTGTTCTACCGCGTGCCGAAGCGCTGGCGGTGGGGCTACCTCGCCGTGGCGGTCGGGGTCATCGGCGGTGCGCTGCTGCTCCGACTCGACTTCACCAATCTCGGGCACCTCTGTGCGTTGTTCCTCGGACTGGCCTGCTATCCGCTCACGCGCCGGAGGCAGACACCCTCGGCTGCGTACACTCCGGCTGTGGTGATCAGCGATGCCGACCTCGGATACCTGCGCCGCTGCGTGGAACTGGCCAGGGAGGCCCTGGAAGCCGGCGACGAGCCGTTCGGCTCGCTGCTCGTCGACGCCAACGGCGTGGTCCGCGTCGAGGACAGGAACCGGACCAAGGAAGGTCCGCTCGGTGGGGATGCGACCCGGCATCCCGAGTTCGAGATCGCCCGCTGGTCCGCGTCGCATCTCACGCCAGACGAACGGGCGGGAGCGACGGTCTACACCTCGGGCGAACACTGCCCGATGTGTGCGGCCGCCCACGCCTGGGTAGGCCTTGGGCGCATCGTGTACGCCGCGTCCACCGCGCAGATGGTCGGGTGGCTGCAGGTGTGGGGGGTGTCCGCATCACCGGTGGCACCGCTGCCGATCTCGACCATTGCGCCCGGTGTCGATGTCCACGGCCCGGCGCCCGAACTCGCCGAGGAGATGAAGGCGATGTACGAACTGACCTTCAAGCGATGACAGGGTCCTCGCGCGAGCGCTCGTCCGCGACCGATCCGACGTGGGTCGAGCACGCGATCTGGTGGCAGATCTACCCGTTGGGCTTCGTGGGAGCCTTTCCCGCCGACCCGCCGCCCACGGTCGACGAGCACCGACTGCGCCGGATCGCGGCGTGGCTCGACCATGCGCTGGAACTGGGTGCCTCGGGTATTGCGCTGGGCCCGGTCTTCGCCTCCCAGACACACGGTTACGACACCGTCGACCACTACGCGATCGATCCCCGTCTCGGTGACGACTCGGACTTCGACCACCTCGTCGCCGAGGCCCGCGGGCGCGGCCTGAGAATCCTGCTCGACGGTGTGTTCAACCACGTCGGCTCGGCCTTCGGCCGCTATCAGGATGCGCTGGCCGGTGGCGACGATTCGTGGTTCCGCAAGGGCCGCAACGGTTTCGCCACCTTCGAGGGCCACGACGGGCTCATCACGCTGAACCATCGCAACCCCGAGGTCGTCGACTACGTGGTCGACGTCATGCTGCACTGGCTGCGCCGCGGCGCGGACGGTTGGCGACTGGACGCCGCCTACGCGGTGCCTGACGCGTTCTGGGCCCAGGTCCTGCCCCGGGTACGCAGCGAGTTCCCCGATGCCTGGTTCGTCGGCGAGGTCATCCACGGCGACTACGCAGCCACGGTGGCCGCGTCGACGTTCGACTCGGTGACGCAGTACGAGCTGTGGAAGGCGACCTGGAGCAGTCTGAACGACGCCAACTTCCACGAGCTCGACCATGCGCTGACGCGGCACGACGAGTTCCTCGACACATTCGTACCGATGACGTTCGTCGGCAACCACGACGTCACCCGCATCGCGAGCAGGCTCGACGACGAACGGCACGTGGGCCACGCGCTGGCGCTGGTGATGACCATCGGCGGCACGCCGAGCGTGTACGCCGGTGACGAATGGGCCTACCGCGGCGTCAAGGAGGAGCGGTTCGGCGGCGACGACGCCGTGCGGCCGGAATTCCCCTCGACCCCAGCTGAATCCGAGCACCTGGGCCACGACGCGTTTCGTCTTCACCAGCACCTGATCGGGTTACGGCGTCGACATCCGTGGCTGCACGGCGCACGGACCACGGCACTGCACCTGACGAACCGGCAGTACGTCTACCGGACCTCGTCGGACGCGGGCTCGCTGGTCGTCGCGCTGAACGTCGACGACGCTCCCCTCTCGAAGTCGTTGTCCGACTTCGGTATCGGCAGTGGCCGCGTCGTCGCGGGATCCGGCGTGCCCGCCGAGGACGTCACCGATCGGATCGACGTCGAGCCCCACGGATGGGCCGTACTGACCGTCTAGTCACAGCTTCCCGATGGTCGCCTGGTCGCGTTCGCCACCGTAGTACTGCTCCAGCACCGCCGCGAAGTCCCCGTCGTCGTCGGCCACCTCGGCGAACAACGTCATCGACGACTTCAGCTTGAGGTCATCGGGGGACCCCATCAACGCCTTGGCACTGACGGCGCCGGACGCCACCACGAGCCGCGCGCATCGGTGCAGCCGCGGTCCCAGCACGTCGTGCGCCAGGTAGGCGACGGCCTCGTCGCGCGAGCCGATGGCGTACTCGACGGCGAGCGCGCTGTGTCCCAACCCGTGAATCTGCGGAAAGACGAACCACATCCAGTGCGACTGCTTGCGTCCCGAGCGCAGCTCGCGAGCCGCGGTCTCGTACGTGCCGCCGCGGTCCTGCGCCTCGACGAAGCGGGCCAAATCGTAGGGATCGGACATCCCTTCACGGTGCCGCACGGTCCGCCTGTTGTCGAGGACGGCGCGACATTCCTTTGAACTAGCGCCGACCAGCGCGTTTTGCGAGCTAGTCTATGCATCCGATGACGACCTTCACGCAAGACGACCAGCGGGTCGACGTTGCTCCCTCGCCCGAATCCGCCAAGCGGAGCCGTCGTCGTTTGATGTCGCGGGTGAGCATCCAGTCCAAGCTTCTGGTCATGCTGCTCCTGACGAGCATCCTGTCCGCCGCGGTGGTCGGAGCAATCGGTTACCAGTCCGGCCGCAACTCGTTGCGCACGTCGGTGTTCGACAGGTTGACCGAGATCAGGCAGTCGCAGAGCCGCCAGCTGCAGGCCGGGATCTCGGACCTCAAGAACTCACTGGTGGTGTATTCGCGGGGATCCACGGCCACCCAGGCGATCGAGGCCTTCACGACGGCCTTCGACCAACTCGGCACCTCGACGACGACCCCGGCTCAGCAACAAGCGTTATTCGACTACTACGCCCAGCGGTTCGCGAAGGACGAAGCCGCGCAGACGGGTCGGCAGATCGACGTCAATGCGCTGGTCCCCTCCTCGCCGGCGGAGCGCTACCTGCAGGCCAACTACACCGTGCCGTTCGGCGACTACAACGCCCCGACCGCCGACTGGGACAGGGCGATCAAGTACGACGACGCCCAGGACGGCAGCGCCTGGTCGGCGGCCAACGCCCGGTACAACGACTTCTTCCGCGAGATCGTCACACGGTTCCAGTTCGAGGATGCCCTGCTGCTCGACACCAGGGGCAACATCGTCTACTCCGCCTACAAGGGCGTCGATCTGGGCTCCAACATCGTCAACGGTCCGTTCAGGGGTAGTGCGCTGACCGGTGCCTACCAGGCCGCGCTCGACTCCAACGACGTCGACTACGTCGGGCTGACCGACTTCGGCGACTACCAACCCGCCGACGAGCCGACCGCGTGGTTCGTCTCACCCGTCGGACCGCAGGGCCGCGTCGAAGGCGTTCTGGCGCTGCAGTTCCCGATCTCCAAGATCAACACCCTGATGACGATGGGGGGTCGTTGGGAGGAGTCCGGCATGGGCGCCACCGGCGAGACGTTCATCGTCGGTCCCGACGATCTGATGCGATCCAACTCGCGCCTGTTCATCGAGGATCCGGAAGCCTACAAGCGGGACGTCATCGCCGCAGGCACGCCCCCCGACGTCGCCGAGGACGCCATCCGGCAGCACGGCACCACCCTGGTGCAGCCCGTCGCCACCGACGCCACCAAGTTCGCTCAGCAGGGTCAGCGTGGCACGCTCATCGCCGACGACTACCTCGGCCACGAGACGCTGCAGGCCTACGCGCCCGCGGACATTCCTGGGTTGCGGTGGAGCGTGATCGCGAAGATCGACACATCCGAGGCGTTCGCCCCGGTAGCGGCCTTCACCAGGACCCTGGTGCTGTCGACGGTGGCGATCATCTTCGTGGTCTGCATCGCGGCGATGTTGTTGGCGCGGCTGTTCGTGCGGCCCATCCGCCGTCTCGAGAGCGGTGCCCAGCAGATCAGCTCCGGTGACTACGGGACGACCATCCCCGTCGTCTCCCGTGACGAATTCGGGGATCTCACAGTCGCTTTCAACGACATGAGCCGCAACCTGGCGATCAAGGAGGATCTGCTCAACGAACAGCGGCGGGAGAACGACCGCATCATGCTGTCGTTGATGCCCGAGCAGGTGGTCGCGCGCTACCGCGAGGGTGAGGAGACCATCTCCCAGGACCACCAGGACGTGACGGTCATCTTCGCCGACATCGTCGGCCTCGACGAGTTGTCGGCCGGTCTGACGTCGGAGGAGTCGTTGGCCATCGTCAACAGATTGGTCCGCCAGTTCGACGCCGCCGCAGAGAGTCTGGGGATCGAGCGGGTCCGCACCCTCCGCAACGGCTACCTCGCCAGCTGTGGGCTCAACGTGCCGCGCATCGACAACGTACGCCGCACCGTCGACTTCGCGCTGGAGATGCACCGCATCGTCGACCGGTTCAACAGCGAGGGTGGGCACTCGCTGCAGTTGCGCGCAGGCATCGACACCGGGCGGGTGAGCAGTGGGCTCGTCGGGCGTTCCAGCCTGGCCTACGACATGTGGGGTTCAGCGGTCGATCTCGCGTACCAGGTGCAGAGCGGCTCGCCCCAGCCGGGTGTGTACGTCACGTCGGACGTGTACGACGCGATGCGCGACACCCGGCAGTTCGTCGCCGCCGGCGAGGTGACCGTCGACGGTGAGTCCCAACCCATCTGGCGGCTGGTGGAGCGGCAGTCGTGACGAGGGTCGTCGATTCGTCGTGGTTCTACTGGGCACTCGGCGTGGCCGTCGGGCTCCCGATCGGCTTGGTGGTGCTCACCGAGGTCCGCGTCGCCCTCACCCGCAGGGGCAGCACGCTGGCCCGTCCCGTCAGCCTGGTGCGCAACTACATCCTTCCGCTGGCGGCTCTGCTGCTTCTTCTCGTCAAGGCGACCCAGGTCTCCGCCGAGGCCACACCGGTTCGCATCGTGTCGACCGTGCTGGGTTTCGTTCTGCTGGTGCTGGTGCTGTCCGGCCTGAACGCCACGCTCTTCCACGGCGCACCGGAAGGGTCCTGGCGCAAGCGGATTCCGTCCATCTTCCTCGACGTGGCGCGGTTCGTGGTCATTGCGGTCGGCCTCGCGATGATCTTCTCCTACATCTGGGGCGCCAACGTCGGCGGCCTCTTCACCGCGCTCGGCATCACGTCGATCGTGCTGGGGTTGACGCTGCAGAACTCGGTCGGCCAGATCATCTCCGGTCTGCTCCTGCTGTTCGAGCAGCCGTTCCAGATCGGCGACTGGGTGGACACGCCGTCGGCGCGGGGCCGTGTGGTCGAGGTCAATTGGCGTGCCACCCACATCGACACCGGCAGCGGGTTGCAGATCATCCCGAACTCGGTGCTCGCAGCGGCCTCGTTCGCCAACCTCAGCAGACCGGCAGGCGAGCACACCCTTTCGGTCGTCACGGAATTCGGCCCGAACGACCCCCCCGACGACGTCTGTGACCTGCTGCAAAAGGTGGCGGGCAACCTGCCCCAACTGCGACCTGGTGCGACCCCCAGCAGCGCGGTCGCGGGGGCGGGTGAGTACACGACGTCGATTCCCTTGCGCAGCCCCGCGGACGCCGCCGCCGCCAAGGCCACCTTCCTGCGGTGGGTCTGGTACGCCGCCCGTCGGTCCGGACTGCATCTCGACGGCGTCGATGACGACTTCTCGACGCCGGAGCGGTTGGCGACGTCGATGCGAATCCTGGCTCCGACGTTGCGGCTCAACGACTCCGATCAGCAGGCGCTGCTCGCCCACTCAAGGATCACCCGCTACGGGGCCGACGAGACGATCCAGTCTCCGGGCCAGATTCCCACGCGCATGACGTTCATCGTCAACGGCAGGGTGCGACTGATCGCCAGGGGCGCGGACGGGGCGATGGTCCCGGTCCGGACGGTGGACGAGGGCGACTTCATCGGCTCGACCGCATTGACGCGCGAGCCGGTCACCTCGGGCGCGTACGCAGTCGACGAGGTCACCGTGTTGCAGGTCCCGCGTGAGCACATGGAGGAGCTGGTGCTGCGAAAGCCCCTGCTGCTGCAGGAGATCGGCCGCACCATCGAGGAGCGCAACGACGACGTGCGAAGAGCTCTGGCCGCGGCAGGCGACTAGAGGCGTTTGCTGGATTCGCCGCGGCGCGCATTGCTCGACGGTGGCCCGGTTCGGATGACGTCCCGTACGGCTCGTCATCGACGCGATTAGCGCCCGCCATGGCGTGTCTGCCGCGCGTCGGCGGTGATCGCACCATCACTGCAAGTCAGCAGGTTGGGCGAGGTGTGACGACGCCCACTTTCGTGGATGCCCGCCGCGTCGCACCGGTCGGATCGGCGACCCCGGCGTAACCACTCGAATCACTTCATTCACACAGGTCACAGCCACCATGGACATCCAAGGTCTCTGGGCCGAGTCGGAATCGTTAGCCAACCGCGATGTCACAACTCGGCGTTGACACCCCGGATGAACCACAACCGCGTGATTCACTGACGCTCGCAAAGCAACGGCGATTGCTTGAAGACACGAAAGATGCAAAAGGAGAGGCGGTCTGTTGCCGTTATGAAGATGGTCAGAAAGATTCGTGGTACGTGGTTGCGCCGGATGGTCGTTGGACTCCTGGCAGCGGTGACCCTGCCCGGGTTGATCGGCTTCGTCGGGGGGTCGGCGACTGCTGGTGCATTCTCCCGACCAGGGCTGCCGGTCGAATACCTGGACGTGTTCTCCCCGTCGATGAACCGGAACATCAGGGTGCAGTTCCAAGGTGGCGGCCCGCACGCCATCTACCTCCTCGACGGCCTGCGCGCGCAGGACGACTACAGCGGCTGGGACATCAACACCCCGGCGTTCGAGTGGACCAACGGGTCCGGCCTTTCGACGGTGATGCCCGTCGGTGGTCAGTCCAGCTTCTACACCGACTGGTACCAGCCGTCGCAGGGCAACGGCCAGAACTACACCTACAAGTGGGAGACGTTCCTCAACCAGGAACTACCCGCGTTCCTCGAGAGCAATTACGGTGTCTCACAGGCCGGTAACGCCGTCGTCGGCCTGTCGATGGCCGGCGGCAGCGCGTTGACCTATGCGATCTACCACCCGCAGGCATGGACCTACGCGGCGTCGCTGTCGGGCTTCCTGAACCCGTCCGAGGGCTGGTGGCCGATGCTGATCGGGCTGGCGATGAACGACGCAGGCGGCTACAACGCCGAAAGCATGTGGGGTCCCTCGAGTGACCCGGCGTGGAAGCGCAACGACCCGATGGTCAACATCAACCAGCTGGTCGCCAACAACACCCGCGTGTGGATCTACTGCGGCACCGGTACGCCGTCGGATCTGGACTCGGGCACCGACGGTGGCAACCTGATGTCGGCACAGTTCCTCGAAGGATTCACGTTGCGCACCAACGAGACCTTCCGCGACAACTACATCGCCGCGGGCGGCACCAACGGTGTGTTCAACTTCCCGGCCACCGGCACCCACAGCTGGGGCTACTGGGGACAGCAGTTGCAGCAGATGATCCCGGACATCCAGCGGACGCTGGGAGCTCAGGCCACCGCATAGGCACCGCCTGACATCTGAGAAAGACCAGGGAAACCTGCCGCCACCCCCCGGGCGGCAGGTTTCCTTTCTTCGTTCACAGTCGCGTGCGGTGGGCGATGTCCTCCTCGAACTCCGCCAGCATCACGTCGGTCAGCGTCGGTCGGGTCTCGGCGATCGCGGCGAGGTAGTCCTCGGTACGGGCGGGCTCACCACGCCGGTGCTCGATCTCCCGTTCGAAGGCCGACTGGGACCCCTTGCGCGCCGCGAACTCGATGTCGGCAGGCGTGAACATCGCACTGGCACCGACCAGTTCGCCGATGTCCACGCTCGGCGAGGTGAGATACCTGCCCCAGATGGCGGCACGGGCCGTCGCATCCGGCGGACCGACCGGGATGATGTAGTCGAATCGCCCGGGCCGCAGAATCGCCGAGTCCAGCGACCTCACCGAGTTCGTCGTACAGACCAACAACCGGTCGCCGTGCTGACGAAACACCGGAATGAGCTTGAGCAGTTCGTTCGTCACGCCGTGCGCCGGATCCGTCGGGCTGCCCGAACGCGAACCGGCGATCTCCTCGACCTCGTCGATGAACACCAGCACCGAATCGAGGTCGGCCAGCGCAGCGAACGCATCGCGCAGGGCGGCGGCCATCGCCACCCCGGGGGTGGCGAGCCGCGACGGAAAGAGTTCGACGAACGGCCAGCCGAGTCGGCCCGCCACCGCCTTGGCGAAACTGGTCTTCCCCGTACCGGGCGGCCCGAACAGGATCACCGCCTTCGGTGGCGAAACCCCATACGCCGCAGCTGCATTGGGCTCGACGAGCGGCAGTACGATGCGTCGCTCGATGACGAGCTTCTCGGCCTCCATCCCGGCCATGTCGTGCCATTGGCCGCGCGGGATCATCTGGGCGCCCAGCGCCGAGAGCAGTCCAGCATCCGTGGGGCCGAGATGCTCCACCTTCTCGAAGTAGCTCAGCCCGGTTCGCTCCTCGTAACCGGAATTGACCAAGGCGGTCGTGCCGGTCGCCTTGGGCGGCAGCATTGCCGAGATGCGACGCGCTCCGGCCACCCGCAGGCGCTGTTCGAGTTCGGCCAGCAGCGCGCTGCCGATGCCTCGTTCGCGCCAGTGGCTGGCGAGCGCCATCATCGTGACCCAGGCGCGTTCGCCCTGCACCTGCCCACCCGCCATCCCGACGACCTGGTCGCCTACGACCGCGACGACACACGGCTGACCGCCGCGTGCGCCCGTCACCACCTCGGACACGCCGAATGCGGGCAGAGGCTCACCGGGAAGGCGATTCTGTTCCCAGATGGAGATGACGTCGTCGAAGTCGTCATCGTGAAAGTCGCGCAGACGCCATGGATGCATGGGTGATTGATAACGCTTGGCAATGCCGGTGCCATCGCCCGTTCGGGGGGTTCGGAAGGGTAGGACGACGTGGGCCGCCTGTTCACCACCGTCGATCGAGGACCGCGCGTGGGCGACTAACCCTGGACGGTCGGCCGGATGGTGATGTCGCCGATTTCGACGTCGTGCGGTTGTTCGATGGCGAAGGCGATGGCCCTGGCTACGGCGTCCGCGGGGAGGCCGAAGTCCTCGGAGTGGAACTCGGTGCGGACGTAGCCCGGCGAGATGGACGTCGTGCGCACCACTCCGTCCGTGGACTCCTGACGCAACGCCTCCATGAAGGTGCGCACCGCATTCTTGGTGGCCGCGTACGCGGCCATGGTGGGCACGATCTTGAGGCCCGCCGTCGACACCGTCGTGACGAAGTGGCCGTGGCCCTGGCTCCGGAACACCGGCATGGCCGCCGCGATGCCGTACAGCACGCCACGCAGGTTCACGTCGATCATCGCCGACCACCCGTCGACGTCGCCGTCCGCCACCGGGCCGAGGGTGGCGACGCCCGCGTTGGAGACCAGCACGTCCAGCGCGCCGTACTCGTCGACGGCGCGGTCGACGAGCCGCTGGAGGTCTTCCCGACGGGTGACGTCCGTGGCGACCGTGAGCACCTGAGCACCGCCGGCCCGCATTTCGTCGGCCACCAGGTCGAGCCGGTCGGTTCTGCGCGCCCCGAGCACGACCTTGGCTCCCTGCGCCGCGAGGAGTCTCGCGGTGGCCTCGCCGATCCCGCTGCTGGCCCCCGTGATCGCAACGACGTTGTCCGCCAAGCTCATCGGCCCACGCTCAAGACGATCTTGCCGCGCGAGTGCCGCTCCTCCAGCGTTCGGTAGGCATCTTGGACCTTCGCCAGGGGAAACACCGCCGCGATGGGGATCTCCAGGTCGCCGGAGGCGATGAGCACGGCGAGTTCGGCCATCACCTCCGCGGTGGACGCCGCGGCACTGCCCTCGACCTTCACCCCGAACTTCTCGACGGCCTCGAAGTCGATGACGGTGTCCACGCGCTCCGGTGCGATGCCCAGCTGCTCGACGGCGATGGCCACGTACCCGTCGCCGAACAGGTCGATGAAGGCGTCGACGCGGCCGGTGGGCGAGGCGGCCCGCAGTCGGTCCGCCAGGTCGTCACCGTAGTTCACGGGGATCGCGCCGTGACCGGACAGCCAGTCGTCGTTCCCCGGCCCCGCGATGCCGAGAATCGTTGCACCGGTGCGCTTCGCGAGCTGGACGGTGATGGTGCCCACCCCGCCTGCCGCTCCAGACACGGCCACGACGTCGCCTGGCCGGAGGTCGACCGAGCGCACGGCGGCGTAGGCGGTGGAGCCCGCGACGTACAGGCCGCCCGCTGCCTCCCACGACACCGCGGCTGGCTTCCGGGTCACCTGATCCGCGGGCACGGAGACGAACTCGGCGTGGCTGGAACGTCCGAAGGAGAACCCCAGGACCTCGTCGCCCACCGAGAAGCCCTCGACGCCGCGTCCCAATCCAGCGACGACGCCTGCCAGATCGCTGCCCTGCCCGGACGGGAAGGTGGCGGGGTACCGCTCGTCCAGCAGCCCTTTGCGGATCATCGCCTCGCCGGGATTGATGCCTGCCGTCTTCACCGCGACGAGCACCTCCCCGTCCCCTGGGACGGGGAGTGGTACGTCACGGACGTGGAGAACGTCGATACCGCCGCGCTCGTCGAGTTGAACTGCCTTCATCGTGGCCTGGGTCATGAGAGCTACGACAGGTGAGCGGCCAGGCCTATTCCTTCACAGCAAGTGGCCATAGGGTTGCCGTCGTGAGCGATCCCGCCCCGGCGCAGCGTCGCTCGATGCGTCCTCTCTTCCAGACCATCCTTCTCGACGTGGCGCCCCCGCTGGTCGCGTACTACGGGTTGCGTGCCGCCGGCGCCTCGGAGTACGTCGCGCTGCTGTCGGCGACCGTGCTGTCCGGCATACGGGTGGTGTACGGCGTGGTCAAGAGCCGTCGCCTCGACCCGTTCGCGGCGTACCTCCTGCTGACGTTCGGCTTGAGCCTGGCGGTGGGGCTCACGGCCACCGACCCCAAGCTGATCCTTGTCGGCAACACGCTCGTCAACGGGATCGGCGGCCTGATCTTCCTCGGCAGCTGTGTCATCGGCACGCCACTGACCCAGGTCGTCGGCGAACGGTTCGGGCCACCGGAGGACACGGACGAGGAAGCCGACGTCCGTCGGCGACGCATCCACGTTCTGCTGTCAGCGATGTGGGGCGTCGGCCTGCTCGTCGAGGTGGCGATCCGCCTGGTGGTCATCGCCAACACGTCGGTCGACGCCGCCAACGGCATCACCTCGGTGGTCACGCTGCCCGTCATCGGGCTGCTGGTGCTGGCCACCGTCGTCATCGGACGCCGGGCCGCGGCGGCCGCGGAGACCGCCGCCTAGTTCACCGGGAACAAACCACCGGCCTCCGTAGTTGAGCGCATCAGGCTGAACTTTGGAGGATGAATTGTCAGAGAGAATCGCAGTCCCGGTCTTGTTCGTGAGCGAGCCGATCGTGCTGCCCGGGATGGTCGTCCCGATCGAACTGGACGACGCCGCCAGGGCCGCGGTCGACGCGGCACAGGCGAGCGAGAGCGGCAAGCTGCTGATCGCGCCCCGTCTCGAGGACCGCTACCCCACCCATGGAGTGATCGCATCGATCGTGCAGGTGGGTCGCGTTCCCGGGGGTGGCGCCGCTGCGGTGATCCGTGGCGACAAGCGTGCGCACATCGGGTCGGGCACCACCGGACCTGGCGCGGCCCTGTGGGTCGAGGTGGAAGAGGCGACCGAGTCCGAGATCACCGACGAGACCAAGGCGCTGGGCGCCGAGTACAAGAAGCTGCTGCTCGCGATGCTGCAGCGCCGCGAGGCGTGGCAGATCGTCGACGTGGTCAACAAGATCACCGACCCGTCGGCACTGGCCGACACGGCCGGCTACGCGTCGTACCTGCCGGATGTGCAGAAGCGGCAGCTGCTGGAGACCGAGGGGGTGGCCGAGCGGCTGCGCCTGCTCATCGACTGGACTGCCGAGCACCTGGCCGAGGTCGAGGTCAACGACAAGATCGCCGACGACGTCCGCAGCGGCATGGAGAAGACGCAGAAGGAGTTCCTGCTGCGCCAACAGTTGGCTGCGATCCGCAAGGAGCTCGGTGAGGGCGAACCCGACGGGTCCGACGACTACCGCGCCCGCGTGGAGGCCGCCGATCTGCCCGAGAAGGTGCGCGAGGCCGCGATGCGCGAGGTCGGCAAGCTGGAACGCAGCAGCGAGCAGAGCCCCGAGGGCGGCTGGATCCGGACCTGGCTGGACACCGTGCTGGACCTGCCGTGGAACGTCACGACCGAGGACTCCACCGACCTCAAGTCGGCTCGCGAGATTCTCGACGCCGACCACCACGGCCTGGAGGACGTCAAGGACCGCATCGTCGAGTACCTGGCCGTGCGGGCCCGCCGTTCGCAGCGCGGGTTGCAGGTCGTGGGCGGTCGTGGTTCCGGTGCCGTGATGGTGCTGGCAGGCCCTCCAGGCGTCGGCAAGACGTCGCTGGGTGAGAGCGTGGCCAGGGCGTTGGGCCGCAAGTTCGTGCGCGTCGCCCTCGGTGGCGTGCGCGACGAGGCCGAGATCCGCGGTCACCGGCGCACCTACGTGGGCGCGCTGCCCGGACGTCTGGTGCGCGCCATCGGCGAGGCGGGTTCGATGAACCCCGTCGTGCTGCTCGACGAGATCGACAAGGTGGGTTCCGACTACCGCGGCGATCCGAGTGCGGCGCTGCTCGAGGTGCTGGATCCGGCGCAGAACCACACGTTCCGCGACCACTACCTGGACCTCGATCTGGACCTGTCGGACGTGGTGTTCCTTGCCACGGCCAACGTCATCGAGAACATCCCGTCGGCCCTGCTTGACCGTATGGAGTTGGTGCAGATCGACGGTTACACCGAGGACGACAAGGTCGCCATCGCCCGCGACTTCCTGCTGCCGAGGCAGCGCGAGCGCGCGGCGCTGACCACCGAAGAAGTCGAGGTGACCGATACCGCGCTGCGCAAGATCGCGGCCGACTACACGCGCGAACCCGGCATGCGCCAGTTCGAGCGGCTGTTGGCCAAGGCGTTGCGCAAGGCGACCACCAAGCTGGCTTCGGATCCACAGAAGCTGGTCATCGACGAGCCAGATCTCGTTGGCCACCTTGGCCGTCCGCGCTTCACACCGGAGTCCGAGGAGCGCACCGCGGTGCCAGGCGTGGCGACCGGCCTAGCCGTCACGGGCCTGGGTGGCGACGTCCTCTTCATCGAGGCGAACGCGACCGATGGCGAAGCCGGTCTGAAGTTGACCGGTCAGCTGGGTGACGTGATGAAGGAGTCGGCGCAGATCGCGCTGTCCTACGTCCGGGCGCACGCCCAGCAGTTGGGCGTCGACCCCAAGACGCTGGACCGCCAGATCCACGTCCACTTCCCGGCGGGCGCGGTGCCGAAGGACGGTCCGTCCGCGGGCGTCACGATGGTCACGGCCCTCGTGTCGATGGCCACCGGTCGCAAGGTCCGCTCCGACGTCGGCATGACAGGAGAAGTCACGCTGAACGGACGGGTGCTGCCCATCGGCGGGGTGAAGCAGAAGCTGCTCGCCGCGCAACGGGCCGGGCTGAAGACGGTGTTCATCCCCCAGCGCAACGAGGCCGACCTGGACGACGTCCCGGCCGAGGTGCTCGCCGCGCTGGACGTCAAGCCGATGACCGACGTCGCCGAAATCGTCGTGCAGGCGTTGGAGCCGGCGGCAGAAGCCGCGAGCCAGGCTGCCTGACAACTAGATTGCACTCAGGGTCGTGATTCCCCACGGATCACGACCCTGAGTGCATTTTCGGCGAGGAGGACCAATGCCACGACGCGGAGAACCGTTGCGCAAGCTCGGGTTCCTGACCATCGGCCGGTTCGACGACGCCGATCCAGGGCCGGGCATCGAGGAGACGCTCGAGGTCATCGAGCGGGCCGAGGCGCTCGGCTTCGACAGCGTCTGGCTGCGCGACCGGCACCTGCAACCGGGCATCTCCTCACCGGTGGCCATCATGGCGGCCGCCAGTCAGCGCACCTCGCGCATCGAGCTGGGGACCGCCGTCATTCCCTTGGGCCTGGAGAATCCGTTCCGTCTCGCCGAGGACCTCGCCACCGTCGACATCCTGTCGGGCGGTCGGGTGAATCCCGGTGTGTCGGTGGGCACCCCGATGCTCTACGACCACTACAAGACCGCGCTCTACCCGAACACCCACGAGCTGGAGGACTTCTCCAAGGACCGCGTGGTGCGGCTGCTGAACTGCCTGCGCGGTGAGCCGGTCAGCGACTTCGAGGGCACGAGAGGCATTGAACGGTTCACCAACCGGATCCAGCCCCACTCCCCCGGACTGGCCGATCGCGTCTGGTATGGCGGCGGACTCGAGTCCGCGCGGTGGGCGGGCCAGCAGGGCATCAACTATCTGACCAGTTCGGTCGTGAGCGTCGACGGCACCGAGTCGCGCGACTTCGCCACCATTCAGGGCGAGCAGATCGACGCGTTCCGCGCCAACCATCCCCACCCCGAAAGGGCAAGGGTGTCACAGGGTCTGGTGGTCATTCCCACGGACTCGGCGACCAACGACCAGGTCCGCAGATACCGCGAATACGCCGCGGGCCGATTCGAGCGCACCAAGGCGCCGCAGCGGCTCACTCCCCATGTCGCCGGCACCCCACCTCCGCAGCCCAATGTCGCCGGCGGCCCGGCTCCGCGCGGCATGCTGTTCTCCCCCGACTACGTCGGCCCGTCCGACGAACTAGCCGACCAACTCTTCGAGCACGCCGGCTTCCAACGCGCCGACGAGATCGCCTTCGCGTTGCCCTTCACGTTCGACGAGGCCGATTACCGACAGATCGTCACCGACATGGCCGAGAAGCTCGGACCGAGGCTCGGCTGGACGCCTGCCGTCAAGGACTGAGCCTGCTCAGAGTGGGTAAGCGTCCGGCATGGAAGACCACGACCTGGTCGCACGACTGCTCGACCGTGCCGGCGAGACGTACGCCGACGAAGCAGGCATCACCCTCAAGGACACGCCCAAGCCGCTGTTCCAGCTGTTGACGTTGTGCATGCTTGCCAGCAAGCCCATCGATGCCCGGATCGCGGTGCGCGCCGCGGTGGAAGTGTTCGGCGCCGGATTGCGCACTCCCGCCGCGGTTCTGGATGCCGAGCGGCAGACGATGATCCAGGCGTTCGGCCGCGCCGGCTATGCGCGATACGACGAGAGTTCCGCGACCAGGATGGTCGCCATCGCCGCTCACGTCCGCGACCGCTACCAGGGCGATCTCAGGGGCCTGGCCGCCGAAGCCCATGGTGATCCGGAGCGGGCCGCGACACTGCTTCAGGAGTTCAAGGGCATCGGCAAGACGGGCGCCGACATCTTCCTCCGCGAGGTGCAGGACACCTGGACGTGGCTGCGTCCCCACTTCGACGAACGGGCCATCGCCGCGGCGCGGACACTGAAGCTCCCCACCGATCCCGAGGCGCTTGCCGCCCTCGCACCGCGCCGGGTCGCGAATCTGGCCGCCGCCCTGGTCCGGGTGGCACTGGACGACCGACTTCGGGATGCGCTGTCGTCCTGACCCATACTCGGCGCGGTGTGACTAACGTCGAGGAGTGGCCTACGACGAGGACCTCGCCAACCGCATCAGGGAACTCATCGGCACCGAGCGTGGCGTCGACGAGAAGCGTATGTTCGGCGGCCTGGCCTTCCTGATCAACGGCAACATGTCCGTGGCGGCCAGCGGTCGCGGTGGGCTGATGGTGCGGGTACCGCCGGACGAGACCGCCACCCTCGTCGCGCGCGAGCACGTCGAACCCATGGTGATGGCAGGACGCGAGACCAAGGGCTGGGTGCGGATATCCGCCGCCGGTGTCACGTCCAAGCGCCAGCTTCGGTCGTGGGTGACGCGAGGAGTCGAGTACGCCAAGAGCCTGCCGCCCAAGTAGGCGGGGGCCCGATGAAGTGAAGAGGAGAAGCGACATGCCCACATTCGTCATCGTCGGCGGCGGCCTGGCAGGAGCCAAGGCTGCAGAAGCATTGCGAGACAGAGGTTTTGGCGGCGAGATCGTCTTGTTCGGGGCCGAGGATCACCTGCCCTACGAGCGTCCTCCCCTGTCCAAGGACTACCTTGCGGGCAAGAAGGGCCTCGACGACTTCACCGTCGACCCACAGGATTGGTACCGCGAGCACGACGTCGACCTTCGGCTCGGCACCGAGATCACCACCATCGACCGCGCGACCCACTCGGTCGGCTTCGACGAGGGGCGCCATCAGCCGTACGACAAGCTCCTGCTGGCCACCGGCTCCAGCTCGCGGCGCCCAACGATCCCCGGAGGTGACGCCGACGGCGTGCACTACCTGCGTACCGTCGACGACGCGGACGCGCTTCTCACGTCCCTCACCGAGGGCGCCAAGCTCGCGGTCGTCGGTGCCGGCTGGATCGGACTGGAGGTCACCGCAAGCGCCCGCCAACGCGGTGTCGAGGTGACGGTCGTCGAGACCGCGGACCTGCCCCTCCTCGCGGCGCTCGGACGCGAGGCCGCGGAGGTCTTCGCGAACCTGCATCGCGAGCACGGCGTCGACCTGCGACTGAACACGTCGGTGGAGGCGATCACCACCGACGGCGGCAAGGCAACCGGACTGAAGCTCGGCGACGGGTCCACCGTGGACGCGGACGCCGTCCTCGTCGCGGTCGGCGCCGCACCCAATACCGGGCTCGCCGAGAAGGCCGGGCTGGAGATGGCCGACGGCGGCGTCCTGGTGGACGCCTCGCTGAAGACCAGCGACGACGACGTCTACGCCGTCGGTGACATCGCCGCGGCGGACAATCCCGTGTTCGGCACCCGGATCCGCACCGAACACTGGGCCAACGCCCTCAAACAACCCGCGGTGGCCGTCGCGGGCATGATGGGCGCTCCGGGCGAATACGACGAACTCCCGTACTTCTTCACCGACCAGTACGACCTCGGCATGGAGTACGTCGGCCACGCGCCGCACTACGACTCGGTCGTCTTCAGAGGCGACCCGGGGAACGGGGACGAACGCGAGTTCACCGTGTTCTGGCTGGACGGCGACAAGCGGGTGCTGGCGGGGATGAACGTCAACGTATGGGACGGGCTCGACGACATCAAGGCCGTGATCCGTTCGCGCAAGCCGGTCGACGCCGCCAAGCTGGCGGACGCCGCGGTGCCGTTCGGAGATCTCATCGACTGATGCCGAGCACGCGGGAATGACGCGTAGGACAGAATGGGTGGCGGTCGTCCAAAGGTTCAGGAGGTCGGGTGAGCTCAGTGGCATGCGGGGAACCGCTGTCGTTGACGCACCATCCTTCCCGTGCCGCCGTGAGGCTCGTCGGACCCACCAAAGCGCAGCGTGCGGTCATCCTCGATCGACTACCTGCAGGCGCCCCCGTGGTCATTCGGCACGACGACCCGACGGGTGCTGCCCGGCAAGACAAACGACGAAGGGATCCATTCGTGAGCGTCGACCCCGGAATGCTGAGTGGCACCCAGCAGGCGGTGCTTCTGGTTCTGATGGCCGAGGCGCGGCCGCTCCGCAATCCCGAATTGGCAACGCTCGGACCGAAACTGGACAAACCGAACCGCGACGAGCTGATCCGGCACGGCCTCATCGAGGTGGCGACCGAGAATCGCACCCTCGTGCTCGAGCTGACCGACCGGGGTTGGGCGACGTGCGCGGCGATCATCGGTGCCGATGCGCCAGACCGGCCGTCCGGCCAGGGCAAGGCGCTGTACACGGTCCTGCGCGCACTGCGCCGCTACTTCGACCGCGACGATCTGAAACCCGGGGACGTCTTCTTCCCGCTCGACGACCTGGCGCTGGCCGGTGAGCCCGACGTGCTGGGAGATCAGATCGAGGAAAGGGTGCGCGCCGCCTACGTCCGACTCGCGGCCCGGGAGGGCGGCTGGGTAGACCTGGTGCGACTGCGGAGCGAACTGTCGGACGTCTCACGTCACGACTTGGACGCCGCGCTGACGCGGATGTACCGCATTCCCGGCGTCAGCCTCGTCCCCGAGGAGAACCAGAAGACGCTGACGGCGGAGGACCACGCGGCTGCCGTCTCGATCGGCGAGCAACCCAAGCACCTGATCGCGATCGAGAACTGATGGAGGCCAAGGAGAGGGAGGCCCTGAGCTCGCTGCGGCTGTCGTGGGCGCCGACCGCGGACGATCTGTGGCATTCGCAGGGCGCACTGCACGTGCCAGGCTTCAACGACAAAGCGCTCGACGACGTGATGTCCGCGTTCGCGGATGCGGGTCACGAGCCGCAGTCCAGCCCGCTGGGCGTCGTGGTGCAGGGCCCGGCGGGTTCGGGTAAGACCCATCTGCTCGGGCAGGTGCGCGAACGCGTCCAGAACGCCGACGGATTCTTCTTCGTCGTCGAGTTGCTCGATGCCACCAGCTTCTGGGAGTCCGCACGCAGCAGCATCCTGCGAAGTTTGAATCGCCCGTCCGCAGGACGGGAGACCCAGCTCAAGGAACTGCTCTACCAACTGTGCTCGGTGGCGCACGTCTCCCGGGTCGACCGCAAGGCGATCATCGGGGACGACCCGCTGACACCCGAGGTGTTGACCACGTTCGTCAATGCCCTGCGCAGGGCGGACCCCGGCACGGTCGGGCAGACGCGGCATACGCTGCGTGCGCTGGTGCTCTCCGGCGCAATGGATTTCGACGTCCAGGACGTCGGGCAGGCCTATCTCAACTCCGCCGAGGACGTCGACGACTCCGGTCGCAGGCAGTGGTCCATCGGAGTCTCGACCCTCTCGCCCCAAGAGCTGGTGCGCGACATCTCTTGGCTCGTCGCGCTCGCGGGGCCTGCGGTACTGGCGATCGACCAGATCGACACGCTGCTCGCCCAGGGCGCGGACCGCGCCGACCCGTCGCGAGCCGACGGGGCGACCGACAACAGCGACGTCGAGCACGTGGCGCACGGCTTGATGTCGATCCGCCAGAACATGCGGCGCACCGCGGCGGTCGTGGCGTGCCTGCCCACGGCATGGGAGTCGATCCGGTCGCGCGCCACAGCCACCGTGTCGGACCGGTTCCGCGTGACCGCGCCGCTCCAAGGGTTGCCCAGCGCCGACATCGGGCGGGCGATCCTCGAGCGCCGGTTCACCGCCAGTTACCGGGCGATCGAGTTCACGCCGCCGTACCCCAGTTGGCCCATCCTGCCATCGGCGTTCGACGACGCACCCGACTACACGCCGCGAATGTTGCTCAAGCGCGCGGACACCCACGTGCGGAGCTGTCTCGAGCGCGACGTCGTCAATGAGCTGACGCACCTGCACACTCCGGCGTCAGGCGATGCGGAACACGAAGCGCCGCGTCCCCACGACGCGCCTCGTGAGAGCACCGATCTGGACCGCCGGTTCGCCGACTACCGGCGCCGCGCGGTCGGCGCGGCCGCCCTCGATCCCGAGGGTGAGGACACCACGGTGCCCAGCCTTCTGTCGGCCGCACTCGAGGCATGGATCACCGAACGCGGCGACACCGAACAGACGTTCCGGCTCGACCCGCCACCGCCAGCGCGGCAGGCTCACCTGCACGGCAGGCTGCGCCAGAGTTTGGACGCGAGGGGCGACGACGAGCGGCACTGGGGCTTTCGCGCGATCGCCAGCACCAATGCCGTTGCCGCACAGAGCCGTATCAAGAATGCGTTCTCCGCAGCCGGATTCGGGACGAACCTGAACAAACGGAAGCTGTTCCTGCTGCGCAACTCGCCGTGGCCGAGTGGCGCCAAGACCGCATCGCTGGTCGCCGACTTCGAGGAGGCGGGTGGGCGCACGCTCGTACTGTCGGAGGACGACCTACGCACGCTGTCGGCGCTTCGGGATCTGATCATCGACAACGACCCCGACCTGCCCGGCTGGTTGCAGGCGCGCAAACCAGCCCACGGCTTGGCGTTCCTCCGCGACGCTCTCGGTGAGGGTGCAGGTCCCATGCCCACCGAGGTTTACGAGCCCGAACCGGTCGTTGAGCCGGAGCCCGAGCGGGAGCCGTGGGCCAAGCGGCTGAGGAAGGAAGTGCCGAGCGAACACGTCACCACTGCCGTTCCCCTCGGACTCGACGACACCTCGGGAGAACTCCTCAGCGTCGAGTTGCTGGCGCTGCGCAAGCACACCGCGATCTTCGCGGGCTCCGGATCGGGCAAGACCGTCCTGATCCGACGCCTGATCGAGGAGTGCGCACGCCGCGGGGTGTCCTCGATCGTGTTGGATCCCAACAACGATCTGGCCCGGCTCGGCCTCCCGTGGACCGATCCCCCACCCGGCTGGGAGCCCGCCGACACGCCCCGCGCCGCCGACTACCTCGACAACACCGAGGTCGTGGTCTGGACCCCGGGACGCGGTGGCGGGCGGCCGCTGTCGTTCCAGCCGCTGCCGGACTTCGCCAGCGTGGCCGACGATCGCGACGAATACCACGAGGCGGTCGAATCTGCTTTTGCCGCAATGGAATCACACGCCATGATCTCGGGTAAGTCACCCAAGGCCAACCAGTCGCGCGCAGTGCTGCGGGAGGCCCTGCAGTGGTACGGCAGGCAACCGTCGCCGAATCTGCGCGGATTCCTCGCAGCACTCGCCGACCTGCCCGACGGCGTCAGTGTGATCGCGAACGCCAGGGAGCGATCCGCGGAACTCGGCCAGAACCTGCGCGCAGCGATGGTGAACGATCCGATGTTCGGCGGCGACGGTGCACCTGCCGATCCGGGAAAGCTGTTGACTCCGTCGGCGGGCTATCGAGCCAGGGTCTCCGTCATCAGCTTCGTCGGACTCCAAAATGACCAGCAGAAGGCGGGTTTCGTCAGTCAGCTGCAAATGGCGCTGTTCGCGTGGATCAAGCGCAACCCGGCGGCCGACCGCCCGCTGGGTGGCTTGTTGGTGATGGACGAAGCGCAGAACTTCGCACCGTCGGGCCGCAGCACCGTCTCACTGCAGAGCACGTTGGCGTTGTCGTCGCAGGCCCGCAAGTACGGCCTGGGCCTGGTGTACGCCACCCAGTCCCCACGCGGCCTGCACAACAACATTCCCGGCAATGCCGCGACGCAGTTCTACGGACTGTTGAACTCGCCGACGCAGATCGCGGTCGCCAAGGAGTTCGCTCGCGTGAAGGGTGGCTACGTGTCCGACATCAGCAGGCTGCGGGCAGGCAACTTCTACGCCGCACTCGAAGGCACGGCGTTCCACAAGATCACGACGCCGTGGTGCCTGTCGAATCACCCGCAGAGCCCACTGACCACCGAGGAGGTCCTTGACCTCGCCCGGCGGCCGTTGGGCCAGAAGGACTGACCGCGAACGTCGCGCCCAACGTGCAGCCATGGCGGTGATTGGGTTGATTTCCCGCCGTGGACGCACGTTCGGCGAGTGCGCGTGACGACGTGCCGAGGCAGCGTCGGCTGAGTCAGTAGTCGACGCGGAAGTTCCCGATCAGCCGAATGAGGTTGCCGTCGGGATCCTCGAGGGTCGACAACTCGACGCCCTTGTTGACGCCTTCGATGTCACCGGGGGTCAGGCCGCGCTCGGCCGCTTCCCCGACGTGTGCCGCGAGATCGTCGACCGCGAAGTTCAGCAGCCCGGACCCGGCGCGTTCTTCGTCGACGAACACCTGGACCCACCCACCGGGAACCACCTGCCACTCGACCAGCACCGGCATGGGGTTGTTGTCGGCGGGCCTTCCGAACAGTTTCTCGTACCAGGCCTTTGCGACGTCGAGGTCGGTGACGGGGACGACGGACAGCACATGTTGAAACGACACGATCGATACCTTTCTGGTCTGTGCATACCGACTCAGCGGTACCGCAAACCTCATCGCGCGGTGCCTGTGGAAATGCGAAACGGGACCGACCACAGGGGGGGTGTGGCCGGTCCCGCTTCATACGGGGTGGAATTAGGGCTGCTTCTGCCCGGGGATTCCCTCGTAGGCGATGTCGCCGGTCTTGAGGTTCTGCGCGGTCAGTTCACCGAGACCGTCGAGGAACTTCTGACGTTCGGTGACGACGTGCTGGATGGCGATGTCGACGTTGTCCTTCGTGATGGCGGGCATCACGTAGATCGGATCCTTCTTGACGTCTTCCTTCTTGACCAGCGCGTTGGCGACGGCCAGTCCGGCGGACAGCTCGACGGTGCCGTTCTGCAGTGACGTGCCGATGAACTCGCCACTCTTGACGGCGTTCTGGCCGTCCTCGATGCCGTCGATTCCCACGATCGGAACGTCGGTCCGGTTGGCTTCCTTGAGCGCCTGCAGCGCGCCGAGGCCCATGTCGTCGTTCTGCGACACGACACCGTTGATTTGCGGTCCGAAGCTGGAGATCCAGTTCTTCATCTTGTTGACCGCTTCATCGCGCTTCCAGTTGGCCGTGTCCTTGGCCAGCACCTTGATGTCGGGGTACTTCGCGAGCACCTGATCGATGCCCTTGCCTCGGTTGATCTCACCTGAGCCGCCGAGCGGGCCCTGCAGGATGACGATGTTGCCCTTGCCGCCGAGCTTGTCGGCCATCATCTGCATCTCCTGCGCCCCGGCAGCCACGTCGTCGGGCTGTACGTTGCCCGCGAGGTCGGGACTGTCCAGCGCGGCGTTGACGGCCAACAGCGGGATGCCCTTGGACTTCGCCGAGGCGATCTGCGGTGCGAGTGAATCCGCCTGTACTGGAACGACGATGATCGCCGCGACGCCCTGGTTGATCAGCGAGTCGACCTGGCTGGCCTGGGTGGAGACGTCGTTGTTGGCGGAGTTCCACACCAGTTCGATGTTGTTGGCCTTGGCATAGGTGTCCATGCCCTCCTTGCCCGCGGTGATGAAGGAGCTCATGTCGTACACCGTGACGCCGATCTTCGTGACACCGCTGTTGGCGTCGGTGTCGCCCGCGCCGCAGGCGGTCAGGCCCAGTCCCAGCAGGCCCGCCGAGGCGATGGCGCCCAGCTTCATCGTCAGTTTCATCAAGTGGCTCTCTCTATGTCGTGGATTCGTGAATCGTGTTGTCGGAGGGGTTGTTACGGTTGCTTCTGCCCGGGAATGCCTTCGTAGGCGATGTCGCCCGTCTTGAGATTCTGGGCCGTCAGGGCGCTCAGGCCGGCGAGGAACTTGGCCCGGTCGCTCACCACGTGCTGGTAGGCCACGTCGACGTTGTCCTTGGTGATCGCAGGCATGATGTACACCGGCGAGGTATTGACCTGCTCCTTCTTGGCCAATGCCTGCGCCACGGCCAGGCCCGCGGAGAGCTCGACGGTGCCGTTCTGCAGCGACGTGCCGATGAAGTCACCGCTCTTGACGGCGTTCAGGCCGTCCTCGATGCCGTCGATGCCCACGATCGGGACCCCGGTGCGGCCAGCCTCCTTGAGCGCCTGGAGGGCGCCGAGGCCCATGTCGTCATTCTCGGAGACCACGGCGTCGATCTGGGGTCCGAAGCCCGAGATCCAGTTCTTCACCTTGTTGACCGCTTCGTCGCGCTTCCAGTTGGCGGTGTCCTTGGCCAGCACCTTGATGTCGGGGTACTTGGCCAGCACCTGCTCGATGCCCTTGGTGCGGTCCAACTCGCCGGACTGACCCAGTGGTCCCTGCAGGACGACGATGTTGCCCTTGCCGCCGAGCTTGTCGGCCATCATCTGCATTTCCTGGGCGCCGGCCTTCACGTCGTCGGGCTGCACGTTGCCTGCGACGTCCTTGTTGTTCAGCGCCGCGTTGACGGCCACCAGCGGGATGCCCTTGGACTTCGCCGTCTGCACCTGCGGACCGAGCGAGTCCGCCTGGATGGGCACGATGATGATGGCGTCGACGCCCTGGTTGATCAGCGAGTCGACCTGGCTGGCCTGGGTGGACACGTCATCGTTGGCCGAGTTCCACAGCAACTCGATGTTGTTGTCCTTGGCGTACTGGTCCATGCCCTCCTTGCCCGCGGTGATGAACGAGCTCATGTCGTACACCGTGACGCCGATCCGGGTCTTGCCGTTGTTGGAGGACGTGTCACCCGCGCCGCAGGCGGTCATGCCGAACCCCAACACTCCCGCTGAGGCGATAACGACGAACTTCGTTGTCAGTCTCATCTGTTCTCTCACTCTCGCTTGTTCGAACCTTGGACGAAAAGGGTTTCCCAGCAATGCATCATGTCCTTCGCCGGGTCGACCACACGTCGACCGCGACCGCTGCGACGATCAGGACGCCCTTGATGACGTCCTGCCAGTAGGCGGGCACCACCAGGATGTCCAGCCCGTTGTTCAGCGTCTGAATGATGAAGAGGCCCAGCACGGTGCCCCAGATGGTGCCGCGGCCGCCCATCAGGCTGGCGCCACCGATCACGACCGCGGCGATGGCGTCGAGCTCGTAGCCCTGGCCGAGGTTCGGCGGTCCCGAGATGACGCGGGAGGCCAGCATGACACCGGAGATGCCGGCCAGCAGACCCGATAGCGCGTACACGCTGAACAACACGTTCTTGGCGTTGATGCCGGCGATCTCGGCGGCGTTGCGATTGCCGCCGACGGCGTAGACGCGCATGCCGTAGGTGGTTCTCTTCATCACGATCGCCAGCACGATGATCCCGATGATCATGACGAGCACCGGGATCGTCAGGCCGAGGATCTTGGTGTTGGCGATCGAGCCGAACTCGGCGGGCAACCCGTTGATCGGAGCACCGCCACCGATGACGTAGGCAAGGCCCGAGCCCGCGGTCAACGTGCCCAACGTTGCGATGAACGGTGGCACGTTGATGCGGGACACCATGATTCCGTTGAGGGAACCGACTGCCAGGCCGACGACCATGGCCACCAGAACCGTCATCCAGACCTGACCGGGATTGGCCTTGGCCGTCGCCGCACCCGCCATGGCCGACACGGCGATCACGCTGCCGACCGAGAGGTCGATGCCGCCGGTGAGCACCACCAGGGTCTGCCCCAGCGCGATCAGTGCGAACGGCGCGGCGGCCACCAGGATGGTCACCAGGTTGTCGACCGTGCCGAATCGCGCACTGCGGTAGCTGAAGTACGCGATGACCAGCAGCATGATGATGACCATCGAGTAGCGCAGCGCAATACCGCTGATCCACTCGCGGGAGAACAGCTTGACCGGCTCCCCCGTGATCGGTGAGGTCACGACCGGTGTCCCGGAGGCCTCCGGGGTCTCTTCGGTGTCGACTGGAGTGGTCACGATGTTGCCTCCGGTGAATCAGGCCGTTTGTCGGCCTCGGGAATGGACTGAGTGGTTGATGGAGCTGGATCCTGCAGGTGGTGAGGGTCGACGTGCCTCGGTCCGCCGAGCGCGGTCGCCATCCGGAACACCGACTCCTGGACGGCGGGATGGTCCAGGTCGTCGCGGTCGAGCTCGCCGACGAACGCACCCTCGCGCATGACGAATGCGCGGTGCGAAAGGCCGATGATCTCGGGCATGTCGGACGATGCCATCACGACGGCCATGCCTGCCTCGGCGAATTCGGTGATGATGCGGTAGATCTCGCTGCGTGCTCCGACGTCCACCCCGCGGGTGGGTTCGTCGAGGAGCAGGACGTTGACGTCACCCGTCAACCACCGGGCCAGCACGACCTTCTGCTGGTTTCCACCGGACAGCGTGCCGACGAGCTGGCCCATGCCGCTGCTGCGCAGCCGCACCGACTTCATCACGTCGGAGACGGCCTTGGTGCGGGCCTTGCCGCGCAGCCAGCCTGCGACGCTGAACGACGACAACCGCGGCAGCGAGCCGTTGTCGAGCACGCTCATGGACAGCACGACACCGGAGATCTTGCGGTCCTCGGGGACCATCGCCATGCCCTCGGTGATCGCAGCCGCTGGTGAGTTCCGCTTGACGGTCTTGCCGCGCACCAGGATCTGGCCCGAGGCGGTGTGCCTGGCCCCGAAGATGGCTTCCAGCAACTCGGTTCGTCCCGCACCGACCAGACCGGCGAGACCCACGATCTCGCCGGAACTCACCGAGAACGACACCGGCTCGGAGGCGCCGTCGACCTGCAGGTCGCGGATCTCGAGCACGGGGTCGGGCTTCGGCTCGACGCGTACCGGGAACAGCGCGTCCAGTTCGCGGCCGATCATCGCGGTGACGATGTCGTCGTCGGACACCTCCGTGAGCGGCTTGTCGAGGATCAGCCCGCCGTCGCGCAGTACCACCACGCGGTCGGCAATGGCACGGATCTCGGCCATCTTGTGCGTGGTGTACACCATGGCGACGCCGTGGTCGCGCAGCCGCCGGACGATGCCGTACAGGCCTTCGACCTCGCGCTCGGAGATGGCCGACGTCGGCTCGTCGAGCATCACGACCTGGGCGCCGGTGCGGGCGGCCTTGACGATCTCCACGATCTGCCGAAGACCGACGGGCAGACTGCCCATCCGGGCGGTGGGCGAGATGGCCACGTCGAACGCCGACAGGGTCTCCTTGGCCTCGTCGATCATGGCGCGCCGGTTCAGGAACGGCCCCACCTTGAGTTCACGTCCCACGAAGAGGTTTTCGTAGACGGTCATGTCCTCGATGGACGCCAGTTCCTGGGGGACGATCGCCACGCCGTGTCTGACGGCGTCGCGCGGGTTGCCGGGAGCCAGGTGGGTGCCTTGCACCGACACCGAGCCACCGTCGGCGCTGTACTGGCCGCTGACGATCTTCATCAGGGTCGACTTCCCTGCGCCGTTCTCACCGGCCAGCGCCGTGACCGAACCGGGTTCGAGGTCCAGCGTGATGCCCCTGAGAACCGGCACCCCACCGAAACTCTTCGTGATGTCGGCACATTCGAGAATGGCTGAGCTCATGTGGCACTCTCCGTTGATCCGGCGCCGACGGCCGCGTTCGCCGCCGCTTGATGTAGTCCGGCCTCCTGTGGTCCAAGACCCACGACGACCTTGACGTTCTCCTGGTCCATCGAGGCCGTGAACGCCTCCGCGGCGTGCTCGAAGTCGAAGCGCGCCGTGATGATCTCGTCGATCGGGACCGCGCCGGAGGCCAGGAGGTCGATCGCGGCGATGTAGTCCTCGCGGACGTACATCAGGTTGCCGATCAGAGCCAGCTCGCGGTCTTGGATCAGGTCGAGTCGCACCGGGGTGGCCCCCGAGGCGACGCCGACGATCATGATGGCACCGCCCTTGTCGACCAGGTCGACGGCCTGTGCCACCGAGCTCTCCCTGGAGACGCAGTCGATGACGACGGCTGCGGGGCCACCGAGCAGAGCCAGCGCGGTGTCCACGGCGTCGGACTCGGTGGGGTCGAAACTGCCTGCCGCACCGAGCCGTTCGGCCCGCGCCCGCTTGGAGGGCAGCAGGTCGGCGACGACGACGTTGGCGCCTGCATCGCGCAAGGCCAGCAGCACGAAGAGGCCGATGGGACCCGCCCCGATGACGACGACAGGACGGCCCCGCAGGTCGCCGACCGCCTCAGCGGCCCGTCGGACGGCGTGGATCGGGGTGGCCAGCGGCTCGATGAGGATTGCGTGGTCGTCGTCGAGTTCGGGGTCCAGCGCGATGACCCGATCGACGGCGACGGTGAAGCTGTCGGCCAGTCCGCCAGGGGTCTGGCAGCCGAGCACCAGCAGCTCCCGACAGATGTTGTACCGGCCGGCGAGGCACTGTGTGCAGTGGCCGCAGGCCAGGTTCGGCTCCACGACGACGCGGGTGCCGAGCCAGGAGTCCTCGACCCCGGCGCCGACGGCATCGACGATGCCGATCACCTCGTGGCCCGGGCGGTACGGCAGGTCGATGAACGGGTGATGACCGCAGGCGGCATGGGTGTCCGAGCCGCAGATGCCGACGACCGTGCCGCGGATGCGCACCTCGCCGTCGGCGGGGCCTGCCTCCGGCACCGTCTCGAAGACGACGTCGTCGATCGAGTTGACGACGACCCTGCGGTTGGTTCCCGGTGCCGCTACGGGGGTCACCATGCGGTGTACCCCCCATCGGCGACGAGGACCGACCCCGTGATGAACGAGGCGGCGTCGCTGGCGAGGAATACCACGCTGGGCGCGATCTCCTCCGGCATCGCGTAGCGCTGCTGCGGCGCGTCGTCGATCCAGTAGCGCTTGAGATCGGGCCGGTCGACCGGTGCCATCTCGGTCTTGCAGTACCCGGGAGCCACCGCATTGACGCGGATGCCCAGCGGGGCCCATTCGGCGGCAAGCGATTTGGTCAGGTGATGGACCGCAGCCTTGGAGGCGTTGTAGGCGGGTTGCATCTGCGGGCGGTTGACGATCAGTCCGGACATCGAGCCGATGTTCACCACCGAGCCCGAGCCACGCTCGCGCATGTGCGCGCCGACCGCCAGCGAGCAGGCCCACAGTGCCTTGACGTTCAGGTCGAACACGTCGTCCCACTGCTGCTCGGTGACGTCCCAGGACTCGGCGTGGTAGCAGGTGCCTGCGTTGTTCACCAGGATGTCGACGTGGCCGAGTGCCGCGATGGCCTCCGCGGTCATCCGCTCGACGTCGGCCTGACTGGTGATGTCGGCGGTGATCGGGTGGAACGTGTGCCCTGCGCCGGCGGCCTCGGCGGTGACCTTGTCGTTGCGCTCGGCGCTGCGACCCGAGATCGCCACGGTGGCACCCGCTTGGGCCAGGCCGAAGGCGAACGCCCTGCCGAGACCCTGGTTGCCGCCGGTGACCAGCGCGGTGCGGCCGGTGAGGTCGAACGGGGAACGGGCGCTCACGGCGGGACTCTCCTTCATTTCGGGACCCTTCACGTTGGGACCCTTCACTTTGGGACCACGATCGACTTGAGGCTGGCCGGGTCGGTATCGCTGTCCAACGCCTCGCCCACGTGCTCGAGGTCATAGCGACCAGTGACCATGCCGTCGAGGTCGACGGCGCCAGAGGTGACGAGATGAATTGCCGCAGGCCACGTGTCGGTGTACCGGAAGACACCGGTCACGTTGATCTCCATGTTCTGGATGTAGCCGATGGGCA
>JAOPUT010000378.1 GCA_025963385.1 Mycobacterium sp.
TGACCCCGTACGAGCAGTTGGCGCACGAGGTCGTGCAGTACCGCGGCACCGCGATCCAGGCGTACTGCGATCTGCTCGAGGTGCGCTGGCTGCTGAGCGAGAAGGCCGGTCGCGACGTCGGCACCAATAAGGCGCTCGCGGCGCTGGCCGGTGACGTCATCCCCACCGACTCCGCCGCCAAGATGGCCGTCGCCGAGGTGCCGACGGCGCCGTTCGCGGTGCTGTCGCTGGACGACGACTAAAGACGTTGTGCTGCAATGGGTTCGGACTCTTAGTGCACTCTTCGAAAATGCGTCAGAGAATCTTTAAAAATCGAACGTAGGTTCGAGTAATGGAGCTGGGTGAGCTGCAGGCGGCGGTAGCCGCACTGCGTGCTGCTTACGACGCCATGGCCGCGCTTCCGGTCGATGCGCTCACCGCGGCTGAATTGGTCGGGGCCCTCGATGAACTCGAGACGCTCACGTGTCAGCTGCCCGTTCAGCGCCACCGGATGCTGGTCCGCTTGCAGAACGAGACCACGCCGAAGGAGATGGGTGCCAAGACCTGGCGCGAGGTGCTGGCGACCCGGTGGCGAATTTCTCCGGGCGAGGCCCGCCGCCGACTCGACGAGGCTGACCAATTGGCGCCGCGCCAAGCACTGAGTGGCGACAAGTTCGAGCCCGTCTTGGACAGCACGGCCATCGCTCAGGCCCACGGACTGATCAACGAAGAACACGTGCAGGTATTGCGTGACGCGATGGGGCGCATTCCATTTGCGGTCGACGCCACCACCCGCGGCCAGCTCGAGGCGGACCTGGTTCGGGCCGCGATGGTCGTAGGACCGAAGGAACTGAAGCACAACGCCGATCGGAGACTGTTCCTGCTCGACCAGGACGGTCCCGTACCCGACGACGCCGAACGCGCCAGGCGTCGCGGCGCCACGAAGGCACCCCAGCAGCCCGATGGGATGACCCAGCTCAAGGTCAACATGACCCCCGAAGCGTGGGCGATCTATGAGGCGATCTTCGCCAAGTGGGCAGCGCCGGGGATGTGCAACCCCGCCGATGCCGAGCCGTGCATTTCGGGTACGCCCACCCAGGAACAGATCGACAACGATCACCGCAGCCTCGCCGAGCGTCAGCACGACGCGCTGATGGCGGTCGGGCGTAGCGTGCTGGCCAGCGGCGAACTCGGTCAGCACAACGGATTACCCACCACGATCATCATCCGCACCACCCTGCAGGACCTCGAGAGCCGCGCCGGGGTCGGCGTCACCGGCGGTGGCACCGTGATCCCGATCAGTGACGTGATCCGGCTGGCGGCTCGTGCCAACCACTACCTTGCGGTGTTCGACAGGGCCACCGGGTCGGCACTGAACCTCTTCCGTGCCCGGCGCGTCGCGTCGCCCGCCCAGCGGATCATGCTGATCGCTCGCGATGGTGGCTGCACGAAACCGGGTTGCACGGTGCCCGCGTACGGCAGTCAAGTTCACCACGCCGCCCGCGATTGGGTCGACGGTGGACTGACCAACGTCGATGACCTCGGTCTGGCCTGCGGGCCCGACAATCGCATGGTTGGCCCCGAGGGCTGGACCACCCGGATCAACGCCGATAACGACGTCGAGTGGATTCCGCCAACGCATCTCGACACCGGCCAAGCCCGGGTCAACGACTACCACCGTCCTGAACGTCTCTACCTGCCGCCACCCGATGATCTGCCCGAACGAGACCTTCGAAAGCCCGGCGGGCCAGAACCCAATGCGGCCTAGATGGCGGGTTCGTTCCCGGGGTCGACGCCGAACGGAAGGTCGGGGCTGACGCCGGACTCGCCATGGGCAGGACCCAGCCATCGGCGTCTGATCGCCGGAGCAGTACGGCACCAGGTCGGCGCGAACGCTACTTCGCGGATACTGGAACCGTGGAGCGTTACGAGCGGGTACGGCTGACCAACCCCGACAAGGTGCTCTACCCCGCCACGGGCACCACCAAGGCGGAGGTCTTCGAGTACTACGTGGCGATCGCCGACGCCATGGTGCCGCACATCGCGGGCCGCCCCGTCACGCGCAAGCGCTGGCCGAACGGCGTCGGTGGGATGGAGTTCTTCGAGAAACAACTTGCCTCCTCGGCTCCGGACTGGTTGGCACGGGGCACCGTGCACCACAAGTCGGGAAGCACCACCTACCCGATCATCGACACCCGTGAAGGGCTGGCGTGGATCGCCCAGCAGGCGGCACTGGAAGTGCACGTCCCGCAGTGGCGATTCGAGGGCGCCGAGCCCGGCCCCGCCACGCGCATCGTGTTCGATCTCGACCCCGGCGAGGGGGTGTCCTTCCGCCAACTGTGCGAGGTCGCCCACGAGGTGCGCGGCTATGTCGACGACCTCGGGCTGACCACGTTCCCGCTCACCAGCGGGAGCAAGGGCCTGCACCTGTACGTCCCGCTTGAGGAGCCGATCAGCTCGCGCGGCGCCTCGGTGCTGGCCAAACGCATTGCGGTACAGCTCGAGAAGACCATGCCGAAGCAGGTCACCGCGACGATGACGAAGAGCGTTCGCGACGGCAAGGTCTTCCTGGACTGGAGTCAGAACAGCTCGGCGAAGACGACGATCGCGCCGTATTCGATGCGCGGGCGTGAACACCCCACCGTGGCCGCGCCGCGCACGTGGGAGGAGATCGGGGACCCCGATCTGCGGCACCTCCGGTTCGACGAGGTGCTGGAGCGCGTCGAGCGTGACGGCGACCTGCTCGCGGCTCTCGACGAAAGTGCCCCGCTGCCAGACAAACTCACCACCTACCGCAGCATGCGCGATGCGCAGAAGACGCCGGAGCCCGTTCCCCGAACGTCGCCCGCAGTCGGCAACGACGTCGATGGTCGCCGCCGGGGCGGCTCCGGCGACACGTTCGTCATCCAAGAGCATCATGCCCGGCGACTGCACTACGACTTCCGGCTCGAGCGCAACGGGGTGCTGGTCTCGTGGGCGGTGCCGAAGAATCTGCCGGAGACGACGTCGGTGAACCACCTGGCCGTGCACACCGAGGACCACCCGCTCGAGTACGCCACCTTCGAGGGCTCGATTCCCAAGGGGGAGTATGGCGGTGGTGAGGTCATCGTCTGGGACAGTGGCACCTACGAGACGGAGAAGTTCCGCGACAACTCGCCCGACGGTCCCGAGAAGGGCGGCGAGGTGATCGTCACGCTGCACGGCTCGAAGATCGAGGGCCGCTACGCGCTGATCCAGACCGGCGGCAAGAACTGGTTGGCGCACCGGATGAAGGAGCAGCCGACGTTCTCGGCCACCGACATGGCGCCGATGCTCGCGACCCATGGCTCCGTGGCGAAGCTCAACTCCGTTGCGTGGGCCTTCGAAGGCAAGTGGGATGGCTACCGTCTGCTCGTCAACGCGAATCACGGCAAGCTCGAATTGCGTTCGCGCAGTGGCCGGGACGTCACCGGGGAGTTCCCACAACTGGAAGCGGTGGCTGCCGATCTGGCCGACCACCACGTGGTGCTCGACGGCGAGATCGTCGCACTGGATGATTCCGGCGTACCGAGCTTTCAGGGCATGCAGCACCGCTCCGGCGACACCAACATCGAGTTCTGGGCCTTCGACGTCCTGCAACTCGACGGGCGTTCGCTGTTGCGCGCCAAGTACTCCGACCGTCGACGGATCCTCCTGGCCCTGGCCGACGGTGGTGGGCTGATCGTCCCTGACCAGCTTCCCGGCGACGGGGCCGAGGCGCTGGAGTACGCCCGCAAGCGGCGGTGGGAAGGTGTCGTCGCCAAGAAGCGCGACTCCACGTATCAGCCTGGGCGGCGGTCGCAGTCATGGCTCAAGGACAAGCTGTGGCTCACCCAGGAGGTGGTGATCGGTGGCTGGCGCGCCGGCGAGGGTGGAAGGACCAGTGGTATCGGCGCACTGCTCGTCGGTGTGCCGGAGGGTGACGGGCTGGACTTCGCGGGCCGGGTTGGCACCGGCTTCACCGACAAGGACCTGGCGAAGCTCAAGAAGACGCTCGCACCCTTGCAGACGGACGACTCACCCTTCAACACCCGGCTTTCTGGGCCGGATGCCAAGGGCGTGACGTTCGTCGAGCCGACGCTGGTGGGGGAGGTCCGCTACAGCGAACGCACCTCCGACGGCAGACTCCGCCAACCCAGCTGGCGTGGCATGCGGCCGGACAAGTCTCCGGACGAGGTGGTGTGGGAGTAGCGGCCCGTCACCCGCTATGCCGAGCCGTGCTCGTCCAGGTAGTCGTCCGCGTCCTTGTCGGCATTGTCGATGCCCTTGGTCGTGTCGTGCTCCGCGTAGAACTGCAGCCAGCGCATGCCGAGCTCGTGCCGGAGCTCGAGCGTCGCGCTCTTGATGAAGTCCGGCAGCGCTTCGCGCTCTTCCTCCTCGAGGTGCTCGCCGTTCTCCTTGCGCGCCTCGATGACGGCGTCGAACCAGTCCGCACTGCCGGGCTCGAGCTCACGGGATCGACGGACCGCATCGCGAATTGCGTTGTGGTCGGTGATCGCGTCCTCGGTCTCGTCCTCGGGATCGCCCTCCGGGTTGCCAGGGTCCTCGCGGCCGCCGTGCTTCAGCAGCGCCGGATAGAAGACCGTCTCCTCGGCGTCGGCGTGAGCGTCGAGTCGGGTGCCGAGCTGATCCCAGATCGCGGCGAGCTCCTCCTTGGTCTTCGCGTCGTCGAGCCGAAAGAACTGGCGCCGCAGCCAGTCGTGGTCGGCGTATACGAGTTCGATGATGTCGGCCATCAGCCACCTCCTGACGGTGTCTTACCCACTCTCGGCGCCGTCATGCGTGTCGACCCGAGCTCTACTGGACCTGAGCAGCGATCGCTTCCTGCATGCCCCTGGTGGCCAGGACGTCGGCCAACTCATTGTCGGCGACTCCCGAGTGCCCCTTCACCCAGAACCACTCGACCCGGTGTCGCGCGCACGCCGCCTGGAGTCGTTGCCAGAGGTCGACGTTCTTCACCGGTTGCTTCGCGGACGTCATCCAGCCGTTGCGTTCCCAGCCGAGCACCCACTTCGTGATGCCGTTGCGGACGTAGGTGCTGTCGGTGTGGAGGTGCACCAGGACAGGTCTGGTGAGCGCCTCGAGCGCCATGATCGGCGCGGTCAACTCCATCCGGTTGTTGCTGGTCTCGCCGGGTTCGCCGCCGCACATCTCGCGGACGTGCTCACGGTGACGCAGCACCGCGCCCCAGCCGCCGGGACCTGGGTTGGGCCTGCATCCGCCATCAGTGTGGATGACCACGGGTTCCTCGGTCATGCGCCGAGAATATGCGGCGAGATCATCGCCGTGCGGACCGACATCCCGAAATCCCGATGTCGCAGCGTGGTGATCCGTCGCCCGGGCTGCACCGCTGCTTTCAGCGGTGCGGTGCGGTCGCCGAAGAACGCGGCGGTCGCATCGATGTCGGTGACCACGTAGGTGATTCCCCAGAGGGTGGACGGACCCTCACCCGTCGTCCCTGGTGAACCGACGACCTCCACGATGACCTCCCCGAACCGGAAGAAGACCTGGCGGATCGGTCGTCCGCCGAGCTCGCCGTCGCGCTCCCGGCGCGGTTGCACGCCGAGGGCGGTCAGCGATCCGACCGTCCGATCCAGGTCGGGTGAGAACATCACGACGTGGTCAATGGCGTTGGCGCCGTTCGGATGTGTCCCTGGCGGCGTGGGACCCGCGCCGGAGGCCGTCGTCGGCACGCCGTCGACATCGCGGATCAGGGTGTCCGACGGCAGGCCGCGCAACGACCAGCCCACGATGCCCGTCCCACGGTCACGCCCGACGAGCCGGATGCCGATGCCGCCGATCCGGCAGACCGCACCGGCGTCTTCGGCGGGATCGACACCGAAACCGGCGCGCGCCCAGGCGTCGGCCGGGTCGGCGACCTGGAATTCGGCGACGCTGATGGTCACGGACGCAACCTACTCGGGCCGGTCGGGGTGAGGCTGGTGACGAACAGGTCGAGCATGCGCTCGAAGGTGGCGGGACCGTCGGGGGTCTGGCCGATCCCGGCGTGGTCGATGGTGACGGCACCGTGTAGTGCACTCCACACGATCTGAGCGGCCTCGATCGAATCCCGTTCGGCAGCAGTATGTTTGATCGCGGCTATCAGGTCGACGAGGATCGCGAACACCGCGTGACCGGCTCGGGCCACCGCGGACGACTGGTCTTCGAGCGGACTGCCCAGCCCGAAGATCAGCGAGTAGCGGGCGGGATGGGCGACGGCGAAGTCGCGGTAGCGTCGGCAGGCCAGCCGAAAGCGCTCGTGCTGCTCGACGTCCTCGGCGACGTCGATGGCCTCGGCCAGTTGATCTAGTGTCCGCATGGCCAACGCGACGAGAAGGCCGTCCTTGTTCTCGAACCTGTTGTAGACACTCATCGGCGAGACCGCGGCCTGCTGCGCGACGGCGCGAACCGTCACACCGGTCACGCCCTCGCGATCCAGCACGGTCTCGGCCGCGTCGAGCAACGCGGCCGAGACCTGATGGCTGGCAGTGCGACGACGGACCGTCATGCCGTGGCGGTGACCTCTCGATGCGCCATCCAGGACAGGGCGACGTCCGCGACGTCGCGCCAGCCGTGATCGATGGTCAACGAGTGTCCACGGCCTTGGAATTCGTGGAAGTCGGTGATGGCATGCGACTTCGCGTACAGGCCGAACGCCGCCTTGGCGGTCTTGAACGGCACGGTGTGGTCGTCGGTTCCCGCGGTGATCAGCAGCGGGCCCCTCTCGCCGTTCGCGGTGTCGACCTTTGCGGGCGAGTTGCCGGAGAAGTTCGCGGTCGCGGCCTCGAACAAGGGCTTGCCAGGTGAGGCGATCGACCATTGCTGCCACAGCGCGTCGGACTCGTTGGCGTCCAACGCGTTACCGAAGCCGTATCGCCATTGCGACTGGGTGAGCGCCTTGGCACGGCCACGGTTCAGGGGATTGCCGAGAACCGGGAGAGCCGAGCGCAGTTGCGCGACGGGCAGCGGCTTGACGCCCTTGATCGGCGCTGGGTCGATCGCGACGGCTGCGGCAATCTTGTTCTGCCCCAGAAGCTTCTGGGCAATGAGGCCGCCGAAGGAGTGGCCGATCACCACGGGTGGGGTGTCGAACTGCGCGACGACCTCGGCGAAGTACGCGGTCAGTTCGTCGATGCCGTAGCCGGCCTGATCGGTTGGATTGCGGCGGGTCTCGTCGACCGTGGGGTGTTCCCCGGGCCACGCCGGGGCGATGGCGTGATGGCCCCGGGCGGCGAAGTGGTCGATCCACGGCTGCCAGGCGAGGTGGGAGATCCACAGTCCGTGGATGAGGACGAGATTGGTCATGTTGGCGTTCCTGTCTCGGCGTTGTTCGAGGACACGAGCCTTATGGAACAGTGTTACACAAGACTCGTAGTGCCAAGAACGGCATCCCGAGCGGGTTTATTTCTCACGGCGCGGCGCGTGCGCTCTCAGACCTTGCTGGCGGCGAAGGCCGCGGCCTGATCGGTCAACCCGACGGTCGTGTAGCTGGTGTGTGCGGCGCCGTCGTCCCCGTCGGAACATATCGGGTCACCTGGCGCGCACAGCTCGATCGACTTGCTCGCGTAGAGCGGGCCGATCGACACCGGCGGCTGGCTGATGTTCTCCATGAACCGAGGGTCGGGCTTGCCGAGCAACGCCACCGCGGCGACGTGATCGGCGACGTCTGCGGGCATCGGCTTGGGCACCTCGGAAGGATCCACGCCGCCCGGCACCGCATTGGCCGTGACGAATCCGATCACCGCCGCCCCCTGGGAGTAGCCGCCGAGCACCATCTTGGTGTTGGGGCACGTCGCCGCCATGTTCTCGATGTGGTTGGCGGCGTCCCGGATACCGTCGACGGCCGTGGGGAAGTCGATGCTCGCTGGATAGACCACGGCGTAGACGCCAACCGACTTGTCGCCGACCTTGGAGCGCACGGCGTTGACGAAGTCCTGGCCGATGCCGCCGACCCCAGGCGGCGCGAACGTGCCGCGGGCGAAGACGACTTCGACATCCGGACACGGTGCGGCCGAGGCCGCAGGAACGCCCGCAGGGACGGCCAGCAGGGCGAAGGCCACGGCGATCGGGGCGCCGGCCAGCCGGGCGAGTTGGCGTGCAGTCATCCCTCCACAGTGACACAGTGCCTCTCAGCCCGCGGCGATCAGCCTTTCGAGTTTGTCGTTGGAGGCCTCGAGTCCCTTGACCACCATGCCGAGGAGCCGCTCCCGGCTGCGCGGTCGCGCCAGCATCGGCACGAACATCTCACGCAGGAGGTTCAGCCGTGACGTGGCGAGCCAATCGAGAACCTCCGGGTCGGCGATCCAGCGCACCTCGTTGCGCTGTTCGGCCAGTGTCATCGTCAGCCAATCTACGTCGGTGTTGGGATGAGGCACCGGCGCGCACAGTGCGTTCCGATCGGCGTCGTCCCGGTGCATTGACTCGAGGTGGGCGATGAGCCCGGCACTGAACACCTGCTGGCAGCCGCGGACGCTCTGCAACGTGATGCGGTCGCCGTCGAACACGTCGACGGCCGGACGTCTCTCGAGACCGTCGGCACTGCAGTCGACGTACAGCGCCACCGTGTCGGCGGGGACCGTTCCTCGCTCGAACTCCACACCGCCAGAACCGATTCGCTCGACGCGGCCGAGGCGGACCACGTCGTCGATGCGGCGTAACTGATCCAGTTCCAGACGCGACACCGTCGCACAGCGGTACATCGTCGGGCGCACCGCGGGGTCGAGCCTGAGCAGATTGCCGTTGCCCTCCAACCGGGTGAACAGGTCGTCGACGGAGTCGGCCTCGGTGACGGACCGCAGGCGGGCGGCGAAGCTGGCCTTGAATCGGTCGAGGAAGTCCTGGCCCGGCTGGATGTTCTCCCGGTCGAGGAGCCAGGAGTCGCGGGGCCTGATCCAGGTGAGCCGGTCCGGTGCAATTCCGTTGGCCAGCAACCAGAGACAGGCGTCGATACCCGTCTTGCCTGCTCCGATGATCACGAAGTGATCGAATCCGGCTGCCAGCGAGGGCAATTCATTGGGTGGGACGCAGGTGAACCCGTCGTCGACCTGATACTCGGGAGGCCGCATCGACGGGACCACGGTCTGCAGGTAGGTGGCGTCGACGATCCTGCGTGCCTCGACGGTGGTCTGCTGGCCGCCACGGCCGCGGATCGTCCCGTCGCCGAGGTACTCGGTGTCGGGCAGGTAGGTCACGCGTCCTGAGGGCAGCAGGTCGCGATGCATGACGTCGTCGAAGTAGGCGCACACCTCGGCGCCGGTGGCGAGTCCGTGCAGCCCGGAATTCCACCCGGTCCCGTCGATCGCATCGGTGCCGAGCGGACGGGAGTTGACGCCGTAGTACGCCGACGGCTGATGCAGCCGCACGAACGGGTAGGCCCGCGTCCAGTGACCTCCTGGCTTGTCGCCGCGGTCCACGATCACGAGACGCGCACTGCTCTCGGCGACGAGCGTGTCTGCGAACGCCATGCCCATGGCGCCTGCGCCGACCACCAGATAGTCGGTCTCGATGGTCGGCATCGGATCCCTTCACCTTGCTGAAGCGGACCCTATCGGAGCACGGTCCATGCGTTACCGTCGGTGCCGTGCACGATCCGCTGAGCCCACTGCCCGAGCACGGATACGTCTATCGCACCGGTTGGCGCCTGCTCACCAGTGACATCGACTCGGATCTCCGCATCCGACTCGACGGCGTGGCCCGCAACATTCAGGAGGTCGGCGCCGAGCATCTGGCCGACTCGGGGTACGCCGACGTCCACCCGCACTGGATCGTGCAGCGCACCGTGATCGACGTCCTCGAACCGCTGGAATTGCCGAACGACATCACGTTCCGACGCTGGTGCTCGGGCATCTCGAACCGCTGGTGCTCCATGCGGGTTCGGCTCGACGGTTCCGACGGTGGCCGGGTCGAGACCGAGGGTTTCTGGATCAACATGAACAAGGAGACCGCGACGCCGTCGCTGATCTCCGACGGCATGTTCGACAGGTTCGCGACGACCACCGACGACACCAGGCTGAAGTGGCGCCCCTGGTTGCCTGGGCCAGCCAGATCGGACGTCATCACGCCGTTTGCCTTGCGGCACACCGACATCGACCTGTTCAGGCACGTCAACAACACCGTGTACTGGCAGGGGGTGCACGAGGTGCTGGCGCTGTACGCGGACGTCGTGTCGAGCACGTATCGCGCGGTCGTGGAGTACCGCAAGCCGATTCAGCTGGGGGAGTCGGTCGCCATCCACTCGGCGGTGGTCGACGGCAACGTCAGGCTGTGGTTCGTGGTGGATGGCGACGTGCGCGCAGCGGGTCTGCTGAGCAACCTCTAGGCGTCAGCCGACGGGTGCGAGCTCGCGCTGAGCGAATCCCGTCACGGTCCACGGTCGCCAGGTGAAGTCGAGCCGCAAACCGAGGACGTGGACGCTGACCGACCACTTGTCGTCCACGTCGTCGTTGGCTCGTCGATTACTGGGCACGGGAGCGCTCCGTCCAGCGTTGCAGTAGCACCGAGACGGTCAGTACCAGCAGGCCTGCGACGGCCATGGCGGCACCGGAGGCGGCTGGTGCGGTGTAGCCGTATCCGGCAGCGATCACCAGGCCGCCGATCCAGGCGCCCGCGGCGTTGGCGATGTTGAGCGCG
>JAOPUT010000379.1 GCA_025963385.1 Mycobacterium sp.
TTGAGCGAAGTGGGCCTCGCGGGCCGTGAGAAGGCTTGGCCCAAGGAGCTTTCGGGTGGTGAGGCGCAACGCGTGGCACTGGCCCGTGCACTGGTTTCCGAACCCGAGCTGATTCTCCTCGACGAACCCTTTGCCGCGCTCGACGCGATCACCCGGCTGCGGATGCACGACCTGGTGCGCGAGCTCCGCCGCAGGCACCACGCCTCCATGCTGCTGGTCACCCACGACGTCGACGAGGCCATCGCGCTGGCCGACCGCATTGTCGTGATGAACAACGGGCGCATCGGCCAGGCCCGTGACGTCGCGCTCTCGAGTGCCGAGCGCGAAGTCAGCCTCGTCCGCGAAGAACTCCGCGCCGCACTGCTGGCCGATCTCGGCCTGGCCAGCCAGCGCTGACCCACCCCACCCTCGACGAACGCCCAGGAGAACCCATGCCCGACAAACGACTTCGGCTACTCGGGGCCGCGATGGCCCTCGTCACCACGGCGAGCGTGCTGGCTGGCTGCGCGACGTCGACGAAGGCACCCCAGGCGCCCCTGAGCAACTCGGGTTCGAGCGCGGCGTCCCACCCGGAGTGGAGTCAGTACACGTTCACCCTCGGCGACAACGGCGGCGACGGCAGCGAGGAACTGGCCAAGGTCACTGGCGCGTTCGCCGACGCGCCGTACAAGATCAAGTTCGCCAGGTTCGACTACGGGCCCCCTCTGGTGCAGGCGGCGGCCACCGGCGACATCGATCTGGGCTACGTCGGTGACGTCCCGCCGATCACCGGGGCAGCCCAGCAGTTCGGCTTCAAGATCGTGGGCGTCCAGCGCGGTGCCGATGCGACCAAGGCCGCCGAGAACATCATCGTGCCGAAGGATTCACCGATCCAGACTCTCGCCGACCTCAAGGGCAAGAAGATCGCCGTCCCTCAGGGCAGTTCGGCCCACGGGCTGGCACTGCTCGCGCTCAAGAGCGCAGGCCTGCGACCGCAGGACGTCCAGATCGTCTACCTCAGTCCCGCGGCGGGCGGGACCGCCTTCAACAGCGGCAAGGTGGACGCCTGGTCCATCTGGAATCCGCAATCCGCGGTCGCGGTCAAGTCGGGCGCCCGCATCATCGCGAAGGGCCTCCCGCCGATCGACCAGGTCAACAACTACTACGTCGCCAGTGACAAGTCGCTGAACGACCCCACGCGGCGCGCGGCGCTGACCGACGTGTTGACGCGGATCGCGCGAATCTTCAACTGGGCGCAGCAGAATCCCGACGAGTATGCGAAGGCCATCGCGAAGGAGACGGGCGTGCCGCTCGAGGACGCCAGAACCACCGTCGACTCGTATCCGTTCAAGATCACGCCGGTGCTACCCGACGACGTCAACGCGCAGCAGGCGCTCAGCGACGCCTTCTTCGACGCCGGCGAGATCACGAAGAAGGTCGACGTCACCACCATCACGGACAACCTGTTGCCCGACGGCTTCGACAGCACGAAGACGTCATGAGCACCGCGCCGCGTGAACTGCACCTCAACGCCTTCCTCATGGAGGCGGGTCACCACGAGGCAGCCTGGCGACTACCGGAGAGCAACCCGCGCGCCGACTTCGACCTAAGGCACTGGATCGACCTGGCCCAACTCGCGGAGCGCGCCAAGTTCGACTCGCTGTTCCTGGCCGACGGTCCCGCACTGACCGGAAACGGCGAATTCCGGCCGCCCGGTCAGCTCGAACCCCTGACGTTGTTGACGGCGCTGTCGCAACACACCGAACGCATCGGCTTGATCGCCACGGTGTCGTCGACCTACAACGACCCCTACAACCTGGCCCGTCGACTGGCCTCGGTCGACCACGTCAGCGCGGGCCGCGCAGGGTGGAACATCGTCACCTCCGCAGGTGCCGACGAGGCGGCCAACTTCGGTCTGACCGACCGCCCCGACCACGCCGCCCGCTATGCCCGCGCCGACGAATTCCTCACGGTGGCAAAGGCTCTCTGGGACAGCTGGGAGGGCGGTGCGGTACTGGCCGACAAGGCGACCGGCCGCTACGCCGATCCGTCGCGCCTCCATGCCATCGGACATGCGGGCGATCACTTCAGCGTCGCCGGTGCGCTCAACGTGGAGCGGCCGCCGCAGGGCCATCCGCTGCTCGTCCAGGCGGGCTCGTCGGAGGACGGCAAGGCCTTCGCCGCGCGCCACGCCGAGGCCATCTTCACCGCACATCAGACCCATGCCAGCGCCGCGGACTTCTACACCGACATCAAGCGGCGGGCAAGAGCCGCCGGGCGTGACCCCGACGCCCTGCTCGTCCTTCCCGGCATCGTGCCGTTCCTGGGCTCCACCGAGCGGGAGGCCAAGGACCTGGCCCGGCAGTTCGACGAGCTGCGCGTCCCGGAATACGGTCTGGCCCAGTTGGCCTGGAACTTCGAGACGGACCCCTCGGTGTTCGAGCTCGACGCGCCGTTGCCCGACTTCATCCTGGCGCGTCCCAAACTGCAAGGCTCGCAGAGCCGTTCGGATCTCATCATCGAGCTCGCCGAGCGCGAGCGCCTCACCGTCCGCGAGATTCTGTCCCGCCTGGGCGGCGGTCGCGGCCACTTCACGTTCGTCGGCACGCCCGAGCAGGCGGTCGACACGATCGTGTCCTGGTTCGACGGTGGCGCCGCGGACGGATTCAACGTGATGGCGCCGTCGCTTCCGGGAGGCCTGGAGACGTTCGTCGACCAGGTGCTGCCGATCCTGCGGCGCAAGGGGCTCTTCCGCGAGGAGTACCGCGGTGCCACCCTGCGCGAGCACTACGGTCTCGCCCTGCCGGAAAACCAGTTTCGGAACAGACAGTTCGCTCAAGTGTGAGGAAGTGAATCACGATGTCGGACAACACCTCTGGCGATGACCTCTGGACCGACGTGTTGGTGGTCGGTGGCGGACCCGCAGGTACGTGGGCGGCGATCAAGGCCGCCGAGACGGGGGTTGACGTCGTGCTGGCCGACAAGGGGTACACCGGCGCCAGCGGTGCGACGGCCTCGGTCGGCACCGGCGTCTGGTACGTCGACGACGTGCCAGAGCTGAGAGAAGCGGCCATGGCGAGCCGTGAGACCCTCGGCGGTCACCTCGCCGACCGCGAGTGGATGACCCGCGTGCTCGACGAGACCCATGACCGGATGGACGAGTTGGCGGAGGTCCAGCGCTACCCGTTCCCGACCGACGGGCAGGGCAGGTCGATCCGCAACGACCTTCAGGGCCCGGAGTACATGCGCAGGCAGCGGACCCGCGTGCAGCGCCTCGGGGTGCGCATCCTGGACCACACCCCCGCACTTGAGCTCCTGATCGACGACGGCGTGGTGAACGGCGCGGTGCTGCTGAATCGCACATCGGGCTCGACCGCGCGCGTGCATGCCGGCGCGGTGGTACTCGCCACCGGGGGGTGCGCGTTTCAGTCCAAGACGCTCGGGTGCGACGTGAACACCGGCGACGGGGCGCTCTTAGCCGTCGAGGCTGGCGCCGTCCTGTCGGGGATGGAGTTCTCGAACGCCTATGCGCTGGCGCCCAAGGGCACTTCGCTGACCAAGACCGCCTACTACTCGTGGGCGACGTTCTACCGCGCCGACCGGACCGTGCTCGAGGGTGCCGGCAGCACGGTGGGCCGCTCCGTGATCGCGCGAACGTTGATGTCGGAACCGGTCTTCGCGAGGATCGACCGCGCCAGCCCGGCGGAGCAACAGGCCATGCGCAGGGGCCAACCGAACTTCTTCCTCGTCTTCGACCGGCTCGGGGTCGACCCGTTCACCGACTACTTCGAGATCACCCTGCTCGCCGAGGGCACCGTCCGGGGGACGGGAGGGGTGCGGGTCGCTGACTTCGACTGCTCCACCGACGTGCCGGGGCTGTACGCCGCGGGCGACACCGCGACGCGCGAACTGATCTGCGGCGGGTTCACCGGCGGTGGCAGCCACAACGCCGCGTGGGCGGCCTCCTCCGGCAGTTGGGCGGGGCGGGCTGCCGGTGTGTTCGCGGCGCGGCGCGGACGCCCGAGCGCGGCGCCGCAATCCGCCGGGGGCGCTGGGTTGCGGCCGACCGGCACCGCGGAGGTCGACTACCGTGACGTCGTCGCCGAGGTTCAGCGGCAGGTCCTGCCCTACGAGCTCAACTACTTCCGCACCGGGGAACTGCTTCGGCCGGCGCTGCGGTCGCTCGACGCGACCTGGGCGACGGTGCGAGGAGCACTCGGCGCCTGTGGAGAGGACCTGTTCCGCGCCCGCGAGGCCGCCGCGATGGCGGCACACGGTCGTTGGATGTATCACGC
>JAOPUT010000026.1 GCA_025963385.1 Mycobacterium sp.
CGCCTTCGCCCAGGTCGCCTACCCGGAGATGCACGAGACGATCGGTCACCTCAGGCACGTCCTCGGTGAGGAGGCCTACGAGACCTTCGCCGGTCGGGGCAGCACCATGACCAGTTCCGCGATGGTCGCCTACGCCTTCGAACAGATCGATCTGGCGCGAGACCTACTCACGTGACCGCGTCACCAAACGCGCGGAGGTCCGGCTAGTCGGCTTCGGCGAGACGGGTCTTCAGCGCGTCGAACTCGTCCTTGATACCGGTCGGCAGCTTCTCGCCGACGAACTCGAACCACTCCTCGATGAGGGGCAGTTCCTTGCGCCATTCCTCGGCGTTGACCGCCAGCGCCTCGTCGACGTCGGCAGCCTCCACGTCCAGGCCGTCGAGGTCGAGGTCCGCAGCCGTCGGCACGATGCCGATGGGGGTGGACTTGCCGTCGGCCTTGTGCTCGATGCGCTCGACGGCCCACTTCAGGACGCGGCTGTTCTCACCGAAGCCCGGCCACAGGAAGCGACCGTTGTCCCCGCGGCGGAACCAGTTCACGAAGAACACCGCGGGCATCTTCGACTCGTCGGCGTTCTTGCCGAGGTTGATCCAGTGCTGGAAGTAGTCACCGACGTTGTAGCCCAGGAACGGCAGCATGGCCATCGGGTCGCGGCGGACCGTGCCGACCTTGCCCTCGGCGGCGGCGGTCTGCTCGGAGCCCAGCGTGGCACCGATGAAGACGCCGTGCTGCCAGTCGCGCGCCTGCGTGATCAGCGGGACGGTCGTCTTGCGGCGGCCGCCGAACAGGATCGCCGAGATCGGCACACCCTGCGGGTCGTCCCACTCCGGTGCCAGCGTCGGGCACTGCGAGATCGGGGTGCAGTAACGCGAATTCGGGTGCGCCGCCTTGCTTTCCGTCTCGCGGAGGATCCAGTCGTGACCCTTCCAGTCGATCAGGTGGTCGGGCTCGCCCTCGAGGCCCTCCCACCAGACGTCCCCGTCGTCGGTCTTGGCGACGTTGGTGAAGACGGTGTTGCCCGCGGCGATCGTCTTCATCGCGTTCGGGTTCGAGCTCCAGTTGGTGCCTGGCGCGACACCGAAGAAGCCGAACTCGGGGTTGACGGCATAGAGACGGCCGTCCTTGCCGAAGCGCATCCACGCGATGTCGTCGCCGACGGTCTCGGCGCGCCAGCCGGGGATCGTGGGCTGCAGCATGGCGAGGTTGGTCTTGCCACACGCCGACGGGAACGCCGCGGCGATGAAGTACGCCTTGTTCTCCGGGCTGATCAGCTTGAGGATCAGCATGTGCTCGGCGAGCCAGCCCTCGTCGTGCGCCATCGCCGAGGCGATGCGCAGCGAGTAGCACTTCTTGCCGAGCAGCGCGTTGCCGCCGTAACCCGAACCGAAGCTCCAGATCTCGCGCGTCTCGGGGAAGTGGCTGATGTACTTCGTGTCGTTGCAGGGCCACGGCACGTCGGCCTGACCCTCCTCGAGGGGCGCACCGATCGAGTGCAGCGCCTTGACGAAGAAGCCATCGTCGCCGATCTTGTCCAGCGCCGCCTTGCCCATCCGGGTCATCGTGCGCATCGAGACCACGACGTACTCGGAGTCGGTGATCTCGACGCCGAGCTTGGGGTCCTCCGCGTCCAGCGGTCCCATGCAGAACGGCACCACCCAGAGGGTGCGGCCGCGCATCGAGCCGCGGTAGAGGTCGGACATGAGCTCGCGCATGTCGCTGGGAGCCATCCAGTTGTTCGTCGGACCCGCGTCGATCTCGCGCTCCGAGCAGATGAAGGTCCGCGATTCGACACGCGCGACGTCCGACGGGTCGGACAGCGCGAGGTACGAATTCGGCTGCTTCTTGTCGTTGAGCTTCTGGAAGGTGCCTGCCGCGACCAAATCCGCACAGAGCCGCTCGTACTCCTCGTCGGAGCCGTCGGCGAACACCACGCGGTCGGGCTGGGTCAGCTCAGCAACCTCGCGGACCCATGCGAGCAGCCCCTCGTGTTTGGTCGGTGCGCTGTCCAGACCGGGAATGGTCGCTGAGGTCATAAAAATCTCCTGCTGGCGGTCGCGGTTATACCTGGATAGAGGTTAACGTGGGTGACATACCCGCGGTAAATCGGGAGTATGTCCGTTCTCTCACAGGAACGATTCAGATAGGCAGTTCCGGCAGAAATGCCCGCCAAATTCTTTCCGGACCACCATTCGTACTGGTCAGTAACATCTTCGAGCCTCGTCTCGCGGTCTTCGCCGGCCCCGCGCCAACCACTCCGTCTCGGCCTCGAGCAACCGTTCGGCAACCATCGCCTCGCCGTGCCACCGCAAGCTCGCGCCGACCTCAGTCACCCACCTGTCGAGCAACGCGCGATCGTGCAGCAGGCCACGCACCCGCACGACCCAGAGCACCAGCGCCGACCCCGCGACGGCACCCACCGCCATGCCGACGGCCGACAGGCCCGGCGCCACACCGGCGAGCAGCCTGCTCGACGCTAGCGCGATCCCGAGCCCGAAGCCGACGCCGAGCACCGTCATCAACCGGCCCTCCAACCGCCGCGAGGACGACGGTGGTCGACTGACGTCGAGCCGGACCGGCGCGCGCTGGCCCTGCACCCTGCCGTCCAGACCGAGCTCGGCCGCGACGCCGCCGATCCCCCGGGTGACCTCGCGATCGAGCGCGACCAGGAACTGCTGGGCCTCGGACGTCACCGACGCCTCGAAGGCGGCTGAGCCGCCCACGGGTACGGCGGATGCGGCGCCGCGCAGCTCGGTGCGCAGCTCGGCGCAGCGGTCCCTGACCGATCGGAGGAGGCCGAGACGCACCAACGCCAGCGCGCTTCGCAGCGCCACGGGATCGACACGAGAGACGACGGTGGCGGGCCGAACCATCTTCCGCAGCAACATGTTCCGATGACTCAGATCGGGGTCGGCGAGACCCTCGCGCAGGAGGTCCACCAGTTCGGCGACCCGCGGCTCGCCGAGATCGGGGGCCGCGGCGACCCCCACCCACGGCATCGACCCGCGCCGCACGTCCCTCGCGGCGAACGTCCGATCGGCCTCCATCACGTCGCGCCAGCTCCGGTGGGCGTCGATCTTCGACACCACGCCGATCACCAGATCGGTGCGCGCCGCGGCCCGCTCGACGAGCGCCCAGTCCGACGCGGTCACCGGCGCCGCCGCCGACACGACGCCAAGCACCGCGTCAGGCACGCAATCCGGTTCGAGCTCGCCGGCCCCGACGACGAGGAAGTCGGCCTCCGGGGCCGAGCGCAGCGCCTCGACGACGGCGCGAACGCCGGACAGATGCGGGCCGATGACCAGGACGACCTGGCTCACCGCGACGCCCCGTCGAGCAGCCGCAGCGAGCCTCTGACGATGTCGGCGCCGCACTGGCGGTGCAGCGCGTTGACGGGGCCGCGGGCGTACCTCCGCCAGCGGATCGCCCGCGCGAGGTGCGCCGGTGCGGTGTCGCCGCGGTCGACCGACAGCCCGGCCGCTTCGATCACCTCCACGGCCGCCGTCATCGCGGCCAGCACCGTGGCATCGGCGGCCAGCAGATCGGACAACGCCACGTCATCCAATTGCACAGCGAGCGAACGTAATTCGATGACCACCTCACGGACGCGGCAGTACCTCGCCGGTGCCGCCGTCGCGTCGAGCACGCGCAACACCTCGTCCAGACCGCCGAGACGCGCCAAGTGGTCGGCCAGCCCCGCGGGATCGCAGCCGTCGGCCAGTGCCAGCACCGCGTGTGCGATGCCGAACCGGTCGAGGCGGGCGAGCAGACGCGACCGCACCTCGCGGCACACCGGGTGGGGGTCCTCCACGAAGGCGTCGACACCCGCCAGGTTCGGTGGCTCCGTCACGAAGCACTGAAGCCCGTCCACCAGGTCGTCCTCGAGGGGCCCCTGCCCCTCCAACGCCGCCAGCAGACCGACCATCGCCACCGTCGGCAGACCCGTGCGGTCACCAGCAGCCGCGGCTCTCCTGCGGGCGACGGCGATCGGACCGCCCGGTCCGGCACCGGCCAGGTCGGCCTTGGTGAGCACCACCAGCACCGGCTGACGGATGGAGCGCGCCACCGAGAGATCCTCGGGCTTCACGGTCTCTGCGGTCACCAGGACGCAGACGTCGAACGATCCTCGACCCGAGTCGAACGGCGTGACGGCGACCGCCCGCTGCCGCAGCGCGGCCTCCACACGGCCCCTGCCCACCCCTGGACGACCGGCCACGGCAACGCGCACCGGTCGCCGCAAACGCGCGATCAACGGCAACAAGTGCACGCTTGCCGCAGTCTCAGCGACGTGTCTGAGCTCGTCGATGAACGCGTCTGTCACGATTCGATCCCCCCGGAACCCATCGTCGCACCCCTGCGCACCCCCACCGAGCGGCGAAATTCGCCTGGCCACGGCTAGCGGCAGAAGGCAACTGTTGGGTATCAAATTGCACCACGATGCGAGCACAACGCCCTCGATGAGCCACCATGGACGGATGCATGCGCAGCGGGAGGAGGCCGATCAGTCGGTCTCCGACGACCACGCAGTTCCCGAGGCAATTGCCGGGGCAAACCCCGAGGCAATTCCCGCGCACGCCTTTCCTCGGGTCGCCAGCTTCCGATCCCGTCGCTCAGCCCTTTCCGGTCTGCAGCGCGACACGTGGGATCGCCGCTGGCCGGAGCTTGGAATGCTGGCCAGGGACTCCGACGGCAAACTCGCGGGACCGCTCGACGCGGAGGCGTGGTTCGAACGGTCGGCGCCGCTGGTGCTGGAGATCGGATGCGGCACCGGCGTCTCGACGCTGGCGATGGCCGCGGCCGAACCGGACCTCGACGTGATCGCGGTCGAGGTCTACAAGCGGGGCCTGGCACAGCTCCTCAACGGCATCGACCGAGACGGCCTGACGAACGTGCGGCTGATTCGCGGTGACGGCGTCGACGTCCTCGAACACCTCCTCGAACCTTCGTCACTCACGGGCGTGCGGGTGTTCTTCCCCGACCCGTGGCCCAAGGCCAGGCACCACAAGCGCCGACTCCTCCAGCCGGCCACGGTCGCCCTGATCGCCGATCGACTCAGGCCCGGCGGGATCCTCCATGCCGCTACGGATCATCCTGGCTACGCCGAACAGATCGGCGAGGTAGGTGACGCCGAGCCCCGGCTGCGCAGGTTGAGCTCGGACGCCATCACGGGAACGGACGGCGAGCTGCCCGTCTCGGTCCGAAGACCCGTGACGAAGTACGAGGACAAGGCGCAGCGCGCGGGCAGCGCCGTGGCTGAATTCCTTTGGGAGAGGCGATGAGCGCTTGCGCGAAGAGCAGATGGGCAAGACCATGAGCGTGACCGAGGACTTCGGGATGATCGGGGAGGACGTCGGCGACGTCGCCGCCGAACTCGCAGGCGAGATCGGCGAGGCACCGGAACCCCAACTGCGCGGCCCGCAACGGGTGCTGCTGGTCTGGGACGCACCCAACCTGGACATGGGACTCGGATCGATCCTCGGCGGCCGCCCGACCGCAGCGCACCGGCCCCGGTTCGACGCCCTCGGCCGCTGGCTCCTGGCGCGCACCGCAGACCTGTCGAGCGAGCGCTCGGCCGATGAACCGCTGGTCACGTTCGAACCAGAGGCCACCGTCTTCACCAACATCGCACCGGGCAGCGCCGACGTCGTCCGGCCGTGGGTCGAGGCACTGCGCAACGTCGGTTTCGCGGTGTTCGCCAAGCCCAAGATCGACGACGACAGCGACGTCGACAGCGACATGCTCGACCACATCGCCCTGCGTCGCAGCGAAGGCCTCGCCAGCGTGTTCGTGGCATCGGCGGACGGGCAGGCGTTCCGGCTCCCGCTCGAGGACATCGCCCGTGACGGCATCCCCGTCAGCGTTCTTGGATTTCGCGAACATGCCAGTTGGGCGCTAGCGTCGGATACCTTGGAGTTTGTCGACCTCGAGGACATCCCCGGTGTCTTCCGGGAGCCGCTACCGCGAATCGGCCTTGACTCGCTGC
>JAOPUT010000030.1 GCA_025963385.1 Mycobacterium sp.
AGCCGCGGCCAGTCCGCGTCGATCTCGTCCTCGTCCTTCAGCCACAGGCGGGCCAGATCCTCACGGGCGCTGGCCCAGCGGTCGTCGAACAGCACCGCCTTGCGGCCGTCGAACGTGGGCGCCACCAAACGTGGCCAGTCCGATCCGAGTTCGGCCGTAACGAGGTCGATGAGATCGGCATCGCTGACCGTCTCGCCGACGTTCACGGGATTGTCCACGCCGAGCTGGCCGAGGATCATCCTGGCCGCCGAGGCGAGCACGCCGTCGCGACCGGTGACCTTCTCCGCGAACTCGGTGAGCGCCGCGGAGTCCACGACGCCACCGCCTGCGCCTCCTGCGGAGGGCAGCGACACCGCGATGCCGCGGCGTGCGGCCACTGCGGAGACCGCCGCGTCGATGACGCGGTCGACCGTCGCAGCGTCGGGCAATGCGCCCTCGTGCAGGTGGCCGAGGCTTCCGCCGCGGACGCTGGTGCCCTCACGGGTACCGAGCGCCAGCTCCATCGTGACGTGCTTGACCCAGCCATCGCCGAGTTCCCAGTCCTTCTTGACACGTTCGGCGATCGCCGCTGGGCGCTTGCCCGACGGGCCGAGCACGGTCCGCAGCTGATCGTTGACCGCATCGGAAAGCACTGGGCCGTAAGGCTTGTAGGTACGGGCCAGCTTGGTGACCTGCGCCTTGAGCCCGGCGAGGTCGGCTTCGGCAGCACCGTCGATCGCGCCGAGGTTCAGCTCGGAGCCGAGGTCGACGAGCAGCTGGTTGCGTCGTGAGGACGCACCGTCGGTGATCGACTCGATCGAGTCCAACGGCTCCACCTGGTCGACCCGCATCTTGGCCGACAGCGCGATGAGCGACAGGGTCGCGTCGTCGGCACCGAACGAGATGTCCTCTGGCCGTGGACCACCCGACGGCGCGGCAGGCGCGGCTGCCGGGACGGGTGCGGCCTCGGACGCTGCCGGTGCCGACTCTCCGGCAGGAGCAGGCGCGGTGTCTTCCTCCAGGTCCGGCTCGGGGTCCGTGTCGGTGGCGAACAGCACCGCGGCGTCACGCTCGGTGTTGAGCACCTCGGTGGTGTTGTGCGAGTACTCCGGCAGCTTCAGCGTGTTCGTGGCAAGGCCTGCGACGGTCGGCGCGTTCTTGACACCGATCTCCACGAACCGCTCGATGCCGAGGCCACCGGCGGCCTCCTCGATGAACAGCAGGTCCTGCGTCTCGATCCAGCGCACCGGGCTGGCGAACTGCCAGGCCAGCAACTCGATGACGATCTTGCGGCACAGCTCGCGGGGCTTCTCGTTGAGCCAGGTGTCGTAATCGGCGAGGATCTCGTCGAGCGGCTCGGCGGGGACCAGATCGCGGATCTCCTGGATGAAGTCGCGATCGAGGGTGAACGGCCGCGGCACCAGGTTGGGGATGTAGAGCCCGATCAACAGCGCGGGGTCCGCGTCACGCGGCATGACCCGCTCCAGGGAGCGACGGAAGTCGGCGACGCCGACGCGCAGCACCTCGGAGTGGAACGGCACGTCGATGCCTGGCACCAGGATGAACGAGCGCTTGCCGCCAGAGATCTCGCGACGCTTCTCGACCTCCTCCTCAAGAGCCTCGAGACCACGCACCGTGCCGGCGATCGCGTACTGCGAGCCGCGCAGGTTGTAGTTCACGATCTGCAGGAACTCGCCGGTCTCCGCCGCGATCCCGGCGACCCAGTCGGTCACGTCGTCGTCGTCGAGGTCGATCTGCGACGGCCGGATGGCGGCCAGCCGGTAGTTGGACCGGCCGTGCTCGTCACGCGGCACGATGTCGTGCATCTTGCTGCCGCGGTGGAAGACCACCTCGAGCAGCGCCTCGAGCGGGTACACGCCGGACACGCAGGCCAGCGCGGTGTACTCGCCGACGGAGTGACCGCAGGCGATCGCGCCCTCGACGAACGCACCCTGCTCGCGCATCTCCGCCACCTGGGCGGCGGCGACGGTGGCCATCGCCACCTGGGTGAACTGCGTCAGGTAGAGCACGCCCTCGGGATGGTGGTAGTGCACACCGCTGGCGATCAGGCTGGTCGGGTTGTCGCGCACCACGTGCAGCACCGAGAAGCCGAGGGTGTCGCGGGTGAACTTGTCGGCCGTGTCCCACACCTTGCGGGCGGCCTTCGAGCGAGCCCGGACCTCCATGCCCATGCCCTTGGACTGAATGCCCTGACCGGGGAAGGCGTAGACCGTCTTGGGCGCGGCGAGCTGCGCTGTCGCCGACATCACCAGGTCGGTACCGACCTTCGCGGTGACCTCGACGATCTCCGCGCCGCGGTCGATGCCGACGCGGTCGACCCGGAAGTCGATCTCGTCGCCGGGCATGACCATGCCGAGGAAGCGCGACGTCCAGCCGACCAGGCGGGCGGGCGGGGTGGCCTTGCCGTCGGTGGCGGTGACCACGTGCTGCGCGGCCGCCGACAGCCACATGCCGTGCACGATGGGCGATTTCAGCCCTGCCAGCAGGGCCGCGGCACGGTCGGTGTGGATGGGGTTGTGATCGCCGGACACCACCGCGAAGGCGCTCATGTCGGTGGGCGCGGCGACGGTGACGTCGCGACGACGACGACGGGGTGTGTCGGTGGCGTTGTCGGTGATCGCGCCACCGGCCTGCAGCGGATCGGTGAGTGCAGCGGCACCCGTGCGACCGCGGATCGCGAACCGCTCCTCGAGCGTGGCCAACTCCGTGCCGTCGGGGGCGGCGATCGTGACCGACACCGGAACGACCCGGCCGACCTCGGTATCCACTGCGGCCGAAGCCGTTGCGGTGACGGTCAATTCGGACTTGGTGGTCGGCATCGGCGCCAGCAGATGGGCCGCGTGGTCCAGGTGGACCAGGCTCAGTAGACCCTCGACGACCGGGAAGCCGGTCTCCGTGACTGAGGAACCATCTGCTCCTCGCGTCCGCGCCGAACCGATGACCGAGAACACCGCGGGCCAGCAGCGGCCGACGAGCGCGTCGGGAACCAGCGTCAGGCCAGGCGCCAACGGAGCGCCGAACGTCGCGGTGACACCGGTGTGGTCGGCGACCTCCTCGGGATCCCACGAGACGGTGACCGTGGTGCTGTCGTCGACGACGGCGGGAAGCATGTCCGCACCGTCGACGCCTGCGGCGATCGCCAGCACGGCGCGCATGGCGGCCGCGGCGTCGTCGGTGGTGACGACGGGCATGCCCCCGTCGATGGTGGTCGACGGCAGGGTGAACTTGATGGTGATCCAGATGTCGGACAGCGGCACGCTCAAGACGACGTGGTCGCCGCTGAGCTCCAGCCGCGAACCCGTGGACGGGTGTGTCGCAGAACGGTTTTCGTTGACCTGCCACTCCCGCGGCTCACCGATGCGGTGCACCGGGTTGATGGAGGCGCGGCCTGCCCACAGTACGTCGGGCGAATCCAGCACGACCGCGAGCGGACCGGTGACGTCGACGCGGGCCTGCCTGCGGGACACCGCGGTGACGGGCTGCACGCCCTTGGCCAGCACCCCGTCGATGGACGCCTGCTCGAAGCGGTCGAGCAACTCGCCGACGGGCTCGTCGGCGCGGGTGATGCCGACGACGGCCTCGGTGCCGGGGATGATGCACACCTGGTCGGCGGTGTAGCGCGCGTCGTGGGCCTGCCACAGCGAGTCGCTGCGCCACCAGCGCCGCACGTCCTTGTCGATGACCGGCACGAAGTTGACCGGCTTGCCGAGCGTCTTGCAGAGGGTCGTGAAGAACGGCACGTCGGCCGGATGCAGCTTGACGTCCTCGGCATCGGGGTACCTCGTCAGCAGAGCCGACAGGGCCCGCTGCGGATCCTCAAGCAGCGCTTCACCTTCGGCGTCCACGGTGAACAGCGTGTCGATCGGGCCGGAGTCCTGCGGGTGCAGGCGGGCCTCGGCGTGCTTGAGCATCTCCTCGAAGCGGTCCCGCCAGCTGATGTCGAGCCACGGCGAATCGTCGCGCTTGGTGTCAGCAGTGCTGTCACCGTCGCCGATCGCCAACTCGACGTAGCGCTGCAGCCACTGCAGATACGTCATGTCCGCGACGTCGCCGAAGTACGGCTTGGCGGTATCGGCCATCGCGGCGATGATCTCGTCACGCCGTTCGGCGACCGCGTCGACGTCGCCGGCGACCTCGTCGAGCAACCGACCGCAGCGGGATGCCGTGTTGTCGATCTCGTGGATGTCGGCACCGAGCTGACTGCGCCCGGATGCCATGCCGCCCTGGGCCTTTCCGGCGCCGACCCACTGATCGGTGCCGGTGGTGTCGACCAGGAGTTGCTTGACCGCAGGCGAGGTGGTGGCCTCCAGCGTCGCCATCGCCGCGGTGCCGACGAGGATGCC
>JAOPUT010000067.1 GCA_025963385.1 Mycobacterium sp.
GTCGACGGCCACCCCCCGCACCGCCCGATCGGTCATCGTCGCCTGCGAATGCGCCACGAACGCACCGAGACTGGCCAACATCGCGACGGCGATCGCCACGCCCGCGGCGGCGCCGAAGAGTCGCGCCCGTCGCCTGCGCAGCAGCGCCGCCAGCCACTGCCAGGTCATCGCTGATCCGTTGGGCCGGTGCGGTCGGGTGGGCCGAGCACGCCGTCGTGCATGGCCCACTGAATCGAGAGGTGATCTGACACGAGCGGATCGTGTGTCGAGACGACCAGCGCCGCGCCGAGCTCCTCGCTCACCTTGAGCAGGACGTCGATCACCATGGCGGCATTGCCCCGGTCGAGCTGCCCGGTGGGTTCGTCGGCCAGTATCAGCCTGGGGGCCGCCGCGAGCACTCGGGCGACAGCCACGCGTTGGGCTTGACCGGACGACAGCTCGTCGGGGAGTTTGTCCACCAACGGGTCGAGCTCGAGGAGCTCCAGCGCTGCCCTGGCGCGCACCTCGGCATCCTTTCTGTCGACTCCGCTGAGAATCATTGGCAATCCGACGTTCTCGACGACATTCAGGGAGGGGATCAGGCTGGGTCCCTGAAAGACGACGCCGACCAGGTCCGCGCGTGCCGACGGGTGCCCGCCGAACACAGGCCATTCGACGGACCCCGAGGTGGCTGCGTCCAGGCCCGCCATCAGATGCAGCAGCGTGGACTTCCCGGAACCCGAAGGACCAATCAGCGCGATGCGGCTGTCGGGTTCGATCTCACACGTCACGCCGCGTACCGCGGTGAAGGCGGTGTCGCCCGCGCCATAGGTGCGCGTGACAGCACGGCAAGTCAACAACGCACGCGTCACGTGGTGATCCGCCCGTCGGAGAGCCGGATAACGCGATCGGAGGCGTCGGCGACGGCGGCACTGTGGCTCGCGACCAGGATCGCGGTGCCGTTGGCCGCCCGATGCTTCAACGCCTGCAGGACTTCCCGCTCGGAGGAACCATCCAGCTCGCCGGTCGGCTCATCCGCAAGCACGGCGATCGGATCGTTTGCCAAAGCCACCGCCAAGCCCGCTCGCGCCAACTCACCGCCGGAAAGGTTGTGGAGGAGCGCATCTGCCCGGTTGCTGATACCAATCGAATCGAGCAGCGGCATAATCGATTCGCGTCGGGGGTTCTTGATGATCCGCTGAACCAGGGCGACGTTCTGCCGTACCGTCAGGTGCGGCAAGAGATTGCGGCTCTGCAGTAGCAGGCCGAGCGTATCGGCGCGCAGCCGAGCCCGCACCGTCTCTGGCTGATGGCTCATCCGCCTGCCGCCCACCAGAACCGAGCCGCCGTCGGGTTCGTCGATGCCCGCCAGGCAGGACAGCAGCGTCGACTTGCCGGAGCCCGACGGCCCGACCACGGTGACGAACTCACCTGGGCGAAGCGTCAGCGAAACACTCTGCAGAGCCAGGGTCTCCTCGTCGCCTGCCCGAAAGAAGCGGTACAGCGTGGTGGCCTCGACGGCAGGGTTCACGGAGCCCACGCGAACGAGTCGGTGACGGTCCGCCACGGATCGACGTTGTCGGCACCGGTGGGGGCCGACAACGTGACCGTCACCTGGTGTCCGGTGCGGTAGAACTCGTAGCGTTCCACCGACTGCCCGACGACCTTGCCCGTGACGGGGTTCGGTGGCGAGTCCGCACCATAGGTGATCAGGATCGCCTGCCCCCCAGCGCGGTTCACCTGGGTGACGTCACCGCGCTGAAACCCTGGAGTGCCCTTCGCGATGCCGGGGAGTTCGAGTGTCTTGACGGAGTCCACCGTCGGAACGATCACGGTCGGCCGGCGGGTGAAGGTGATCATGTTGAGCTTGTCGGTGAAGGCCACCCCTCCTGCGACGTCGGTCTTCGCCCAGCCCTCGGGTACCTTGACCGTGAACGCGTGGTCGGCAGGAACGAAGGACACGAAGGCTTGGTTGTCCGGGATGTCGCCGGCCGGGCTGACGTCGCCGGTCGCCGGGGCCGCCGGCTGTTGCGACGTGGCCGGCGCCGACACGGGCGGTGGAGTCTGCGGACTGCACGCGAGGATGCCGCTCACCGTCAGGGCCACCGCGATCATGCCGGCCGCGACGTGCAGTACGGATCTCTCGTCTGTGACCGCCCGGCGAACGTCGTCCCTCGACCAATGCTTCGGCATCATGGCAGCGATCGTTCGCCGTCCAACCTGTGGGGTCGCTGAGACGACTCGGCGCCGTGCCACGCGGTGATCACCCAGTGGACCGACGCAGTTCTCAGCGTGCCTTCAGCGACGGGCAAATACCTTCCGGCGACATGAGCGAGATAACGAAACCCACCGCGACGGAGTCTGCGCGCACGATGCTGAGCAAGGTGCCAGAGATCACGGTGTGGTTCTGGGTCATCAAGATCCTGTGCACCACGGTGGGTGAGAGCTTCGCCGACTGGATCAACATGACGTTGGGCGTCGGGTTGCTGCCGACCGCGCTGATCTTCACCGTCGTGCTGGTCGCGGTGCTCGGTTGGCAGCTGACACTGGACCGCTACAAGCCGTTCGTGTATTGGCTCACCGTCGTGGTGATCAGCGTGACCGGCACGCTCTACACCGACATCCTCACCGATAACCTCGGCGTTCCGCTTGCCGTCAGTAGCGCAGTCTTCGCCGCGATCCTGGCCCTGGTGTTCGGGGTGTGGTTCGCCCGTGAGCGCACACTGTCGATCCACAGCATCGTCACGCTGCCGCGCGAATTGTTCTACTGGCTCGCCATCCTGGTCACCTTCGCGCTGGGTACCGCAGTCGGTGACTGGACCCTGGAGGTCACCGGCTGGGGGCCGGGTATCTCGGTGCTGCTGCCTGCCGGTCTGATCATCGCGATCGTGGCCGGCTGGAAGCTCGGCGCCAACGCGGTGTTGTCGTTCTGGCTCGCCTACATCCTGACCCGTCCGCTCGGCGCGAACCTCGGCGACTGGCTCGGCTTCCCCAAGGACCAAATGGGCT
>JAOPUT010000068.1 GCA_025963385.1 Mycobacterium sp.
AGCACGACCACGGCGACGTTGCCGCCGTCGGCCTCCTTGAACGCGTCCTTCATGTGCTCGCCCGCCACCAGGATCGGCGCGTCCTTGGGGAGGATGTCCGGAGGATTCTGCTGGGCGACCACGAACAGGGGGCTGATCAAGAGGAAGAGCGCGCCACACAGGGCGATCCAGAAGACGATGATCGCGATGGGGCGTCGAACCACGAATCGACCCAACGATTCGAACGCCTCGTGAACAGAGACGCCACGAATGTCGGCGCGGCTGAACATCAGTTGAGGTTACACCGGCCAGCAACGGTCAGGTTCCGGGTGAACGACCTCTGGAGCGTACTCGCAGTTACGCGCGAGACGTCCACGTGCTGTAATCGTGTGTGCACCGTTCGAGTCCGGATAATCGTCTGAAAACAAAGACATTTCGTACCAATCGACGGATTTGGGCCTGATGAGGTTCGCGGTCGCCGTGCACGGCACCCGGGGCGACGTGGAACCGTGCGCCGCCGTGGCCTTGGAGCTGCTGCGCCGCGGTCACCAGGTGCGAATCGCGGTGCCACCGAACCTGGTTGGATTCGTCGAGTCGGCGGGTCTCGAACGCGCGGCGACATACGGCGTGGACTCACAGAAGCAGCTGGAGGCCGACGTCTTCCGCGACTGGTGGAAGCTGCAGAACCCGATGATCGTGCTGCGCCGTAGCCGTGAGTACGTCACCGAGGGCTGGGCCGAGATGAGCGCGACCCTCGACACCCTTGCCGAGGACGCCGATCTGATTCTCACCGGTACCACGTATCAGGAGGTGGCCGCGAACGTGGCCGAGGCGCGTGCAATTCCGCTTGCGGCCCTGCACTACTTCCCGTGCCGGATGAACAGTCGTGTGCTGCCGGTGCCGATACCGGGACCCGTGCTGCGGACGGGGTGGTCGGCCGTGGAGTGGGGCCACTGGCGAGTGCTGAAGGGGGCCGAGGACGAGCAACGCCGCACGCTCGGTCTGCCACCGGCAAGGGTCAGAGCGGTGCGCCGCATCGTCGAGGACGGTGCCCTCGAGCTTCAGGCATACGACGAACAGTTCTTCCCGGGACTGAGTGACGAGTGGCGGGGTGTTCGTCCACTCATCGGTTCGATCTCGCTCGAACTCCCGACTCCCGCAGACGATGAGCTCGCCGAGTGGATTGCCGCAGGCACCCCGCCGATCTACTTCGGGTTCGGCAGCATGCCGGTCGAATCACCGGCGAGCGCCATCGAGATGATCACCTCGGTCTGTGCCGACCTCGGTGAGCGTGCGTTGATCAGTACCGGCGTGTGGGACGTCGCCGAGGTGCCACGGGACGACCGCGTCAGGCTCGAGGGCGCGGTGAACCACTCCAAGGTCTTCCCCGCCTGTCGCGCCGTGGTTCACCACGGCGGGGCAGGCACGTCGGCGGCCAGTGTGCGGGCGGGCGTTCCGACCGTGGTCCTGTGGGTGTCGGCCGATCAGCCGGTGTGGGCTTCGCAGATCAACCGGATGAAGGTTGGTGTCGCCCAGAGATTCTCGCGAACCTCTGCGCGCTCCTTGACGACCGCGTTGCGGACCGCCCTGACCCGGGAATGTCAGGAGCGCGCACGGGACGTTGCCGCCCGGATGACGCCCGCGTCGCAGAGTCTCTCGACTGCGGCCGACCTGCTGGAGGCGGCCGCCCGTCGCGGCCGCGTGCCCGTGAACGGCGCCGCGATCTGATCTCAAGCGTTGCGCAGCAGCACCAATTCCCGTTGTGTCTCTGCCTTCTTGTAGTGCCGAAGCCGCTTGAAGTTACTCCTGAAGACCGGGTCGAACAGCTTGATCTTCGACGCCAGCTCGTGCCACAGGTGATACGCGGCGCCGTCTATGCGGACGGGATCGTTGCCGCCGAAAACCGTTGCGGCCAACCAGAACGCATTGTCTTCGCAGCCCCACCCGCAGAACTCCTCATCGAAACCGCCGATGGCGTCCCAGAGGCGACGCGGGACGGCGATGACCGATGACTGGGTCATGTCGTCCTTGGTTCGCGTCCGGTCCTTCTTGAGGTGCCGCACGTCGATTTCGGGATTGGCCAGGGCCTGGTCAGTGGATTCGCGGGAGAGTTCGACGACCTTCGTCAGGGCTGACGTCAACAAACCCGTCCGATCGGCGACCTTCACCGCCTCCTCGAATTGCGCTGCAGGCACGACGGTGTCGGAGTCGCACACGACCGCCACGTCCCAGTCACCGGCTTCCTTCGCCGCACGGTTGATCGCCGCGCTCCGGTTGAAGAGCCCTTCTGGCGATGCGCCGACATAGATCTCATAGGTCGGGTGATGGCGCTGCAACCAGGCGCGGGTGAACTTCCACAGCTCGTCGCGACGGCCGCCGTCAGGTCGATACGGGACCAGGATCACTGTGCGCAAGTGTCCAAACCTCTCGTTCACGTTCATAGTTCACTGACGCCGGTCCCCCGGCTAGATGATGGTGCCCTTGAGACCGAAGTCGGTGAGCGTCCGAACGATCTTGTCCGCCAGCCACTCTCGATCGTTCTCGGCACCCAGCTCGTATCCGACGATACCGATCGACACGCTTCCGTTGATCCGTCCTGCCGCCACCACCAGCTGACCGCCCGCCCGCTCGAGTGCACGGCGCGTCACACCCTGGTCCACGGGCCGAAACAGGACGAACTCGGCGTCGGTTCCGTCGATGCGGGCCAACTCCGGTGGAACCTCGCCGAGGTTGGAGCACGACACCGGAAGGTCGCCGAAGATCAGGTCGGCCGCTCGTCGCACCGCCCGCGTCGGCACGAACGGCGTGATCGGGAGGAGCGCATGC
>JAOPUT010000084.1 GCA_025963385.1 Mycobacterium sp.
TCACGGCGTCCTCGACCACGGCGTCCAGGCTGCGGGCCAGCGTCCCCGGCGTCACGTCGTGCTGGTACTGCCCGACGCCGATCGACTTCGGCTCGATCTTCACCAGCTCCGCCAGCGGATCCTGCAGGCGGCGCGCGATCGACACCGCACCGCGCAACGTCACGTCCAGGGTCGGCAGCTCGTGCGCCGCATACGCCGACGCGGAGTACACCGACGCGCCCGCCTCGCTCACCATCGCCTTGACGGGCGGCTTGGCACCTGAGGCTTGGATGTCCTTGATGAGTTCGGCTGCCAGCGCGTCGGTTTCACGCGACGCCGTGCCGTTGCCGATGGCGATCAGGTCCACGCCGTGGCGGGCGACCAGCGCGCCGAGCGTCGCCTTGGCCTCGTCCCACTTCTGCTGCGGCTGGTGCGGGAAGATCGCGCACGTGTCGACGACCTTGCCCGTCGCATCCACGACGGCGACCTTGACACCGGTCCGGAAACCGGGGTCGAGACCGAGTGTCGTGCGGGTCCCCGCAGGCGCCGCCAGCAGCAGGTCCTTGAGGTTCTTCGCGAACACCGCGACGGCGTCCTCCTCGGCGCGCTGCTTGAGTCGCAGCCGCGCGTCGACGGCAGCGGACACCATCAGCCTGACCCGCCACGCCAATTTCACGGTCGTCGCCAGCCAGGGCGTCGCCGGCGTGTTCGCCGACAGGTTCACGCCCAGGGTCTGCGCGACCATCGTGTGGTAGGCCTCGTCGTCGCCGCCCTCGAGGTTGAGCGCCAGGATCTGTTCCTTCTCGCCGCGCATCACGGCGAGCACACGGTGCGACGGCATCTTCTCCAGCGGTTCGGAGAACTCGAAGTAGTCGCGGAACTTCTGCGCCGCTGGGCTTTTCGCGACGTCCGCCGACACGGGCGACGTCCGCATCGAGCCCTCGACCCAGAACTTGGCGCGCACGGCGCCGACGAGCTCGGCATCCTCCGCCGCGCGCTCGATGATGATGTGGCGGGCACCGTCGAGGGCCGCGGCGGCGTCGGCCACGTCGTCGTTGAGGAACTCCCCCGCCGCACTCTCCGGAACCAGCGTCGGGTCGGCCAGCAGCCGGTCGGCCAGCGGTTCGAGGCCGGCCTCCCGCGCGATCTGCGCCTTGGTCCGACGCTTGGGCTTGTACGGCAGGTAGATGTCCTCCACCCGCGACTTGGTGTCGGCGGCGAGCAACGCCGCGCGCAGCTCGTCGGTGAGCTTGCCCTGCTCCTCGATGGACGCGATGACCGCGGTGCGACGGGCGTCGAGCTCCCGCAGGTAGCCGAGGCGCTCCTCGAGCGTGCGCAGTTGTCCGTCGTCGAGGCTTCCGGTGATCTCCTTGCGGTACCTGGCGATGAACGGCACCGTCGCGCCCTCGTCGAGCAACTTCACGGTCGCGGCCACCTGTGCCTCGCGAACAGCCAGTTCTTCGGCAATGCGGGCGTTTACGGACTTGACGACAGGGCTCTGAGTCACGCCGAGACCCTACCCAATGCCTCAGACGAACCCGGTCAGGGCGCTGATCAATTCGATGCAGGAAGCCCGCTTCTGGACGCACACACCCGGGCCGCCGCCACCGCGGCGACGAAGCAGCCCAGCGCCGACCATCCCGTGACGTCGCTCAGGCCGTCCTTGGCCATCATCAGCAGCGCCACGCCCGCCACGCAGACGAGCACCCCCGCGGCCACCGATCGGGCACCGGTGGCGTTGGCCTTGGCGTCCCACCACGGCAGCCGGATATGCTCCAGCGGCGAAAGAAGCTTGAACGCGATGGCCATGACGACCGCGAACACCACGGCCCGCAGCGCGAGCCGACCCCAGAACCCGGGTGCCTGCACGTCGTACGCGTCGACCCCGACGGCGTGAAGGGAGAAGGTGGCGACCGCGATCGCGGGGATGTGCCAGAGGTAGAGCGTCATCGCTCCGCCGTTGCCGACGGCGACGGCACGCCAGACCCGCGGCCGCTCGGCCCAGCGGCGGACGGCGCCAGCGGCGGCCACGAACAGGCAGGACATCCACGTGCAGTGCAGCGCGAGGAGCAGCGTCGGCGGCGATACGTTCGACATGTGCTCGTTGCCGGTGACGACCAGCGAGACGTCCCACGGCCCGACGAGCGCGGCCACGACCTGCGCCGCCAGGGCGACGGCAGCCACGACGAGTGCCGCGCGTGGGCTGATCAGCCTGCGGGCGTAGGCCACGCCGATCACGACGGGGATCAGCCAGACGAACAGGAAGTTGGCGATTCCAGCCTCGGGCGAGCCGACCGCGAGCCGGATCGCGTCCACCGCGGCCGAGGCCGCCAGCAGCGCGACGACGACCAGCGCGACCGCACCCGCGCTGCGAAGCTTCATCAGCGCAGGGACGAACGCCAGCACGACGAGGTAGACGCCGAGGAACCACAGCAGCGCGACGCATTCGCGCCCCAGCCCGGCAGCGGACTCCGCGCCGAGCACCATCCGGGTGACCAACAGCCCGACGACCCAGGCCGCGAGATACCAGAACACGGGCCGGCACAGCCGCTGCGAGCGGGTGAACAGCCAGGTGCCCCACGCGGTGCCCGGCCGCCAGCCGTAGGCACCCGCGGCGCCGCCTGCGAGGAAGAACAGCGGCATCACCTGCGCGACCCAGGTGAGCGGCGCGATCACCGGCAGTGCGCCGATCAGGTTACCGATCCGCAGACCACCGGAGTCGATGGTGGCGAGCAGCAGGGCGCAGTGCCCGAACATCACGACCACCAGCGCGGCGAGCCGCGCGACGTCGACGGCACGATCGCGCACCGGCGCGCTGTCGTCGACGATGGTCGGCGCGTCGGACGTCGACTTGGTCGATCTGGTCGACTTGATCACAGCCATGTGCCCAGCATGCCCGGCCTCCGCAGGATGCGGGTGAGTAGGACTACCCGTTCTTGGGGCCTCGGGCATTCTTGGGGCGCGGGGCGCGGGTCGCCTACATTGCAGGTGATGCGTGCTGCACTGATCCTCCTCTCCGTCCTCGTCGGTGTCCTGGCGTCGTCCACGGCACCCGCCGGTGCCGAGCCGACCACGATGCCCGACCTGCGCGGCTACACCACGGTGTCGCCGTACCCCTACGCGATGGGAAACGAGGCGTACTTCCAGACGCCCGACGGGCTGCTGTGCGCCATCCTTCCCGACCGCGGTTCCGTCGGGTGCGACGGACGGCTGCCGGGCACCCCTGCCGTGGTCAACGAGATCGCTTTGACCAACGACACCGGCACCAGGGGTCTGCGTGCCACGGCCAACCACGACTTCGTGAAGTCGACCGGTGACGCCGCGCCGCTGCTTCGTGAGGGGCAGAAGCTGGCGTTCGGTGATTTCGAATGTGCCGTCGGCCCAAGTTCTTTCACCGCCTGCACCAAGGGCCAGCCCGCGACGCAGTGGATGGTCATCTCGGCCAACGGCACCGGCATCGGCCCGGCGACGCCCGGTCTTCCGCCGGGATTCCCCGATCCCAACGACTTCATCGTCGGCGACGAGACCTACATCGTCGGACAGGGCGCGAAGAACATGTTCCCGATCTTCACCGTCGACGGCGGGCTGACCTGTTCGATCGTGGTCTTCAGCGGTGGCGAGATCGGTTGCGACGGACCACTCCCCGGCACGTTCGGCGGCGAGAACGAGGTCTTCACACAGCTGCCGGGACCGACGGGGACCCGCCGTACCGACACTCCCAAGTTCAGCACCCCGGCCTACCCGGGGCCGGTCAAGCAGTTGCCGGTCGGATACCGGGTGCAAGGGATCGGGTCGACGTGCATGGCGATCACCGGCGGCGTCGCGTGCGTCGGCACGCTGGCAGGTGCGGTGCAGGGCTTTCAGGTGACGCCCGCGGGAGTGACGACGTTCGGCGGGTGAGGCAGGCGCCTAGGCGCGAGTTCGGAACCGTCCTGGCACACTCGTGCCGCCCGCTCTGGCCATTGATCAATGGTTGTTTTCCGATGCACATTGACTGTCGCGTATAGGGGGCGACCTGCGCGTTTACTGTGTACAGTCCCCTCGTGGGGGTCCAACATTGGCCAGTCGTACACCGCGACGGTGAGTTCGCACGGATCGAGACCGCGCTAGGAGCCCTGTCGACGGGTTCGGGCATCGTCCTCGTTGGTGACGCGGGCGTCGGCAAGACCACGCTGGCTCGGCTGGTAACTCAGTCGCTGCCCGACCGCGTGCAGTGGGTAGCGGGCACGGAGTCCGCGAGGAGCATCCCGCTCGGCGTCTTCGCGCATCTGGTGGGGTCGGCGACGTCGCGGGATCCGATGGCGTTCCTGGCCGCGGCCCGCGAGGCGCTGCTGGCCGAGAAGGGCTCCATCGTCGGCGTCGACGACGCGCACATGCTCGACGAGCTGTCTGCGACGCTGCTGCACCAGCTGGCGATCGACGGGTCGATCCGCATCGTCGCGACGATCCGCAAGGGCGAGTCCGTTCCCGACGCGATCACGTCGCTCTGGAAGGACGGCTACCTCGAACTGCTGCAGGTGCAACCGTTCACCAAGCAGCAGTGCGTCGACCTCATCGAGGACGCGCTCGGCGGCCGTGTCGAAGGGCTTAGCGCCGACGTGATGTGGGACGCCTCCCGCGGCAATGCGCTCTACGTGCGCCACCTCGTCGAGGGCGCGCTCGAGGCAGGCACGCTCAAGCAGGTCCGCGGCGTCTGGCAGCTGCGCGGGCGGGCCGCCGTCACCTCCGAGCTGGCCTCGCTGCTCGACGATCGCATCGAGCAACTGTCGGACGGCGTGATGCACGTGCTGCGGCTGCTCACGTTCTGCGAGCCGCTCGACCTGGACATCCTGATCCGCATCGCCGGCGCAGAATCCGTCGAGGATGCCGAGACGCGCAACCTGATCCGCATCGTCGAGGAGCAGCAGTCGGTCGACGCCCGGATCAACCATCCGCTGTTCGGGGAGGTGATCCGCCGCCGACTCGGCATGGCGGGCGC
>JAOPUT010000107.1 GCA_025963385.1 Mycobacterium sp.
GGACGCACGGGGCCACTGAGGACGAGGACTGACGCCGCTCTCAGCGCGATCTCAGCGTCGATGCGGAGGGTGAAGGAGGTGAACGCACTTCCAACGGTCGGTGTCGAGGCCGAGGACCGGCACCGAAATGCGTCGTGGTGGTGGGTTCTGGCGGCAACCTTCGCCTGCCTCGCCTGCTTCGTCTGCCTCGCGGTGGTAGCTCACCGGGCGAAGCAGGGCACGGCGCTTGATCATGCGGTACTGGGTTGGCTGATCGAGCACCGCTACCGCGGGCTGACCATGGCCGCGATCGCGATCACGAACGCTGGCAGCCCCGTGGTGATGACGCTGCTGGCCGTGCTCGCGAGTGTGATCCTGTGGCGGCGCCATTCGGTGCGCACGGCTCTCGTCGTCGCAGCCACCCTTGCGGTGGCCTTCGGTCTTAGCACCCTCACCAAAGCAGTCGTCGGGGCGCAGCGCCCACCGCGGGCAGCCCAGTTGCTTCTCGAGGTGGAGCCGTCCTATCCCTCGGGACACGTCACGGGAACCTTGGCGCTCGTCGGGATCGTGGCGGTGGTCATCGGACGGGGACGGAGTCCGGCGATTCGGGCTGCGTTGGCGGTCGCCGTCGTGGCAGCCACCGCGCTGGTGGCGCTCACGCGTCTGTATCTCGGCGTCCACTGGCTGACCGATGTGGCCGGGGGGTCGTTGTTGGGCGGCGCGGCGGTGCTTGCCGGGTCGGCCGCGCTCGCGGCGCTGACATCGGTGCAGTCCGGTTCGTTCGGACGGCGCGCCAAGTCGCCCGCGCCAAAGGTGACCCGGGTGGCATGATCCGCACAGTCGCACCGCGACGGATAGCCACGGTTGGGGCGGGGAGGGGCCATGCGTGCCACGCTGGTGAAGTGCCGTTGCTGCGGATAGGTCAACCAAGCACGTGGTGGCGGCCACGCTACTGGGGTATCTCGGCCCGCTCGGCGTTCGTGTCCGCGTCGGTGGTGCTGGTGGCATTGGTGGTGGCCGGTTCAGGCCTGGCGATCATTCTGTACCGCTCGTTGTTGTCCGGCGTCGACGATGCGGCCGCGGGCCGGGTCAAAGACGTGGCAGCGGCACTGCAATTCGACCCGGCGGCCGAACTTGACGCGGCGCTGATCACCACCGATCAGCGCATCGTCGCGGTCCAGGTGATTGATGCCAACGGTGCCGTGATCCAACACTCTCAGTCGGCACCCGACGCACCGTTGGTCGCGCCCAGCACCATTGGTGGCAAGTTGCAGATCGGATTGCCCGACCATGCCTCGCCCGATGGAGACATGCGGATCAGCGGCCAGACCGTGGACGGCAAGAGCGGCCGCTACACGATCCTGGTTGGGGCAGGCAGTGAAGCCGTCGAGTCGACGGTCAAGACGGTCTTGGTGTTGCTCGCCGGTGCCGCGCCGATCGTCATCGCCGTGTCGGCGGCGGCCGCGTATCTGTTGGTGGGGCGGTCGTTGCGGTCGGTCGACGCCATCCGGGCGAGGGTCGCCGACATCAGTACGTCAGACCTGGCCGAGCGTGTACCGGTTCCGAACAACTTCGATGAGATCGCCGCGCTCGCAGTGACCATGAACGAGATGCTGGCCCGGATCGAGGCAGGCCACGAAGCCCAACGCCGGTTCGTCGGTGATGCATCCCACGAACTGCGCAGCCCGGTGACCGCCATTCTTTCCGCTCTCGACGTCGCCGCCGCGCATCCCGAATTCCTCAACGAGGAGCTGGCGACAACCACCCTCCGGCCAGAGGCTGAGCGGATGGAGTCGCTCGTAGAGGACCTGTTGCTACTGGCCCGCGCCGACGAACGCGGACTGACGTTGCAGCGCAAGGACGTCGACCTGGATGACATTGCGTCCATCGAGATGGGCCGGCTCCTGCGAGCGACGGTGCTGACCGTCGACGCGGATCTGGTTCCGACCCGTATGGTCGGTGATCCCGGCGGACTCTCGCGGGTCCTGCGCAATCTGCTCGAGAATGCAGCGCGCCACGCCACGTCGCGGATCGAGCTGCGCGTCTATCCCGACGTGGGGACTGCCGTTCTCACAGTTGCCGACGACGGTCCGGGCATTCCCGAGGCTGATCGCGGGCGGGTATTCGACAGATTCGTCCGGCTGGATTCCGCCCGCGCCCGCAGCGGAGGGGGGACCGGTCTCGGATTGGCCATCGTGTCCGAAGTCGTTGCTGCACACGGGGGTACGGTCACGATCGGCGACAGACCGAATGGGGGTGCGCTCGTGACCGTTCGGCTTCCGCTGGTGCATTCACCCGACTCCCGTCGACAGGCCGCACATCGCACGTGATCGCCGAGGCGATTACGGGGTGGGCTGCGCGGCAGCGCTGGCTGCGGCGGCGGCCTTGGCTGCTCGTCCCTCTGGGCTCGCCGCGGAAAAGCCCGGTTTCGTTGCCGACGCTTGCTGATTGTCGCAATTCAACGAGACAGCCACCGTCTTACCACCTGTCGAGTGGCTGCCGTTCTGGGCGACGCTCTCGTTGCGCTGGCCCACCACGAGACACTTCTCCTTGGGCAGTCGGTCGCCGACCGTGGTCGCAACGGTGGCCGTGAAACCCGCGCTACTCAGGGCTGCCGAGGCATCTCCATAGGTCTGACCGGTGACGCTGGGGGCCGCAGCAGCCGAAACCCCGGTCGACATGAACAACATCAATGACGTCAGCGCCGCCGTGCTGGCAATCCGAACGGTCAAGGTTTGCATCGCGTCGACCAGCTTTCTGGGCCGATCGATCACCCGCGTTCATCGGGTGGACGCGGTGCGTCCCTCGGCACACGTGGAGTGTGCTCTCAGTTGCCTTAAGGAACGCTGAGACGAATCGCGCGTGAAAACAGTTGGTGGACAGACACATCACAGGTTGCGCACACCATCCTCTCTGCGATGTTCAGCGGTCTCTCAACAGGTTCGGCCTATCGTCGCTCGAATTCGCCACACACGAAGATGGGAGGGAAAGGTGCGATCGAATCAATCAGGATCCAATCGGTGTTCGGCGCGGCTGCGAGTTGTCTGCGCCGCCGTCGGTGGTAGCGCCTTCACGGCCATGGCGGCGTTCGGACTCGCGAACGGAGAAACGGTCGGGCCCCACGACTTCATGAGCGCGGGCACGATGCAAACGGGCGTCACGACGAGTGAATCCGCGGCAACGGCATCGACGGCCGCAGCAACCATGGCCACTTCTGTGGCCTCTCCGTCGGTGAAGGCCACGCCCGAGTGGGGCCAGCCGTCCGAACCGTGACAGGAGCCGGATCGCGCTAAACTCAACCCCCGCTGGCGTATTCGCCTGACTCCAGTCGGTAGCCTGCACCACGAATCGTCTGAATCGTCGAGGTGCCGAAGGGCGTGTCGATCTTACGGCGCACGTAGCCGACGTACACCTCGACGACGTTGTCCGGGCCTGCGTAGTGGGCGTCCCACACGTGCTGCAGCATGTCGTTCTTGGTGACGACCGTGTCCTTGTGGCGCATCAGGTATTCCAGGACGCCGTACTCGCGGGGGGTCAGCTCGATGGGGGTGGAGTCGCGCGCGACCACGCGGCGCGCGGGATCGAGCGTGAGCGTTCCCGCGGTCAGCACGGCAGGACGCTGCGGTGCGCCGCGACGGAGCAGCGCGCGCAGGCGGGCCAGGAGCACGATGAACGCCACCGGCTTGGAGAGATAGTCATCGGCGCCGAGGTCGAAGGCGTCGGTCTGGTCGTAGTCTCCGTCCTTGGCGGTGAGCATCAGGACCGGCGTCCACACCTCCTTGGCGCGCATCTTGCGGAGCACCTCATAACCGTTGAGGCCGGGGAGCATGATGTCGAGGACGACGACGTCGAAGCTGTTCTCCGTCGCCTCCCACAGCCCGTCGACCCCGTTGTCGGCGTGGACGACCACGAAGCCCTCGGCGCGCAGTCCCATGCTCAGGGTGTTGGCGAACCGCGGCTCGTCTTCCACGATCAGGACCTTCACCTGCCTCATCCTCCCGCTGGTCGAGCAACCCTCACAAGTGTGGGCCATGGTGTCGGAGTCCACGGTCGCAGCGAACCGCTGAGAAGACGCTGAGGCCGCGTGCCGTCATGCAGACTGAACCCATGGGTGCCGCCGGGGACGACGACAAGTGGTTGTTGCTGGTCTACCGGATTCCCGCCGAGCCGACCCGCCTGCGGGCCGCCGTGTGGCGGCGGCTCAAGTCGCTGGGTGCGGTGTATCTGCAGAACTCGGCGGCCGCACTGCCCGCCGGGGAGGGGGCCGAACGTGCACTGCGGAAGCTGCGGCGGGAGATCCTCGAGATGGATGGCTCGGCAGTCCTGCTGTCGTGCTCGGCCGTGGCGGGTGGGCCAGACGTCGTGGCGCTGTTCGAGGCAGCCAGGGACAGCGAGTACGAGGAAATCCTGGACAAGTGCGTCGACTTCCATGCCGGACTCGAAAAGGAATACGCGGCAAATCATTTCACCTATGGTGAGCTCGAGGAGAACGAGGTCGAGCTGGTCAAGCTCCGCGGCTGGTACGAGAAGGTCCAGGCCCGTGACGTCTACGGCGCCCCGAAACGCGCCGAGGCGGCCCAGGCGTTGGACGCCTGCGCTGAGGCGTTGGAGCTGTATGCCGCAAGGGTTTACGTCGAGGAGGACGAGGGGCGATGAGCGCTTGCGCGAAGAGCAGAGGTCACCGATGAGCGCTTGCGCGAAGAGCAGAGGTCACCGATGAGCGCTTGCGCGAAGAGCAGAGGTCACCGATGAGCGCTTGCGCGAAGAGCAGAGGTCACCGATGAGCGCGGCGCGTCACCCGGTAGATGCTGGCCGGGAGCACGACGGCCACGGCTGCCACCACGATCCACCACGGCGCGGTACCGGTGAGTCGGTCCGCCACCAGGGTGGCGCCGAGGGCGACGACCACGGTCAGGGCCACCCGCCAGTCGTCTCCGACGACGAAGTCGTACCAGAACTTGCCGAATGCCCGAAGCTTGCCCACGATCAATCTCCCTGCGTCGCAGTGACTTTGGTGGTAGTGGGTGCTCGCCGCTTGAAGACCGCGACCAGCGTCAGCGCGTAGAGCGCGACGACGGGTATCAGGACCAGGAGCGCGATGTCCTCGCCCGGCCAGTGCGCGCCTGCGCCCTCTGCACCCCAGAAGATTCCGAAGGCGGTGAGCATCACGCCGACGGCGAACTTCATGGTGTTCTCGGGAACGCGGGCCAAGGGCGAGCGGATCGCGAAGCCCGCGAACGCCACCAGGAGCACGGCCGCCGCTGCCGCGAGGACGGCCAGCGGAATGCGGCCCTGATTCGCGCCGAACGTCAGTGCGATGAAGGCGACCTCGAGGCCCTCGAGGACGACACCCTTGAACGACAGCGTGAACGCGTACCAGTCGGCGACGAACGTGCGGCGCGAGCTGGGGGCGAGGCGCGCCTCGGCGAGGGTGGCCTGATAGGCCAGTGCCTCATCGTGCAGGGCCTTGTGCCCGCTGGCCCGCAGGATCGCCTTGCGCAACCATTGCAGCCCGAAGATCAGCAGCAGTCCGCCGACGAACAGGCGCAGGCCGTCGAGGGGGATCAGGGAGATCGCAGGCCCGACCGCTGCGACCACCGCCACCAAGAGGAGCACTCCTGCCAAGGCCCCCGTCAGCGCGGAGCGCCAATCGCGTGCCGTGCCCGCAGCCAGGACGATCGTCAGCGCTTCAACGGCCTCCACCAGGCACGCCAGGAAGACCGTGATGAAGAGTGCCGCCGAACCGCTCACCGTGAACCTCGTCAATGTCGCTCTGGCCCGAGCTACGAGCACCCGGCCGTTCCGCTCCAATGGTAACCACGGTTAGAAAATCCGCATAACGGCTGACTACACCTTGATCTCGCCCATCTCGCCCCAACCGTCGGCGTCGATCGACTGGCTGATGATCAGCGGCGTCGACGCGAGCACGTCGGGCGCCTTGGCGACGAACGTCTTGAAGTTCTGGCTGTTGACGTGCTCGCTGCCCGCGTCCCCGTCCCGGAAGCCCTCCACCAGGACGTATTCCGAGGGATTGTCCAGGCTGCGCGACCATTCGAAGAACAGGTTGCCCGGTTCGGCGCGGGTGGCCTTGGTGAAGTCGGCGACGATGTTCGGAAAGTCTTCGACGTGCTCCGGCTTCGGGGTCCACTTGACGACGATGAAAATCACAGCTGATCACTCCTTCTTCAGGGGATGAGAATGGCGCGCCCGCGGACGTTGCCGTTGTCGAGATCGGTGATGGCCGACTGGAAGTCGTCGAGCTGATACTTCTGCGTGTGCAGGTTGACCGAGCCGCGTGCCGCGAGCGCCATCAGGTCGCAGAGATCGTTGTACGAACCGACGAGGTTGCCGATGAAGTTGATCTCGTTGGACACGATGTCGATGGTCGGCACGTTGATGTTCTCGCCGTAACCCACGACGTAGTAGTCCCCCGCACCACGCAGCATGGCGACACCCTCGCTGGTCGCTCCGCCCTCGCCGACGAAGTCGACGATCGCCTCGGCGCCGTGACCGCCGGTGAGGTCAAGCACCTGCTCGACCTGCGTCCCGTCGGCGACGACGCCATGGTCGGCGCCGATCGCCTCCGCCAGCTTGAGCGCCTCGGGGTTGCGGTCGACGACGATCAGTTCGGCGGGCGTCAGTGCCTTGAGTACCTGAATCCCGATGTGTCCCAGCCCGCCTGCGCCGATGATGACGCAGCGGTCCCGCGGGGTGAGCCGCTTGGCCACCTTCGCCGCTGCGTGATACGCGGTGAGGCCTGCGTCGGCGAGGGCAGCCACGTCGGACGGCTCAAGCGCGTCATCGATCTTGACCACGCTGCGCGCCGACGTCTTGAGGTAGTCGGCGTAGCCACCGTTGGTGTCGATGCCGGGGAAGGCGTTCGCCTCGCAGTGCACGTCGTCGCCCGAACGGCAGGCCCGGCAGAATCCGCAGGTGATCAGCGGGTGCACGATCACCTTGTCGCCCTCGGCGACGGTGGTGACGGCGGAGCCGACGGCATGCACCCAGCCGGCATTCTCGTGGCCGATCGTGTACGGCAGCTGAACCTGTGACTTCTCGGCCCACTGGCCCTCGAGGATGTGCAGGTCGGTTCGGCAGACACCGGCGCCGCCGATCTTGACGACGACGTCGAACGGACCCGTCGGCGTCGGCACCGGCACTTCGGCCATCTCGAGGTTCTGGTGGTAGCCGACGACCTGGACGGCTCTCATCCGGGGCGAGCGGGGCGACGGGGAAGATGTGGTGCTCATGACTGTGCGTTCCTTCCGACGAGGGTGGGTTGCAGATCTACTGCGGTGGCATGGCTTTCGCTTCCGCCGTCGACGTACCGAGTGCGCAGCAGCCCCCGGCAGAAGTGAGCGTTGCCGTCGATCGAGATCCTGGTGGACCTGGCGCGCCGCAGCATCAGCGGGACGTCGCCGGGCGCATAACCATGACCCAGATGATCGACCATGACCAGATCGTTTGGTGCGGTGGACAATCCGATGGATGCTCGACGTCGAAGCAAGGACGCGGTGGTGTCGTCGTCGGGTAGATCCCCGAGCAGGACGGTACCGAGTGCCTCGATGGGGCGGTCCGGTCGAGCGCGCAGGAGCGCGGTCAGGCAGCGCTCCATCGCGGCCGTGTGCGCCTTACGCTGAAACGTCACGCGCAGTTCGTCGAGATCGTCCTCGGCCTCGTGCGCGAACGTACCCCGGTACCCGGCGTCGGCGGCCAAGCCGGCGTTGATGATGCCCGAGTCGTGGTGGTCGTCGAGCTCGACCGTCACGTGGCGCGTCCAATCCAGACCCACCAGCACGTCTTTCGAATCCGACGCCATCAGGTAGGCGAAGTTCGGTGCACAAAACGAGGTGGGCAGGCGAAGGTGCACCTCCAGGTCCCCGTCGGTCGAGACGTCCACCGTGTGTACGAACCCGAGATCGGTGATGGGCTCGTCCAGCTCGGGGTCGATGACGGCGTCGAGCGCACGAAGCACGGCCTGCCGCAGGAAGTCCCTGTCCACGTCAGGCCTCGACGAGGTCGTCCGCGCCACGCGGGCCGACCGCAGGCTCATCGGCGTCGGCCAGCTGGAGCTCTGCGGGCACCGGGATGTCGTACATCTTGGCGGCGTTGAGGCCGAGGATCTTCTTCTTCTGGTCGGTGGTGATCGGCGCGTACTCGGCGAGTTCGGCGGGGATCTGGAAGTCGACGAATCTCTCGACGAGCCAGCGCGGCGTCCAGATCGCGTAGTCCGAGGAGAACTGGATGCGGTCCTCCCCGATCCAGTAGAGGAGCTCGCCCATGATCTGACCGAAGTACTTCGGCCGCGTGTGGATGAACGGCATGGCGACCGCGAGGCCGGCGTGCACGTTGGGCTCCTGGGTGGCGATCCAGCAGAAGTCCTCGAGCCGCGGCAGCCCACAGTGCTCGACGATGAAGTTCAGGTCGGTGAAGTCCGACGCGACGTGGTCGACGTCGGCGACGTCGAAGGCGTCGCGGTCCAGCGGCCTGATGGTCGGGCCCTTGTGGACGTGGATGTTCTTGACCCCGAGCTCGCGGCACGCCTCGAAGTAGCGGTAGGCCCACGGGTCGTCCAGCCGCCAACCGCGTGATTCGCCGTGCCACTCGGCGGTGTAGAGCTTGACGCCCTTCAGCCCGAACTTCTTGGCATCCTCCCGGAACTGGTCGAGGCCGGCCTCGCCGTTGCGGGGGTCGAAGTTGTGGTTGTACGTCAGCTTGTCCGGGTGCTTGGACGCCAGCTCGAACGCCTCGTCGGTCTGCCCGAAGCCCTTGTAGTAGAACTCGCCGAGATAGGCGGGCTGGAAGATCGCGTGGTCCACGTAGCCGTCGTCGAAGAGGTCCTTCATCAGGCGCTGTCCGCCCTGGTAGAGGTAGTCCTCGTAGCTCCACACCTCGGACTCCGGCGACAGGTTCCGGTGGTAGTCGTAGAAGCAGTCGATGAACTGCTTGCCGTGGATGTTGCGCTGATTCTCGGGTCTGGCATCCCAGAGTGCGACGTGGGCATCGACGATGAAGTAGCTGTTGCCGTCCTTGCGGTACATGCGGGGCTCCCTAAATTCTGTGCGTGGCTGGGACTCGGTGTGAGGGCTGTCACACCAACTGATCGGAGCCTATGGTCGGTCGGCGGAGCTTCCGAGGCCTCGAATGTCTCAATCTGAGACGGCAGCTGGTGCCGACTGTGGGCGCGGCCTGCCACGCTGCTTGTAACGTGGATCACAGCGTGGCTGACGGACTACCGGACCGGGTGAAGCTGCACGAGATGCAGCACGCCGAGGCGCCAGAGGTGCCCCGGCGGCTGTTGGCGTCCTGGCAGCGCAGCGAGGAGTACGGGGTTCCGCCCGACAGCGTCGAACCCGTCTTCACCGGCACGGACAACTTGGAATCGCTGTTCGTGGAGTGCGGCAACGAGGTGCTTCGCGACCTCCATCGCACCCTGGCCAACGAGCCCGTCAGCATGATGCTCACCGACTCGGACGGCGTGGTGCTCAGCCGGATGAGCGGTGACCACAGCCTTCTCCAGGCACTCGACGACGTGCACTTGGCGCCGGGGTTCGCCTACTCCGAACGCGACGTCGGCACCAACGGCCTCGGCCTTGCGCTGGCCGACCGCGTCCCCACGCTGGTGCGCGCCGACCAGCACTACGCGAAGAGCCTGTGCACGTTCACCTGCGCCGCGGTCCCGGTTCTCGATGCGTCCACCGGTCGGCTGGAGGGCTGCGTCAACCTCACCACCTGGTCCCAGTCCTCGAGTGATCTGCTGCTCGCGTTGGCCAGGTCGGCGGCGAGCAACACCGCTGCGCTGATGCTGGCGAGATCCAACGGGCGCAGGCCGCGCCAGACGCCACGGGGCCAGGTGTTCCGCGTCGAGGTGCCGCGCCTGGAACCAGGATCGGGCAGTCTGCACGACCTCTCGGAGTCCTGGAACGCGGCCGTCGGTCTCGCGGAGCGGGCCATGTCCGACGGGGGCGTCGTCGCGGCCATCGGCGAACCGGGGGTGGGCCGGTCGACGCTGCTTGCCCAGGCGGCGCGGCACACCTATCCACGGGACCGGATCCTGTCCGCGAGCGCACCCGACGCCTCGGACGTCCAGACGTGGCTCGGTTTGTGGACACCGGAGCTCGGCAAGGAACACACCGCCGTCATCGTGCGCGACGTCGACATGCTGCCGACGTGGGTGGCCGACCAGCTCCGCGACCTGGTGGTGCGCTCGAGCCGCGACCAAGCGGTGCCCTTCGCCGTGACGGCTGAGCGCTTCGAGGACATTCCGCCCGCTCTCGCCGGGCTGATCGACACCGTCGTCGAGGTGCCTCCGCTACGCGACCGGCCCGGCGACGTGCTGCCGCTGGCCGCGCACATCGCCAAGCGGGCCAGGGGTCGCGACGTCGTCGTCAGTCCCGCCGCGTCGCGCGCCCTGCAGAGTTACGGCTGGCCGGGCAATGTCGACCAACTCGCCCGTGTCGTCGCCCACGCCGCCAACCGCACCGACGTCATCGACGTGGGCAGCCTGCCACCCGAGGTCCTCGCCGGGCCGTCCAGGCACCTGTCGCGCATCGAGACGTTCGAGCGGGGTGAGATCATCCGCGTGCTGACCGCGCGCGGGGGACCGACGATGGCGGAAGCGGCGCGCGAACTGGGCATGAGCCGAGCGACGTTGTACCGCAAGATAAGTCAGTACGGCATCAAGGCGCGCACCTAACAGCGTGCGGAAAGGCTGTACCTGGTAGCAGGTAACGCCAATGGTGGTCAGCGGTGCCGACATCGCCCACCGATGCGACAAGGGTTTGGGACATGATCTCGACCAGCACCCTCTTCGCCTCGATCGCCGCCGGCGCCGTCACCGCTGCCGTCGTCGCGGGCTGCTCGACGCCGGAATCGAAGCCCGTTGCGTCCGGCGCGGTCAAGCCCACCGTGGTCCTGGTGCACGGTGCATGGGCCGACACCTCCAGCTGGGACGGCGAGGTCACCGAACTGCACGAGGAGGGCTACGACGCCCGCGCCATCTCCAACCCGCTCCAGAACCTCACCACCGACGCCGAGTCGGTGAAGGCCTTCCTCGCGACGATCAAGGGACCCGTCGTGCTGGTGGGTCACTCCTACGGGGGAGCCGTCATCACCAACGCCGCGGCGGCCGATCCGAACGTCAAGGCGCTGGTGTACGTCGACGCGGCCGCACCGGACGTCGGCGAGACCAACGGATCGCTGAGCGGCGCCGACTCCGTACTCAAGACGAAGCCAGAAGGCCAGCTGTTCGACGAGTTGCCCGAGCCGGGCGCACCAGCCGGCGGCAAGGATCTCTACCTGAAGGAGGACGTCTTCGTGCACGACTTCGGCGGAGACCTGTCCGCGGACGTCGCGACCCGGTTGTGGGCCACGCAGCGCGTGGCGTCGACCGCCGCCTTCGACACCCCGTCCAAGTACGCCGCGTGGAAGACGATCCCGTCGTGGTACTTCATCAGCAGCGGTGACCACATCATCACCCCGTCGTCGGAGACCGCGATGGCCAACCGCGCACATTCAACGATCACCACCTTCGACGGCGGCTCACACCTGACACTGATCTCGCATCCGGAGGCGGTCACCGCGGTGATCGACTCCGCGATCGCCTCGCTGCACTGAAGAGAGCGACGACCATGAACACGCCAACCAGATGGGACACCCGCCGCACCGCGAAGGCCTCGCGAATCGCGGCCGCCGCCCCGCACGTCACCGGCAAGGTGATCGAGCCCGCGCAGTTGGGCGCCCTGCTTGAGGCGGTGATTCGTCCCGGTGACCGCGTCGCGCTCGAGGGCGACAACCAAAAGCAGGCCGACTTCCTGTCCCGCACGCTCGCCGACTGCGATCCGTCCCGACTGCACGACCTGCACATGCTGATCTCGTCGGTGTCGCGTCCCGAGCACCTCGACCTGTTCGAGAGGGGCATCGCGGCCAAGCTCGACCTGGCCTACGCGGGGCCGCAGAGCGTGCGGATCGCGCAGATGGTCGAGGACGGAACGGTCCGCATCGGCGCCATCCACACCTACGTCGAGCTGTACGCCCGGATGTTCGTCGATCTCGCCCCCGACGTCGTGCTGCTGTGCGCCTCGAAGGCCGACCGCTCTGGCAATCTCTACACCGGGCCGAACACCGAGGACACCCCGACGATCGCCGAAGCGGCCGCCTTCCACGACGGCGTCGTGATCGTGCAGACCGACGAGATCGTCGACGTCGAAGACCTTCCCCGGGTGGACATCCCGGGCAGCTGGGTCGACTTCGTGGTGCAGGCCGACCGGCCGTTCGCGCTGGAGCCGCTGTTCACCCGGGACCCGAGGCAGATCGGTGACGTCGAGATCCTCAAGGCGATGATCGCGATCCGCGGTGTCTACGAACGGCATCGGGTGGTATCGCTCAACCACGGCGTCGGGTTCGACACCGCGGCCATCGAACTGCTGCTTCCGACGTACGGCGAACAGCTGGGGCTCAAGGGCATGATCGCCAGGCACTGGGTGCTCAACCCGCATCCCACGCTGATCCCCGCGATCGAATCCGGTTGGGTCTCCTCGATTCACAGCTTCGGCGGCGAGTCCGGCATGGAGCGTTACGCCGCCGCAAGACCCGACGTCTTCTTCATCGGGGCCGACGGCTCGCTGCGCTCGAACCGCGTGCTCGCCCAACTCGCCGGGCAATACGCCATCGACATGTTCATCGGCTCGTCGCTGCAGATCGACCGCGACGCCAACTCGTCGACCGTGACCGACGGCCGGCTGTCGGGGTTCGGCGGCGCTCCCAACATGGGCCACGACCCCCACGGCCGAAGGCACGCGTCTGCAGCGTGGCTGGATCTCGCATCGGGGGAGGGCGCCGGTCGGCGGGGGCGCAAACTCGTCGTGCAGATGGCGCAGACGTTCCGGGCGGGCGGCGTCCCGACCTTCGTCGAGACGCTCGACGCCGTCGACGTCGGCAAGGACGCGGGGATGCCGCTGCCCCCGGTGATGATCTACGGGGACGACGTCTCGCACGTGGTCACCGAGGAAGGGGTCGCGTACCTCTACAAGGCGCACTCGCTGGCCGATCGGCGTGACGCGCTCGCCGCGGTCGCCGGGGTCACACCGGTAGGCCGGTCCGCCGATGCGAAGCGCACCGAGTCATTGCGCCGTGACGGTCTCGTCGCCTTTCCCGAGGACCTGAAGGTCGAGACGCGGCTCGCCAACCGCTCGCTGCTCGCGGCCCGCAGCATCGAGGACCTGGTCGCGTGGTCCGGTGGCCTGTACGACCCGCCGTCGAAGTTCCGGGACTGGTGACCCCGATGTTGGCACTGACCCACGTCATAGCGGACGTGGCCGTCGCCGCGCTGCGGACCGAGGCCGACCTGACGCCCAAACCGGGCCTGGTGGACGGCCGCGGCTCGGGCGCCCACGTCGACATGACCCGCCAGACCCTGCACGACTCCGCCGAGGCGTTGCGTGAAGCCTTCGCCGAGTGTGCCGCGGCGGCAGTGCAATTCGAGATGGGTTCGCAACTGCGGATGCGGATAGGGGTCATCGGCCGTGAGGGCGAGCGGCGGATGCTCGCCGCGACCGGCGGGGTGAACACCCACCGCGGTGCGCTGTGGGCACTGGGACTGCTCAGTGCGGGGGCCGCGCGCTCCGGCGTCACGGCCGAGGCAATCGGATTCGCCGCCGCGCTCGCCGCCATTCCTGATCCCGCGTCGCGAGAGCGCCTGTCGCACGGCCAGGACGCGCGGCGCCGATACGGTGCACGCGGTGCGGCGGGTGAAGCGCAAGGAGGCTTCCCACACGTCACCGCCTACGCGTTGCCCACCCTGCGCCGCGCCAGGCGGGACGGTGCCGACGAACCGACGGCGCGACTCGACGCGCTGCTGTCACTGATCGCCCGGCTCGACGACACTTGCCTGCTGCACCGCGGGGGCCGCCGCGGCCTGCGCGCCGTGCAGTCGCGGGCGGCGAAGGTGTTGCGCGCCGGGGGATCTGGCACCTCCGAGGGACAAGCCCACTTCGCCGCACTCGACCGGCTCTGCGCCGAGCAGCGGTTGTCGCCGGGCGGCAGCGCCGATCTCCTCTCGGCCACCCTGTTCCTCGACGCTCTTGATGAAAGGAGCTCTGCGACATGCAAACCCTGAACTACGAGTTCGCGGCGGATCGCCCAGCGGAACGCGCCGTGCACGTCGGCGTCGTCGGCTCGGGAGATCTGGAGATCCTGCTCGAACCGCCAATCCCTGGCGACGCCGTCGAACGCGCGATGGTGCGGGTACGCACCAGCGTCAACGGCTTCGACACCATCTGGCAGGACGTGCTGACCCGGTTCTTCGCCCGAGCCCCCTTGGCGGGACGCTGGGAACTCAACGACTTCGGTGCGACGCCCGGTGTGGTGAATCTCCGTTTGCGCCAAGCCTTCGAGGCGGCCGAAGGAGTGACGTCATGACCGAAGGATTGCTCGCCGGGCAGACCTGGCAGGAGATGCTCGACCGCCACAGCTTCATCGAGCTCGACGCCCTGGGTCGCGCCACGGCCCTTCTCGACGCGGGCAGTCTGCGGGTGCTGGCTGGGCCGTTCGACCGGCTCGAGTCGCCGTGGCTCGTCCCGCAGGGGATCACGCCGCAGGCCGATGACGGCACCGTGATCGCGCGCGGCACCGTCGCGGGCCGGCCCGTCGTCGTCGCCGCGATCGAGCAGGGCTTCCAGGGTGGCGGCACGGGCGAGGTCTCAGGCGCCAAGATCTCGCAGGCGCTGGAACTGGCGACGGCGGACTCCCGCGCGGGCTCGCCGACCGGAGCGGTCATCTTGTTCGAGACCGGTGGAGTGCGCCTGCAGGAAGCCAACCTCGGTCTGAACGCCGTGGCCGAGATCTGTTCGGCCGTACTGGATCTACGGCCGTTGGCTCCAGTCGTCGGGGTGGTCGCGGGCACGGTCGGGTCGTTCGGTGGGATGAGCATCGCCGCTGGGCTGTGCACCCGGCTGATCGTGACGCCGCAGGCCCGGATCGGGCTCAACGGACCCGCCGTCATCGAACAGGAGGGCGGTGTGGCGGAGTTCGACTCCAGCGATCACGCTCTCATCTGGGCTGTCGACGGGGGTGAGCAGCGCCGCGCCACCGCGCTGGCCGACGAGTTGGTGCCCGACGACGTCGACCTGTTGCGCGCCGCGGTGACCGACGCCATCACAGCACGTGCGCTGACGCCCGGGCGGCATCGCAGCGAACGCATCGACGTGCTGGCCTCCCGGCTGGCCGCCCTCGATCCGGCGCACCCGCCCACGCCGCAGGAGCTGCGGAGGCTGTGGGGCTCCTCCTACGAAGTGGTCGAGGCGCCCAATGCATTGGAAGCGCCGCAGCCGACCGATCGGCCGATCACCCGCGGCGGCACCTGGCTGGCAGCCCTCGGCGGGGCCGCCGTCGAGGAGGTGATCCCCTCGGTATTGGCGGCCCGCACCGCTGATGCGCTCTATCTTGCCGTCGTGCCCGATCCCGCGAACCCGTACCACCGGGCCCGCCACGGCGAGGTCGGGCTGACGGAGTCACTGGCGCTGGCGCAAGCCGTTCGCGCCGTGGTGGACGCCGACCGGGACGCCGTGGCGAAGCGGGCGATCGTCGCGGTGGTCGACCTGCCGAGTCAGGCCTACGGGCGCATCGAGGAGATGGCCGGTCTGCACCAGGCGATGGCCGTCTCCGTCGACGCGTACCACTCCGCGCGCCACGCAGGCCATCCCGTCGTCGCCGTCGTCGTCGGCACGGCACTGTCGGGCGGCTTCCTCACGCACGGCCTGCAGGCGAACCAGATCCTGGCGTTCGACGACCCGAAGGTCGAGATCCACGCCATGCACGCGGCCGCGGCCGCCCGCATCACGATGCGTACCGTTGACGAGCTGAACGAGCTCGCCAAGACCGTCCTGCCGATGAGCTACGACGTCAGGGACTGGGCGAAACTGGGACTCTGCGACGGGCTGCTGAAGGTCGAGAACGCCGACTCGCCAACCGAATCCGACATCGCCCACGTACGCGCGGCCGTCGCCGCCGCCATCGGACGGGCGCGCAGCGGTCCTGTCGACCTGTCGAACCGGCTCGACTCGGAGGCCGCGATCCAGACGCGGCACGCGTCAAGGGCGGTCCGGGAGTTGCTCGGCAGGCAATGGCCCCACCGGCCGACGCCGTGATCCACCGCCCCCACGACCTGCTGCACCTGACCGAACAGGGCGCAGTCTCCGACGAGGCACCCGCCTGGGTGCGGCACGCCGTGGCGCGAACGCCGTGGGTCGTGGTGCGGCGCAGCAGAGCCCCCGAAGGATTCGTCGCGGTCGGCGTCAGGGGTGCCAACCGGTCGCAGCGGTACCCGATGATGCTGCCGCACAGCATGTTTAGTGACGTGATCGCGCCGGAGGACCTCGCGGCGGTCGGCGCCGAGCGCCACGCTCCCGCGCTGACGGGCCTCGACGAAGCGCGGGCCCATCTCGACGCCTGCGCGATGCCGTGGGGTCCGACCGGAAGCGTCTGCTTCGAGTTGGCGACAGGGGCCGCCACCGTCACACCGGACAGCGACCTGGACGTGCTGGTGCGGACAGCAGTCCTGACCCCAAGGGTCATGCAGGGGCTGGGGGAACTGCACGAGCGCCTCCGAACCGTGTCCGTCCGCGTCGACTGTCAGGTCGAGACGGCAGGTGGCGCCATTGCGTTGGGGGAGTTGATGTCTGCGTCGTCGCGGGTCTTGGTGAAGACGTCTGCCGGGCCCGACCTGATGACCAGGACGGAGCTGCTCGCGTGAGCCTCGCGTTCCTCTATCCCGGCCAAGGCTCCCAGCAGCCAGGCATGTTGCACACCCTGCCCGCCAGTGCCGCGGTGACGGCGACGTTGGAGGAAGCGGGCGACCTGGATACCGCTGCGGCACTGCGTGATCCGGCCGATGTCCAGGTGGCACTGGTCATCGCAGGCGTTGCGGGCGCCAGGGCGCTGACGGAAGACCGCGGGCTGTCGCCTGCGTTCGTGGCGGGGCACTCGGTGGGCGCCTTCGCCGCCGCGGTGACGGCGGGCGTGCTGACCCTGCGCGAAGCGCTCGTCGCGGTGCGGTTGCGCGGCGACCTGATGCGCGACGCGTGTGCGGGCCGCGAGTGGGGCATGGCCGCGATGACGGGACTGACGATCCGCACGGCGCAGCGCGTGGTCGACGAGACCACCAGCGTTGCCGAACCGCTGTGGCTGGCCAACGTCAACGGCGCGACGCAGACCGTCGTGAGTGGAACGGCGGCGGCGCTCAGGGTGGCCGCCGACGCGGCAAGACGTCTCGGCGCCAGATCATTCGAACGCCTCGACGTGCCGGTGGCCTCGCACTGCCCACTGCAGCAGGGCACCGCGGAGCGGATGGCGGACCACCTGGCAGGCATCCCGCGGCGGACACCGTCGACGCGCTATCTCACCAATACGCGTGGCCGCTGTGTGAGCACCGCCGATCTGATCCTCGACGACCTCGCCTGGGCGGCGGCACAGCCGGTGCAGTGGCATGACGCCACCCGGCTGATGGCCGAGCTCGGTGCCACCTGCGCACTGCAGCTGCCGCCGGGCCGAATCCTGGTGCAGCTCATGGGGTCGGCGATGCCCGCCTACGCGGTGTCGGAGGTCGGCCTCGACGGTGCCGTCGCGGCAGCCGGGCGCTCCGTGCCGCGGTAGGACTGACCGTGCGGTTCGACGCAGTGCTCGTCCGGATCGTCCGCGCAGACGTGATCGACCTGAAGCGTCGTGTGGTCGATGTGATGGCGGTCGCGCAGGATGCGTTCCAGATCACCGCGAATGGCGTGGCAGTCGGCGCCGTCACCGACGATCACGTGCGCCGACAGCGCAGCCTCGCCCGAGGTGATCTCCCAGATGTGCAGGTCGTGCACCTCGACGACCGGGCCCACCTCGGCGAGCTCCGCTCCGACCGCGTCGGGGTCCACACCCTTGGGCGCGGCCTCGAGGAAGATGCGGCCGGAGGCGCGCACCAGACCCCAGCCCGCCTTGATCATGAGCGCTGCGACGATCAGCGCGGCGATCGCGTCGGCGCGGCCGAAGCCGGTCAGCCACACGACGGCGCCCGCGATCGCCGTGGCGATGAACGCATAGAGGTCGTTGAGGATGTGCTGGAACGCGCCCTCGACGTTGAGGCTCGATCGATTGGCGCGGCTGATGCACCACGACGCCGCGACGTTGACGACGATGCCGATCAGCGCGGTGACGAACACCAGCAGCCCCTCGACGTGGCCGGGATCGAACAGACGTCGGACGCCCTCGAAGATGAAGTACGCCGCGAGCAACAGCAGGGTGATGCCGTTGGCCTGCGCCGAGAGGATCTCGGCGCGCTTCAGACCGTAGGTGTAGTCACCGCGCGCCGGGCGGGCGGCGAGTCGGAGGGCGATCAGGGCAAGGACGATCGACGCGGCGTCGGTGAGCATGTGCCCGGCGTCGGTGATCAACGCGAGCGATCCGGCGAGGACGCCGACGACGACCTCGGCGGCCATGAAGCCGACGATCAGGACCAGGGCGATCGTCAGCCATTTCTTGTCGGCGTCGGACGACACCCCGTGGGAGTGGCCGCCGTGGCCGTGATCGTGCCCGGTCTCGCCCATGGTGCGTGGCCTTCCCCTCGTCGCTCGGCGGTGAACGAGCCCGAGCATACATCGATACATGCGAATGTTGGCATGCTTCCCGACCACGCATCTACTATGCTGCTACGTAGATGAAGCAGCGACCAGCGAGGTGCTCCGTGATCCCCGACCGCCGACGCCGCCTCGCGGTGGTCACCATGATCGCCGTGGCCGCGGTGCTGACCTCGATGACCACCGACCGCGGACCCAGGGATCAGGCCGAGCCCGCGACCGCCACGCCGAGTGCTCCCGCGCCGCCGCTGAACCTCGTGCTGTCGCCGCCCACGGGTGCGCGCGACGTCATCCCCACCGGCGCTGCCTGGGTGGCGGCCACCTCCGGCACGTTGACCGACGTGCGCCTCGTCAACGAGCAGGGCAGAGCGGTGGCGGGCGCCATGACGGCGGACGCCACCGCGTGGCAGCCCGCCGAACCCCTGGGCTACGGACGTACCTACACGTTGACGGCCACCGGCCGCGGCGAGGACGCCTCGACGGCAACCAGGACGACGCGCTTCTCGACGGTGGTGCCGCAGAAGCAGTCCGGCGTGACACTGACGACGACGTCCGGCGCCGAACTGCGCGACGGCGGCACGTACGGCGTCGGCACCGTCATCGTGGCGCGGTTCGACGCCCCGATCGTCGACAGGGCCGCCGCCGAGAACCGGATGAAGGTCACGACCACTCCGCCGGTCGACGGTGCGTGGTCGTGGGTCAACGACCAGAAGGCGCACTGGCGCCCGCGGGAGTACTTCCCGCCGAACACCGCCGTCCGGGTCGCGGCGGCCATCTACGGGGCGCCCCTCGGCGCCGGGGTCTACGGCGAGGAGGACCGCGTCGTCGGCTTCACGATCGGCCCGTCACACGTGACGGTCGCCGACGACCGCACCAAACAGGTCGACGTGTACGAGAACGGCGTCCTGGTGCGGACCATGCCGACCTCGATGGGTCGTGGCGGCACGGAAACCGTTGGTGGACAGACGATCACGTTCTGGACCCAGCCCGGCGTCTACACCGTGCTCGACAAGGCCAACCCGGTGATGATGGATTCGTCCACCTACGGGCTGCCGATCGACTCCCCGTCGGGTTACCGCATCAGCGTGCCTTATGCGACCCGCATCAGCCCAGACGGCATCTACCTCCACGAGCGGGAGACGACGGTGTGGGCGCAGGGCAACACCAACGTGTCCGCGGGCTGCCTGAACCTCAGCGCCGCCAACGCGCGCTGGTTCTACGAGTTCTCCCAGCCCGGCGACGTCGTCGAGATCCGCAACACCGGAGGACGACCGCTCCAGCAGTGGCAGAACGGCGACTGGAGCGTGCCGTGGCAGGAGTGGCTGCAGGGCAGCGCACTTCGCGGGTAGCTCGATAGCCTGGTCATCATGCAGCAGCGAGGGTTCGGTGATCTGGAAGCCGTGGTGATGGACCGGACGTGGGCCCACGACGCACCGGTCACCGTGCGCGAGGTGTTCGACGATCTGGTGACCGACCGCGACATCGCCTATACGACGGTGATGTCCACGATGGACAACCTCCACCGCAAGGGTTGGCTCGAGCGTGAACGCGACGGGAAGGCCTACCGGTACTGGCCGACGATGACCCGCGAGGAGCGATCGGCCAAGCTGATGCGCGACGCGTTCCACTCCGGCGGGGACGCAGGCCTGGTGCTCAACCACTTCCTCGAGCAGATGGATGCCGAGGAGTCGGCGCAGCTACGCGCCGCTCTGCGCAGGGTCCGTCCGAGGGACCGCAGCTCGTGAACGCCGCGATCTGTCTGCTGCTCTACGGGGTGGCGGTGGCGTGGCTGTCTCCGCAGCTCCTGGTACGCATCACGCGAAGCGGGTTGAGCCCCCGGCTGTCGGTCGCGGTGTGGCTGTGCGCGATCGCGATGACGCTCGGGGCGTGGCTCGTCGTCGGCATCGGGCTGCTGCTCGACGTGGTGATGCCGCCGGGTAGCGGCCCGGTCGAGTACTGCATGCGGATCGTGTCCGAGCTCAACCACGCCGGCGTGCTCGGTCGCGTGGTGATCGCAGGGATGGGTGCGACGGCGCTGGTGTCGTCGGTCGTCGTCACGCGTCGAATCGTGCGCTCGCTGAGGCGGTTCTGGCAGTGCAGCCGTGAGCACGCCCACGAGGCGAGGCTACTTGGGGTCTCGACCCGCGGCCCGGACGTGGTCGTCGTGCAGGCCGCCCGCCCCGCGGCCTACTGCGTGGCGGGCAGGCCGCACGCGATCGTGCTCACCACCGGTGCCATCGAGGCCCTCGACGATTCGGAGCTGGCGGCGGTGCTCGCCCACGAGAAGGCGCATCTCTCGGGACGTCATCTCCAGTTGATGATGCTGCTGCGGGCACTGACCGCCGCCATGCCCCGTCTTACGCTGTTCCGCAACGCCGTTGACTCTGTGGGCCGGCTGGTGGAGATGTGTGCCGACGACGAGGCCGCCAGACGGTACGGCAGACCTGCGGTGCTCGGTGGCCTGGTCGCGCTGGCCGGACAGCCGCGAGCCGCCGGAGGAGCGCTCGGCGCCGCGGACACGGCGGCGCTGGCTCGCGCGATGCGGCTCTCGGGACCCGTCCGCCCGGCTGCCCGGCTACGTCAGCGCATGCTGCTGACGACGACGATGGCGATGCTGATCGTCACGCCCGTCGTGATGTCCGCGCTCTGCCACTCCTGACGCGCGGCCTACTTCTGCGGGCGGGACCGGTACGCGTCGAGGACCTCGGAACGGAGGCGACCGCGCGGGCCGACGTCGAAACCGTTGTCAACGGCCCACTTCCGGGCGTTGTTGGACTCCGAGGGATCGTTCTTCGCGTGCCCCCCACGCGCGCGGCGGTGACCCGACCGGCGGCTTGCCTCGATCCACCCACCCATGACGTCGCGGAGCTTGGCCGCATTCTTCTCGGACAGGTCGATCTCGTAGCTCGACCCGTCGATGGTGAACGTCACCGTCTCGGCCGCTGCGGTTCCATCGATGTCGTCGACCCACTCGACGACTGTCTTTCTTGCCACCGCTCGCGAACCCCCCTCGCACTCATGGTCTTATCGGAAACGTGGCACCATGATAGCCATCGACGTGGTCGTCGACGGTGTTTACCTGGTCGCGCCTACTTGAAGCGGGCGTAACAGAGGTCCTTGTCACCGCCGAGGCCCGAGCGGAACGCCACGATCCTGGTGAACCCGGCAGGCACGGTCTGACCGTTGACGTTGCTCGCCACCAGGCCGTTGGTCAGCAGGCCCGCCACGGCTTCGTCGAGGTCGCCCGCGGTCAGCACCAGCGCCAGGCCCTTGTTCTCGGACATCGCGGCCTGCGCGACGCCGGTCAGACACGCGGTGCGCAAGGCGGCCGTCGCGGAGTCGAGCCGGTCGCCGCGTTCGTGTTGAACCGCCAGGGCGTAGCGCGACGTCACCACGGACAGCGCGCTGTTGTCGCCCTGCAGGAGGGTGTAGTCCTCGCGGTCGGCGGGCTTGCCCATCTCGGCGAGCGCCGCGATGTCGACGAAGATGGTGTTGCTCGCCGGGCAGTAGGACGCAGCCGGACTCGGCTTGGCGTCCGAGCACTCGGGATCGTCGAACGACAGCTTGGGCGGGTCGCTGGGCTGGAACACCTCGCCGAGGACGTTCACCAGCGACGTGACGACGTCCTGGGTCACCTCGACGTCGCCGGACGGGGAGTCGCCCGCGCTGTCCTTGGGTAACGTCAACGGCAGATCGCCTCGGCGCGCCGTGATCTCGTTCATGTCGATCTTGGCGCACTCGGAGGCGCCGGAGGTGAAGCCCATCTGGAACGCACTGATCCGGTCGAGTGCCGTGCCGTGACCCTGCTCGAGGTACGGCGCGTCACTGGCGACGTAGGTCGGGTCGCGGAGCGTAAGGACCCCTGCGAGAACGTGATTCAGGCCGTCGCCGGTGCTGAGCTGAAAGCGAGGGGACTTGCCTTCGGCCACCCACCGGATGTAAGTGCCTGCGAGGCAGTCCGCTTGCTGCTCGCTGACGATCGTGGTGGTGTCGTCACCGACGATGTGCGCCATGTCCTGAACGGCATGCCCGTACTCGTGCGCGAGGAGCGCGGCGATCGACGTGTCCCCGAAGAACTGCTGCCCGAGGGGCACCAGGACGCCCCGGTCCCACGCGATGAGGTGATCAGTGGGACAGAACAGTGCGTTGGGGTCGTGGTAGGTATCGCCGCCGCAGATCTGCGGACTCGACGGGTTGTCGGAGTCGTAGGACACCAGATCCTGCACGGGTGAGAAGGATCCGTCGAACGATTCCGAGTAGTGCTTCTCCCAGAAGTCGGCGACGTCGTTGACGGCCAGCGTGGCGAGCTTGTCGGCGTCGCCGCCGTCGGTGCCCTGCACGTCACCCTCGGGTGCAGGGCTGTCCTCGCGGATACCGCTGGGACCGTCCTGCGCGGGCAGCCCACCCGCCCGGAACGGGTCGTACAGCGGGGAGACCGCGTGCCCCTGGGTCGTCGTCCCGCACCCGGCGACCATCAGCGCCACACCCGCGGCCGCCGCCACGGTCTTCAATCCGCCCATTGGTTCCTGTCCCGCTTGGTGCCCGCTGTGAATCGACGAAATGCGAGGGTATACCGGCAGGCAGAAGTACGAGAGAACTCGGCGTCGCACCCCAACGGCATCCCGGTGACGGCCACCGCGGCGGACGCCTGATAGGGATAGCTATGGGAAAGAACGAGCGCTCGAAGATCGTGATGAGCGACGACGAGATCGTCGAGTTCATCGACCACAGCCGCACCGCCACCATGGCGACGCTGTCGGCCGGCGGCAGACCCCACCTCGTCGCGATGTGGTACGCCGTCATCGACGGAGAGGTCTGGTTCGAGACCAAGGCGAAGTCGCAGAAGGCAGTCAACCTGCGGCGTGATCCGACCATCACGGTGATGATCGAGGACGGCCAGACCTATGACACGCTGCGCGGGGTGGCGATCGACGGTCGGGCCGAGATCGTCGACGATGACCCGGATTTGCTTCTGCGCGTGGGGATCAGCGTGTGGGAGCGGTACACCGGCCCGTACTCCGAGGACATGAAACCGTTCGTCGACCAGATGATGAACAACCGCATCGCCGTCCGCGTGGTGCCGAGTCGACTGCGCAGCTGGGACCACCGCAAGCTCGGGATGCCTGCGATGCCGGTCGCCGGGTCGACTGCCCAGTACCTGAACCCAGCCGACTAACCCAGCGACCGTGGATTGAAACCGGGGTTGGCCAGCGTGGTGGCGGTGGCCGTGCCGATCTGTCCCCGGGCGTCGAACAGCGCAGCGGTGCCGGTCGCAATCCCGTCGTGCCCCGAGTACGTCAGCGCCGCGAGACCGATGTCCCGACCCTCGGGTAGCCGGCTCAGCGCCAAGGTGTAGTCGGCGTTGATGTGCTCCAAACCCATTGTGCCGTAATGGGTCAACGAGCTCGCCACGTCGCCCGCCATGGAGGCGCGGGTGAACGGGGTGGTCGCCACTCCGTCGATCAGCGGCACCAGGTCCCGCACCCAGACGAACTTCGGCCCGTCATGCTGCCACTCGGTCAAGTCGAAGCTGCGGCCCGCGACGCCTGCATTGCGGCCGTAGGCCCAGATCAGCAGCGGCACGCCAACGGTCAGCTTCTCGGATACGGGCGGCACCGGAGGCATCGCCAGCGGTGACGTCCAGACCTCGCCCTTCGGTTGCTCGCCCCTGCGCAGGAAAAGCCCCGTCGCCCGTGCGACGACGGTGTCGTACTGCAGCAACTCCGCCTCGACGAGGGTGAGCCGCCTGCCCTGCCGGACGATCGAGGCGCGGCCGCGCACCGTGTCCATGACCGCAGGCCGCAGGAGGTCGACGGTGAGGCGGGCCGGCTGCCACTCACCGTCGATGGCGTTCTCGACGACGTGACCGAGAATGCCTCCGACGAAGTTGCCGCCGATCGTCGAGCCCCACGGGCCCTTCGCCATCGAGGTGGGGGTGAAGTCGTCACCGTCGGGCGTGAAGAACGCAGGCGGCAGCGGTGACGTCATGGGGGACGACGATATCGGTGGCGCAATCAGACCCGGTCGGTGATGTCCTCGAACTCGGGGTGCTTGTCGATGAAGTCGGCCACCATCGAGCAGGCCGGGACGATTCGCAACCCCGCCTCCCGCGTCGCGCGCAAGGCCTCGGCGACCAGAGCCGTCGCCAGCCCGCGTCCCCGGAACGATTGGTCCACCTCGGTGTGGGGAAACGTGCGTCGGCCGTCGCGGTCGAAGTACTCTGCCAGTCCGACGGTTTGACCGTCCACGGCGATGGTGAAGCGGCCGGGCTCGGCGGTGACGGTGTTCACGGGGGCTCCTTGGCTCAGGGATGCGGGCGTGGGCGCAGGGTGGTGGTCGGCAGCGGTGGCGCGGGCAGGCGTGCCCCGGGATAACCCGAGACCGAGCCGAACCGCTCGTCGTGCTCCTGCCATTGCCGACGGTAGCGGACGATGTCCTCGTGGCTGCGGCCGACGAAGTTCCACCACATCACCAGCTCCTCGGCGAACGGGGCGCCGCCGAGCAGCAGAACCCTCGCCGGACCTTCGCCGCGGTTGGTCAGTGAGACGGTGTCGTTGCCGGGGGACTGGTACCAGAGGTCGGCCACGCCGAGGGCGGTGCCTCCGGCGTCGACCCGGCCCTTGTCGAGGAGGACGCCGTGCTCGAAGGCGCGGTCGACGGGGAGCTCGATCGCACCGCCGGGAGCCAGGTCGAGTTGAGCACCCAGCAGCGGAGTGAACGTGTGCACCGGGGAGCGGACGCCGCCGAGCTCGCCGATGAACACCCGGATCCGTGCCGCGCCCGCCGTCTGCACGGTCGGGGCGTAGTGGACGAAGTCGCGACCCGTGTCGCGGTCGGCATCGGGCAGCGCGACCCAGAGCTGGACGCCGTGCAGGATCGGCGCGTTCGGGCTCGACACCTCCGAGTGGCAGATGCCTGCGCCTGCGGTCATCAGGTTGAGCTCGCCGGGCCGGACCACGGCGTGCACGCCCGCACTGTCGCGGTGCTCGATCTCGCCGCTGAACAACCAGCTGACCGTCTGCAACCCGGTGTGTGGATGCGGCGGTACGTCCATCCCGGTCCCGGAACGGACGTCGTGCGGACCGTAGTGGTCAGCGAAGCACCACGCCCCGATCAGCGAGCGCTCCCGCTGCGGAAGCGTCCGACGGACCCGGATCGCCCTCGGGCCGCCCAGCGGCACTTCCCGGGGATGCAGGACACCGGTGAATCGCGAAGCACCACAGGCGAGTTGGTCCGGCGCCGACTCGGTGTTGCTCACCGCTCCAGATTAGCCCTGACCGGCGGCGTCACTCCGTCATGGCGGCGCGGATGACGTCGAAGTCATGCTGGTCGATCTTGAAGACGCCGAACCGGAAGCGGTAACCCCACTGCGACTTGTTCTCGATGAAGTCGAGCTCGTCGATCAGGGGCCGGATCGGCGTCTCGGTGCAGGGCAGGAACTCGACCTTGCGGCGCCACGGCTGAAACGTGGGATCGAAGTCCTCCTGATAGACCTCGTCGTCGGAGACCCGGCCGATCGCCGTGAACGCCTGAAGCGGATCGCCCTCGGGATAGTCGGTCTTCGGCGAGTAGAAGATGATCCAGTCGTCGCGCGCCATCTTGCGCAGCATGTGGGGCTTGCCGTGGTTGGCCTGCGTGAAGCCGCCCTTCACGCCACGCTGCACGTGACCGCGGCTGACGGTGTTGATCCAGAATTCACTCATGGCGCCAAGCTACGAGCGGACGCCGACAGCTGCCGGAATTCATCCACAGGCACCGCAGTACCCGAAAAACCACGAAGCCGCCGATGCTGGGCATCGGCGACTCGGGCGACGGCCCCGCCATATCGCCTCTCGGCAAGTGGTCGCTCTAGGCGACGAAATTAGTTGGTACCCGGGGTATGTCCGGAACCGTCGACGCTAGTGTAACCGCCACTGCCCCTTCGGGTATTCCAATCGGCGCCGAGAATCCGGGCCGCCGTCGCTGCCGCCCCCTCGAGCATCGGCAGCGACGGGGCCCGTCCCAGGTCAGGCAGATTCCAGGAAGTGCTCGACGAAGATGCGCCTGGCGCGCACGGGATATCCATGGCGCTCGGCCAGCTCGCGCAGTTGTCGCAGTGCGTGACCTCGACCGCGGCCGGCCTCGGGGACCACGATGCCTGCCCAGAGCCCCTCGGCCTTGGGCAACTCGACGGCCTCGCGGGCGCACGCCCAGCGGCGGGGGCACATCCGGCAGATCGCCTTGGCGTCCTCGTCGGCGACGGTGGTCCACCTCTCGGGGTCCCTGGTGCATTCACCGATGGGCAGTCCGTCGAGTCCCACGGGATTCGTCATGTCGTGACTCCTTGTCCGAGCGCTGCAGTCAGACGCGGCGCGATGCCAGCGAATCTATAGCAGTAACCATAGCGATGCAACAGTTTAAACTGCAGCGGACAGGTGGGGCCAGGTGGCTTCAGGGCAGCCGACCAATGGCGGCGACGCTTCCGATGTCAGCGGTAACGCTCAGTAACCGCAGCTCACAGGCGGATCCATACCGAACGTCATGGCGACACCTCTCCGCCGAGGGTTGACGTACAAGTCGTAGCGATGAGACATTTCCTAGTACAAACCGCAGCGGTCAGCAGGCTGCTGCTACGGTCGTCACGCCCCACCGTCCCGGACCGCCTGCCGGCATCGAGGAATGACCAGAGATGATCACGTGACCCCCGTCGCCGACGCGGGGGATGACGAGGACCCGACCGCGGTCGTGGAT
>JAOPUT010000112.1 GCA_025963385.1 Mycobacterium sp.
ACCTGTTTCGACAGGCCGCCGCGGCGCTGACGTCCACCGGTTACAGCTGGGGTCCGTTGGCGCTGATCGGACTGGCGCAGACACTCGGGCAGCAGGGGCGCGCCGCCGAGGCCGCCAGCGCACTCGACCGCGCCGTGTCCGCCCACGGGATGCGCTCCGAGTTGTACGCCCCCGACTTGGCGCTGGCGCGGGCATGGACGCTTGCCGCGGCGCGTGATATCCGCGGCGCCGTGGCCGCGGCCCGCGATGCCATCCACGCGGCCGAGAGGTCCGGGCAGAGCGCCGTCGCACTCCGTGCTGTCCACGATGCGGTGCGACTCGGCGCTATCGACGGGTTGGCTGCGGCGCGCCGGATCAATGCGCAGATCGACTGTGCCGCAGGTCATCTCTGCATCGCGCACGGCCAAGCACTCGCGGATCGCGACGGCCCCGCCCTTGCTGGGGTAGCCGCGGAACTGGAGGCCGCGGGAATGTTGGCAGCCGCCGCGGATGCCGCCGCGCAGGCGGCACACGTGCACCAAGCCGCTGGCGACCGCGCGGGCGAGCTGTCCACCAAGGCGCGCGCCGCTGAATTGTCACAGCGCTGCGGCAATCCCGCGACGCCGGCGTTGGAGAAGGTACTGAATCCGTTGCCGCTCACGGGCCGCGAACGGGAAGTAGCCGTCATGGTGGCGCAGGGCATGACCAACAAGGCGATCGCCGTCCAGCTGTCCGTGTCGATCCGCACCGTCGAGGGTCACGTCTACAAGGCGTGCATGAAGCTCGGCCTGCCCGACCGGGCGGCGCTGTCGACGACGGTGCAGGCCAGTCCGCAGATGCTGCGGACGGACGGCCGAACGTAATGCGCCGCTTCGCCTTTCCGCCGCGGACCGACATAGTGCTGAGGTCGCCGGCCGGGGTGCAGCTGCCCGCGGTGGAGACCGTGTGGTTCACGGCTGCGGACGGCTTTCAGCTCGAGCAGCACATTGGCGTAGATCAGCGACCCGCCACCGAGCCCACTGGACACGATCGCGTCCACGTGCTCGAAGGACCACACGTTGAACATGCCGTACAGCCCCCCGGACGGATCCCAGAAGTTCTTCGCCATCCCGTCCGGACTTCGAGGGAACGAGCCAGGGGGATAGGCGTTGCCGCGTTCGAGCAGGCAAACCCTGCGCCCCGGCCCCGCCAGCGTCGCCGCCATCACCGAACCGCCGAAACCACTGCCGATCACCAGGTAGTCGGTGTCCTCGGGCACGGTGCCGGTCAGAAGTTCCACGACCGCCGAGGCTAACTGCGGACCACGGCACGTAGCGCAGGAACAGGTGAAAACACGTAGTCCGCTACGCGTGACGGACGCCGCGCCCAGTTCATAGCCTTTTGGCAAGAGCACACCGGACTTCCGGCGGCCAGGAGGCGGCAATGCATCGAACGGCTTCGACTGGGAAAGAACTCGTCTCACCGACGATCGCGCTGATTCTGTGACGGTCCACGCCTTCGATTCGTCTCCGCACCCCTTCGTGTCGCCGATCGCTGACGTCGACCCACCGGCGTGCGGACTGCTCACCCCTTACCGCGTCATCACTGGCGTTCGGCGATCGAAAGGTGTGCCGATGAACGGGACCAACGATGCCGAGAAGATCTCGTCCTTCCTGTCGTCGACGGCGCGCGGACCGGCGGCTCTGCTGATCGAAGGGGAGGTGGGAATCGGCAAGACCGCGGCCTGGCTCGCTGCGGCCGAGGAGGCGCGGCTGAGCGGATTCCGGGTTTTGTCGGCGCGGGCCAGTCGGGACGAGAGGGAATTCGCCTTCGGGATCGCCTCCGAACTGATCACCGACGTCGAGGCCGACGTTCTGAGCTCGCTGCCCAAGACGCAGCGGATCGCCGCCGAGCGAAATCTACTGCAGGTGGCGGACCATCAGTCGACCGACGATCAGCGGGCGGTCGTCGCGGCGTTCACCGCGATCGTCAACAAGCTGGCCAATGCCTCGCCCGTGCTCGTCGCCATCGACGACGTCCAGTGGATCGACGCCGCGAGTCGTGATCTTCTCGCCTTCGCTGCGCGTCGACTGCGGGGCCGCGTCCGACTGTTGCTCACCGAACGGACCACGCCAGACGGTGCCGCGTCCTGGCTGAAGCTCGACAGCCCGGACGCCCTGTCCCGGATGCGGATCCGTCCGATGGAACCGAGCGGACTGCAACGGATGATCACCGACCGCGTCGGGCGGTCGTTTTCGCGGCCGACGATGATGCGCATCGCCGAGGTGTCCGGCGGTAATCCCTTCTACGCCTTGGAACTCGCACGGTCGCTGAACAATCCGACGCCCGCCGCGACAGCTGCCCTGCCACCTGCGCTGGCCGAGATCATGCGGGTGCGAGTCGGTCTGTTCGACGACGAGGTCCAGCGTGTTCTGCTCGCTGCGGCGTGCGTCAGTGATCCGACGGTCGACGTGATGGCGACGATGACGTCTACCACGGTCGACCACCTCGTCCACCTGTTGGAGGAACCCGAGACGCACGGGGTGGTCACGATCGAGGGAAATCGAGTCCAGTTCACCCACCCCGTGCTGGCCTACGGCGTCTACAGTCAGGCGCTGCCCGCACAGCGCCGTCGCATGCACCGGGTCCTGGCCGATCTCGAGTCCGCTCCGGAGCAGCGGGCAAGACACACGGCGCTGGCCGTCGTGAGCGCAGACGCCGAAACCCTGACTGCCCTCGACGTCGCGGCCACGGTCGTCAGCGTCGATGGCGACCCGGCCGCGGCGGCCGAACTGGTCGAGTTGGCCATCGGTCGCGGCGGGGATACCACCGCACGGCGACTCGAGGCTGCGCGGCACCACCTCAGGGCGGGGGACCTCGAGCGGACCCGAGGCCTGGCGGAATCTGCCGCCGCTGGCCTTGCCGCCGACGAGCAACGGGCCGTCGCACGGATGCTGGTTGCCTCAACTCTGATGTGCCACGGAGACTTTGGCGCGGCAGCCGAAATGTTTGCGCAAGCGACGATCGATGCCCCCAGACAACCGGCACTGTTGGTACGAGCACACCTGTGCTTGGCGATGGCTCAGTTGTCACTCGGGAACGCCGACGGTGCGCACCGACACTCCGTGCAGGCCATGACCCACGCCGAGCGACTGAAGGATCCGCACCTCATCAGCCAGTCGCTGGCGATGCACGTCACGCTGCTGTGCCGCCGGGGCCTTGCACTGGATCAGAAGACGCTCGAGCGCGCGACGAACCTGGAGGACCTCGACGCGGACGCACCGGCACCCTTCAGCGCGCATGTGGTCAACGCGCTCGTCCTGGCGTGGACGGGACGCCTCGCCGAGGCGAAGCCGAAACTGGCCGCCGTCGTGGCGCGAAGGGCCTCACGGGGTGCCGACTGCGACCTGCCGTGGCTGCAATTTCACGCCGCGATCGTCGACGTCGGCCTGGGTCGCTACGACGATGCCGCACGCACGGCGGAGGACATGCTGCTGCGGGCAGAACAGATCGGCGGCAACCACTTCCGGATCTTGGCGGCGGTGCCCGCTGCGCTGGCGGCGGCCTACGCGGGCCGAGAGCAGGACGCGCGCAAGGCGGTCGAGAGCGCGCTCGCGGACACCTCCGCTCCCGACGGGCAGTGGACGACACCGTGGCCGACGATGGCACTCGGCTTCCTGGAGGTTTCACTCGGCAACCACGCGGAGGCGCTGAACGTCCTGCAGCCGTTGCTTTCTCGGTGGCGTCGGGCCGTTGACGTCGACATCGCCACGTTCTACTTCATTCCCGATGCCGTGGAGGCGATGATCGCGATGAACACCCTCGATCCGGCCGAGGAGCTGACGACGTCGTTGGAGCACATTGGTTCACGACTGAATCATCCGTGGATGTCGGCGGACGGAGCCCTCTGCCGAGGCTTGCTGTTGGCTGCCAGGGGGGATCTCGTCGGTGCGGAGCGTGCGGCCCTACGTGCCATGGCAGAACACGGCAAGATTCCTGCGCCATTCGAACGGGCCCGCACTCAGCTCGTCCTTGGCGGGCTGCAACGGCGTCTGCGCCGTAGGCAAGCCGCGCGCACGACCCTCCAGGCCGCGGTGGCGACCTTCCAGAGTCTGGGCGCGCCGATCTGGGCGGCCAGGGCCGAAGCGGAGTTGGAGCGCATCAACCTGCTGCGGGGTCACGAGTCCGAGCTGACGCCTGCCGAGCAGCGCGTCGCAGAACTCGCCGCCACGGGAATGACGAACAAGGACATCGCCGCGGCGCTCTTCATCAGTCCGAAGACGGTCGAATCGAACCTCGGCCGCGTATACCGAAAACTCGGTATCCGCACGAGGTTCGAGCTGGGGCGCCGGTTGAACGCCGACACTCGGGAATCGACAACCGAAGAAGAGAGCTGACGTGGCCTGCTTCCTTGCCGAGTGGTACCGCACGGAGCTCACCGAGAACGCCATCAGTAGCTTCGCGTCGCTGTTGGAGTCCAGTGCCGAGGCGATGTCGATCGAAGCGGCACCGGTACGGCTGCTCGTCACACTGTCGGTGCCCGCTGACGACGCGCTCTACGGCGTGTTCGAGGCCGAGACGTCCGAGAGCATTCTGCGAACCTGCACACGCGTGGGGGCGCTCCCGCATCGGCTCACGCCACAGGTCCAGACGTGGATCGCCAACGGCCTGCGGCGGTCATGACCCGTGGTCCGACGAAGGTGAGTGACTACTCCTGCTCGTAGCCGGGATGGGAGACGGCGAGCCGGTGCAGAACGAGTTCGCGCAGTGCCGAGGTGATTTCGGCGCCGCGGTCGTCGA
>JAOPUT010000174.1 GCA_025963385.1 Mycobacterium sp.
GCCGTTACCGAGGGTGACGATGTTGAATGCCGACCCGAAGTTGTTGCCGGAGTAGGCGTTGCCGTCGCCAGCGCTGACCAGGTTGATCAAACCGTCGACGCTATTGGTGCCGGAAACGGTGTTGCCGTTGCCGACTGCGACGGCGTTGGTGCCCCGGCCGTGGTTGTTGGCGACGGTGGTGTTGTCGTTGCCGACGTTGAAGAAGTTGAAGCCGACGCCGAAGTTCTGACCGCTGTCGACGTTGCCGGTGCCCGTGGTGCCTGTGTTGAATGGCGGACTGTTGAACGGCGGATTGCTGTCGCCGGGAGCCAAGGCCGCCTGCGCCAGGGAGGATGTCGCGCTGCCGGTGACGGTCGGGCTGCTGGACACCGTGGCCACCGGTTTGACCGGCGACGTGCTGTCGCGGGGAGCAGGAGCGACCTGCGCCACCGGGGATGTTCGCCCTCCAGTTACCGTCGGACTGCTGGCGACCTTGGTCACCGGTTTGACCGGCGACGTACCGAGGGGTCCGGTCCCGTCGTTGACGTCGGTCGACGTGGTCGGGGATGGCGAACTGATCGCGACGACGTTCTTCTTCTGGTCGTGTTTCACTGACGACACCCCGTCACAGTCGTGACCGGTGTCGGCGGCGGCAATCGCCGAGGACCCGAACGTCGTCAGCGCGAGCACGGCGCCAACACCGACCTTTCCCAACACCAACGGCCGCCGCTGACTACGTGAAGAATGCTTCCCCATCGTTCCCCCTACACGCCTGGTTCCACGTGAGGCTAACAGCTCGTCGCTGTGCATATAGCGGTTATGCAGGCAAAAGCGTAGTCGTTGTGCGTGATGGCAACTCACAGTGATCAGCCGGAGCCTTGCTGGGAGAGTCTTTCGGACCGGCTGTGTTCTTTGCTGCGCCCGACCCAGTGAACACAGAGTCGCTACCGAGAGCGCCGTATCCGGTTCTGAGTTGCGGTTAGCCACAGGGGCCGGACTATAAGGCTTCCAAACTAGCTACGTGAGTTCGATTCCCGTCAAGACCATGGAGTGCGCGCAGCACTTACGATTCGCAGGCGATGCCGTCGCCGTCGCGATCGCCGCCGGACCAGTAGTCCGGGTCACCCTGCGGGATGTCCCAGCGTCCGTCTTGGTGCGCCTGGGTGCAGTTGCGGTACGGACCGGTTGCTGAGGCGATGGGAGCAATGCCCAGAGTAACCGCCGATATTGCGGCTGCTGCGACGAAGACGCGCACGAACATGCGAACGAACACTGTTAATCCCAATCTATGAGCACTACATTTACCGTTCTGAGCCAGCAGCGTATGGCGGCGACGACGAATAACGCAAGCGAACGAGCAAATTAATGCCGGTCGCGTCAGATAGTTGCTGGTGCGGCGAGGACGCACCCACGTGCCAGAGCCTCCCGCCCAACGCAAGCGACGGCCGAGTGCGCGAAAGTGCCGCCTGGCAGGATGTGAGCCCGTGATCCTCGACCTCGCCACCGCGCACCGCATCGTCGAGGCCGCGCACGCGGAGGCGTCCGCGCGCTCGATCCTGGTGTCCGCCGCGGTCGTGGACGCCGGCGGGCATCTGGTGGCGTTCGGCCGGATGGACGGCGCCGAGATCGCGGGTCCCGTGCTGGCGATCGACAAGGCGTACACGGCGGTGTCCAACAGCATCTCGACCGCCGAACTCGCGGTCCTCGCCGCGCCGGGCGGTGAGCTTTTCGGCCTGCACGCCAACGGCGGTGGCCGGTTCGTCATCTTCGGTGGCGGAGTGCCGATTCGGTCCGACGGCCGGATCGTCGGAGGAGTCGGCGTGAGCGGCGCCAGCGCAGCGGACGACGCCGCGTGCGCGGAAGCGGGACTACGCGTCCTCGACACGTAGGGTGTCGGCTGTCATGAACAAGTACTTCGTGCACGTCCGCGGCGTCGTCGTCAGCGTGGCGTGCCTCGTCATCGGCATCTTCCACCTCCTCCCCTACCTGCCCCAGTGGGCGTGGATCACGCTGGGTGGAGTCGGGTTGGTGGTCGACGTCGCCTACTACGTCATGCAGCGCCGCCGTGAGCGAACGACGCCCGGCGAGGCTTCCGCCAACGGCGAAGCGGCATCCTGAGAAACCCCTCATCCGACCGGGTCCGGCGGGATTTCCTGTAGGTACGCTGGACGCCATGGACGGCTTTCTGCTGCTACTCATCGTCGTGCTCGTCGGCGCCATCGGCTACGCCGTGTACGCCTCGTCGAAGTCGTCGGGCAAGCGCAATGCGGCTTCCCTCGACGACGCGAAGGCCGACGCACGTCGGGTCATCGATCGCCTCGGCGGTCAGGTGATCAACCTGACCGGGACGGACGACGCCTCGAAGCAGGCCCTGGCCGACGCCTCCGAGAGGTTCACGGCAGCGGGCTCGCAGATCGAGCAGGCGACGACCGCGCGACAGGCGCAGCTCGCCAAGGAGAGCGCGATGGAGGGGTTGTACTACGTGCGCGCGGCCCGGCTCGCGATGGGCATGGATCCAGGTCCGGAACTCGAGACACTGGCAGGCCAGAATTCGGCGGGGACCGTGACCGAGGATCGCCGTGTGCAGTACGAGGGTCGCGACATCGAGGCGTCGCCGATGCCGTCGGAGCGCACCCCGAACTACTACCCCGGTGGCCGTGTCGCCGGACGGCCCGTCCCTGCCGGCTGGTACTCCGAACCGTGGTGGAAGCCCGCGCTGGTCGCCGGCGCCTGGGGCGTCGGTTCGGCGCTGCTGTTCAGCTCGTTGTTCTCGGGCATGGGCGGAATCGGTTACGACGCCCAGGGATTCGAGAACGGCTACGGCGACGGATTCCAGGACGGTCTCGACCAGGGTCAGCTCGACGGCGGCGGTGGCGACGGCGGCGGATGGGATGGCGGCGGTGGCGACGGCGGCGGCTGGGGTGGCGACGGCGGCGGCTGGGGTGGCGACAGTGGCGGCGGCGGTTGGGATTTCGGCGGCGGAGGGGACTTCGGCGGCGGCGACTTCGGCGGCTTCTAGCCTGGAGCCATGGCCGCCTAAGTCATCTCGGAGGTAGGTGCCGTCGTTCGTCGACGGTGTCTAGAACCGACTCTCGAGCCGAGCCGACACCCCGGCCTCCTGGAGGTCGAGCCGCTCGAGCATCGCGCGGGCCGCCTCGTCCTCGATGCGGCCCTCGTCGCGTTCGGCGATCAGCGCCGCGCGCTGCGCCCTCAGCACGTCGCGGTAGAGCTTCGCGAACACCTCCGCCCGCTTCGTGTGCGCTTCCGGGTCGGGCATCTCGTCCGCGTCCTGGGAGTGCCTGGCGACGGTGTTGCGAATCTCCAGGAGCACTCGCGGGTCCATGTTGCCCGGTGGATTGGCGCGAAACTCCGTCAGCACGTCGTCGGCGGCCGAGTGCACGACGCGCTCGGCCTTGAGTTCCTCCTCGCGGTCGGCGGCGTGGTCGTCCGAGAAGCGTGACAGGTGCAGCCGACTGATCAGCAACGGCAGCGTCGCGCCCTGGATCAACAGCGTGCCGACACTGACCACGAAGGCGATCGCCTGAATGGTGGCGCGCTCGGGAAAGGGCTCACCCGCCGCGGTCGTCACCGGGATGGCGGCAGCTGCGGCCAGCGTCACCACGCCGCGCATGCCCGTCCACGACACCACCACGCTCTCCTGCCAACTCAGCGATCGACGATCGATCAGTGAACGCCACTTCGCAGGCGGCTTGCCGCGGCGACGGGTGCCCAGCGCGCCCCTCCCGCCTGACGCGGGCACCGGCACGCTCAACCGGTGCTCGACGTGACTCGAAAGCTTGCTGCGACCGAACATCACCAGCACCGAGAGCGGCCGGATCAGCATCACGATGGCCAGCACGATCAGCGAGGCGATCGCGACCTCGCCGAGCGCTTCGTGGGCCTCGCGCAGATCCTCGAGCACGAACCGCAGGTGCAGACCGATGTAAGCGAACACGAACGCTTCCAGCAGCACGTCCATCGAGTTCCACACGTACCGCTCCTGCAGCCGGGTCTGGTAGCCCGCTCCGAGGGCGCCGTTGCCGACCACGAATCCGGCGACGACGACGGCTAGCACACCCGACGCGTGTAGCTCCTCGGCCGCGATGAACGCCGCGAAGGGCACCACCAGGCCTTGCACTGTCTCGAGCCCCGGATTCGCGAGCCGCTTGCGTATCCACAGCGTCACGAATCCCAGTGCGGCACCGACGATCGGGCCGAGGATCGCGCTGTAACCGAACAGCAGAAGGGGGTTCTCGATGAAAGTGTGACTGCCCGCGACCTGAGCCACCGCGATCGAGAACAGCGTGAGCGCGGCGGCGTCGTTGATCAGGCTCTCGCCGGTGAGGATCGCCATCACCTTCTTCGGCAACCCCAGTTTGCGGCCGACAGCCACCGCCGTCACGGCGTCGGGTGGTGCCACGACCGCGCCGAGGATGAGCGCCGTGCCGAACGTCAGCGGCACCACCACCAGCCACGAGGAAACGGCGGCCACCGTGAACGCCGTCACCACCACCAGGCCGACGCCAAGGCCGAGGATCGGACGGATGTTGCGCAGGAACGTCGGGAACGAGAAGTCCAGTGCCGCAGAGTAGAGCAGCGGCGGAAGCACCACCGTCAGCAGGATGTGCGAGTCGAGTTCCGGCGCCTCGAAGCCGGGCAGGAACGACGCCGCGATGCCGATGACGACGATGATCAGCGCGGGTTCCAGCCCACGCCGGTGGGCGATGGCGGTGACGAGAATCGCACCAACGACGACGAGGATGAGTTCCACCCGCCGATTGTCCCGTCAAATGCCCCGCGCCGCTCCCGCTGGCTGTGGTGTCCCTGTGAGTCGGCCCCCTACACCTGGCAGGTGGGGCACCAGAACAGGTTCCTGGCTTCCATCACCTCGGTGCGAATCGGCGTGCCGCACACGCGGCACGGCTCCCCCGCCCGCCGGTAGACATACGTCCGGGGCCGTCCGGGGCCGTAGGACGGCGACCCCTTGTCGTCGGCCTTGCGGATGGTGATGATCTTGCCGCGACTGACGCCGACCTTCATCAGTGCGACGAGGTCGGTCCACGCCTCGTCGAACTCCGCTTCGCTGACGTGGGTGCCGGGCCGGTGCGGGTCGATTAGGTGGCGGTAGAGCAGCTCGTTGCGATAGACGTTGCCGACGCCTGCGATCACCTTCTGGTCCATCAGGAGTGCACCGATCGGCCTGCGGGACTTCGTGATTCGCGCCCACGCCCGGGCGGGATCGGGTGCCCTCCGTAAGGGATCGGGCCCCAGCCTGGCGATGATGTCGTCGACCTCGACCTGGTGAATGACCTCGCACGCCGTCGGGCCGCGGAGGTCGGTGCCGTACTCCTCGCCGACCATGCGCATCCGTACCTGTCCGACGGGTGCGGGCATGGGGACGGGTCTTTCGGTGAACTTGCCGTAGAGGCCCAGGTGAACGTGCACCACCGCGCCACCCTGATAGTGGTGGAAGAGGTGCTTGCCGTAGGCGTCCGCCTTTCGCAACACCCGCCCGCTGACCGCTTCCGCGGCCTCGGCGAAGCGCTCCTGCGGGCTGGTCACGATCACCGGCGCCCCGCCGAACCGCTTCTGGTGCAGCCGGGCCAGGCGGTGAATGGTGTGCCCCTCCGGCATGGGCTAGGCGCCTGGCACGGGTGGTGCGACGTGCGTCTTCTCGTACTCGGCGAGGATGTCGATGCGGCGCTGGTGCCGCGGCGCCTCGGACCACGCGGTCGTGAGGAACGCGTCGACGAAGGTGAGCGCGTCGGCGACGGTGTGCATGCGGCCGCCGATGCCGATGAGCTGTGCGTTGTTGTGTTGCCGCGCAAGCGATGCCGTCTCGACGCTCCAGGCAAGGGCGCAGCGGGCACCCGGCACCTTGTTGGCGGCGATCTGCTCGCCGTTGCCTGAGCCGCCAATGACGATGCCGAGACTGTCCGGATCGGCGACGGTCCGCTCCGCTGCGGCGATGCAGAACGCCGGGTAGTCGTCCTCGGCGTCGTAGGTGAAGGCACCGCAGTCGATCGGCTCGTGGCCGCCCGACTCCAGGTGCTCGATGATGGCCTGCTTGAGTTCGAATCCGGCGTGGTCAGAGCCGAGGTAGACGCGCATGGCGGCCAGACTACTTTCTCGTCCCTCGCGTTGCCCCATGCCTACCGCGTTGCCACCAGACCATCGACCAGAAGGTCCCGCATCCGATTCGCCTGTTCGGTCGAACGGCTGGCGATGGCGATACCGATGAGGCTCGACACGACGTCGTCCGCGCTGACGTCGGACCGCAGGCTCCCGTCCGCGGCGCCCGCACCGAGCAGGGTGTCGATGGCGCCGAGGATGCTCGCCCTGGTGTCGCCGGGCTCGACGGATCCCGAGGCGAACACCGCGCTCAGCGACTCGGCCATCCCCTGCTTCGCCGCGACGAACGCGGCGTACCTGGTCATCCAGTGGCGAAGTGCCGCCACCGGCGAGTGGCGCTCGAGCAGCTCGACGGCCGAAGCCGACACCTCGGCCAACTCGGTGCGGTACACCGCCTCGACGAGCGCCTCCCGATTGGGGAAGTGCCGGTACAGCGTGCCGATTCCGACGCCTGCCTCGCGGGCGATGCCCTCGAGCGAGACGGCGGTGCCGTCGGCGGCCGCGAACGCGGACGCGGCCGCAGCGAGCAGCAGCTCCCGGTTGCGATGAGCGTCGACCCGCATCCTCGCCATAGCGGAGGATCCTCCGTTTCTGCTACGTTCGACTAAGCGGAGGTTCCTCCGCATCGTCCAGTATGTCATCGAGGAGCACCATGACCACGACACCACCGCCCGGCGGCGTCGGCAGACTCGGCGCGTTCGAGGTCGCCCGCATCGGCTACGGCGCCATGCAACTCGAACCCGGGTCCATCTCGACCGACGACGCGGAAGCCCTTCTTCGGCGCGCCGTCGAACTCGGCGTGAACCACGTCGACACCGCATCGTTCTACTCGGACGGCGAGGTGAACCGCCGCATTCGTGGCGCGCTCGCCCCGTATCGCGATGACCTCGTCATCGTCAGCAAGGTCGGGGCCAGGAGCGTCGCCGGCGGGCCGATTCCGCTTGCGGCAGCGCAGAAGCCACGCGAGCTGCGGGCCGCCGTCGAAGCCGATCTCGCCCAGCTGGGCCTCGACCGCATCCACGTGGTCAACCTCCGCCGCCTCGACCTGGGCCCCGGTCTGCAGGCCGAAGGCGATCAGATCGTCGACCTCGACGATCAGCTGGCGGAGATGATCGCGCTGCGCGACGAGGGCAAGATCGGTGCGATCGGCATCAGCAGCGTGCCCGCCGATGTCGTTCGGCGCGCACTGCCCGCCGGGATCGCCTCCGTGCAGAATGCCTACAGCCTGCTCAACCGCTCACAGGAGGAGCTCGTCGAACTCTGCATGACGGAGGGCGTCGCCTGGGTGCCGTACTTCCCGCTCGGATCGTCGTTCCCGGGCTTCCCCAAGGTCGCCGCCAACCCGGTCGTCGAGGACGTTGCCGCCGAGAGCGGTTGCACCCCTTCGCAAGTCGGCCTCGCCTGGCTGTTGGCCCACGCGGCCAACACCCTTCTCATCGCAGGCACCCGATCGATCGGTCACCTCGAGGAGAACGTCGGTGCGGGTGACGTCGTGTTGAGTCCGGACGCCATCGCCCGCCTCGACGCCGTGTACGACGCCGCGACGGACCCGCTAGCCGATCGTGATGGCGTCGAGGCGTTCCTTGATGAAATCCGATGAGGTGACGGGGTCCAATCCGGCGACCTTCCCGATCGGTGGGGCGAGCGGCGTGACGAGCGCATCGTGGTTGGCCTCGTAGAAGTAGATCAGCGAGACCAGATCCTCCTCGGGCGCCTCGGGCTGCGGCGGGAGCACGCGATGCCTGCCCGACGGCCAGCGGCGACCGCTCCAATACTCGAGCAGGTCACCGATGTTCACCGTCAACGCATCGGGGTCGTACGGCGCGTCCTCCCAGCCCTGCGCCTCCGAATACACTTGCAGGCCACCGGCTCCCGGCTCGCGATCGAGCACGGTGACGGTGCCGAAATCAGTGTGCGGTCCGATGCGGAACTGGCCGGGCTCCGGCTCGCCAACGATGCTGACGGGTGGGTAGTGATTGATGTTCATCGTCCACGTGGGCCGGTTCGCCAGCAGTGCCCACGGGTTGAACGGCAGCCCCAGCGCGTGCGCGAACAGCGCGAGGAGATCGTCGGAGAGTCGCCGCACCGCCGCCGTGTACTCGGCCACCAGCGCATGCAATCCCGGCGCCTCTGACGGCCAGACGTTGGGGGCGAACCAGATTCGGTCGATGTCGGGATCACCGGTCGCGGTCTCGGCTCCCAGGCTGTAGCTCTCCTTGAGGTCGGGTGGCGTCTCGGTGCCCTCCGCGTAACCGTTGGCCTCGGCGCCAGGCCCGATCCAGCCGTGACCGCCGACCGGCACGCTGTAGCGCTGCTTGACGTCGTCCGGCTGCGCGAAGAAGTCCCGGCTGGACTGACGCACCGCCGAGGCCAGACCCTTGTCGACCCCGTGGCCGGTAACCAGGATGAACCCCGCCTGCTGCAGGCTTTGGTCGACCTCGGCGGCAACCGCGTCGGCGGCGGCGCCGCCCTTGTGCCAGCGCGAGATGTCCACCGTGGCAATCACACTCATCCTTGCCCACCCCGCTCCGCGCGCCCGGTCATTCGCCGATGTCCTCCAACCACAGATCTGGATGCGCCGCGATGAAGTCCGTCATCATGCCCACGCAGCGTTCGTCGTCGAGAAGCGTGATGGCAACCCCGTTCTCGGCGAGCCAGTCATGCCCGCCGCTGAAGGTCCGAGCCTCGCCGATGATGACGGCGCCGATGTTGAACTGCCGCACCAGTCCACTGCAGTACCAGCACGGCGACAGCGTCGTCACCATGATCGTGGACCGGTAGTCGCGCTGGCGGCCCGCCGCGCGGAAGGCGTCGGTCTCACCGTGCACCGAGGGGTCGTCGTCCTGTACCCGCCGGTTGTGACCGCTGCCCAGCAGTACCCCCTCGGAGCTGAAGAGCGCGGCGCCGATCGGTATCCCGCCCTCCGACAATCCCTTTCGAGCCTCGTCGACGGCGACGTCCAGCATCTGGTCCGGTGTCATACCGCCAGGCGCTCTGCATCGATCCTGGCTCGGCAGAACGCCACGTACAGCGCGCCCGAGATCAGGAAGCCGACGAAGAACGTGATGTCGCCCAACTGTGGAACGGCCTTCGCGATGAACCCGGTGAACTTGACCTGATTGGAGAACAGCAGGATCGAGACGACCATACCGATGGCGAACGACCAGAGGCCGCCCCAGTTGGCGTAGGACCTGTCGTAGAGGTAGCCCGCGACGGTCTGGCCACGGCGCAGGTACTGGTCGGCGAAGAGCACACCGAGCCACGGTCCGATCCAGTAGGCGATGATCAGCAGGAACGATTCATAGCTCTCCGCGGCGTCGGGCAACGCCCACCACGCCACCAGAAAGCCCGCCACACCGAAGAACGCCGTGACCAGTGCGCGCGTGATGTTGGCAGGCAGTTTGATGCCGATCGTGACGAAGGCCATTGCGCCGGAGTAGATGTTGATGGAGTTGGCCGCCACGGCTCCGGTCGCGATGGCCAGCAGCGTCGCCTTCGCGATCGGTGACGACAACTCGCCGGTGAACGCCTCCGTGGGATTCTCGGACAGCGCGGGGCCGATGGTGACCGAGGCCGCGCCGACGATCTCCAGCACTACGCAGGACAGGAACAGGCCCGCCGAGGCGAAGAGGCCGGTCCGGGCCCTCGACACGGTCGACGGCAGGTAGCGGGTGTAGTCCGCGGCGTATGGGGTCCAGCCCGCGGCGTATCCGAACGCCGTCCCGACGGTGAGCAGGAAACCACCAATGCCGCCGACACCGCCGGGAAGTGCCGGTGCGCCGAAATGGGACTTGGTGAGGATCGCGACGGACGCGACCGCGAAGATGATGGCCAGCAGCGGGAACGCGTACTTCTCGAAGGCCTGCACCAGGTTGTGGCCGAAGAAGGCGAAGGCGGTCTGGACGATCACGATGATGATCAGGCCGAGCAGCGGACCGATGCCGAACAGCGCGGACAACGCGTAGGCCCCGCTCACGCTGTTGGTGGCGTACCAGCCGACGCCCGCGGTCACGGACATCAGTGCCGCGGGAAGCGCGTTGCCCTTGAATCCGAACGCCAACCGGCCGAGCACCATCTGCGGGACCCCGTGCAAGGGGCCGCGGGCGGACAGGAAGTAGTGAGCCAGCGCACCGAGGCCGGTGCCGATGACGATGCCGATGACGGCCTGCCAGAAGGTCATACCGTAGACGGCGACGGCCAGCACGCCGACGAAGATCGTCGCGAACTCCAGGTTGGGCGACGTCCACGTCCAGAACAACTGGCTCGGCTTGCCGTGCCGGTCGGCCTCGGCGATGAACTCGTTGCCCCCGGGTTCGACGGCGACCAGCTTGTCGCGGTAGGACCCGTCGGTGGTCGGTTCGGTCGCTGTCATGGGTACACCGTGGTCTGAGGTGCGTCCGCGCGCAACCGGAGTCGGCTATTCCAGGCGTTTTCGGCGCACCGGTCTGTCGAAGGCGTGAAAGATGCTGAAGCCCACCAGCGTGCCGAGCGCGATGGAGAAGACCGCGGCGACCGTCGTCCCGAGGGTGGTGACGTCCGCACCACCACCGGTGGCGGCCTCACTCAGCGAGACGAAGCTCAGCGCGCCGGGGACCAGCGCCCAGAAGGCGGCGAGCATCAGCACGATCGCAGGCGGGGAGGTCTTCAACCGGGAGCCCAGCATCGCGAACGGGACGACGAGGGATGCCCCGACCGCGCCGCTGTAGGACGCGGGAAGGGCAAGCCCGCCGATCTCCTGGCCGATGAGGGCGACGCCGATCGCGGCCATCAGCCACAGCAGCGAGCCCGGCGGCGCGGACAGGTAGACGTACAGCCCGAGGGCGACCACCACGATTGCCGCGTAGAGCGCCCACGCACCCATCTGCGGTGACGGGTCCTGCGGATCGACGCGACCCGCGATGTGCATGCCCAGCGCCACCCCGAAGACCAGGAGCATCAACTGCGTCACTCCGTAGATCAGTCGACTCGCCCCCGCGACGATCTCGGAACTGGCCAGCTCCATGGAGCCGATCGTGATCGCCATGCCGGGCAGCATCGCGACCAGGGGCGGGCTGATCACCCGGAGCAGGCCGTCGTTCGCGGCGTCGGCGACGAACCACGTCGCCAGCATGGTCACGAGCATCGCCGACAGCGTGGGCAGGATCGGACTCAGCGCGGGGAACGGCCTGCCGATCATGACCACCGCACCCACGACCAGACCGAGGAACAGGTAACCGGGAAGCGCCGCCCACGTCGGGTTGATCACCATGCCGAAGCCGATCGTGGTGACCCCGTACCCGAGGACGGTGACGATCGGACCGAACCGCGGCTGCATCACGCGCGCCGCCGCGACCGCCGTCACCGCGTCAGCCGGGGTGATCGCCCCGACCGAGGCGAGGTCGGCGATGTCGTCGACGCGGCCCGCGAGGTCCAGCTGGATGGTCGCCCGGTTCGACACCTCGACCTCGTACCCGACGGACCCGACCTGAACGACCAGGGCGGTCGGGAGCGCGACGACCCGGACCTTCTCACGGGTGTAGTTGGCGCCGATGTTGATCAGCCGGTTGGCCACCAGCTGCGTGGGCTGCTCGACCTCGAGCAGCGCGATGCCCAGCTCACGCAGCATCGCGGCCACTTCGGCGTTGTCGTGCGAATCGGGGTCACCGACGGCCTCGGGTGTCTCCTTGCGCACCGACTGCCACAGCCGGCGCGCCCTGCCAGCGCGTTCGTCGGTCATGGACGTGATTGTCGCCCAGCCCGACGGGGGTGGTCGCCAGGTTGGGCGTCAGTCGAACTCGGGCGATTCGTGCCGGGTGCGCTTCAGCTCGAAGAAGTGCGGATATCCGGCGAAGATCACCGAGGCGTCCCACAGCTTTCCCGCCTCTTCGCCACGCGGGATGCGCGACAGCACTGGCCCGAAGAACGCGACGCCGTTGACGTGGATCGTGGGTGTGCCGACGTCGTCGCCGACCGCGTCCATGCCCGCGTGGTGGCTCTTGCGCAGCGCCTCGTCGAACTTGTCGCTGGTGGCCGCCTCGGCCAGCTCGGCAGGAAGTCCGACCTCTTCGAGCGATTTCGCGATGACGTCCTCGAAGTCCTTGTTGTCCTCGTTGTGGATCTTGGTGCCCATCGCCGTGTACAGCGGCCGCAGGATCTCGCTGCCCTTGGCCTGCTCCGCTGCGATCGCGACACGCACCGGACCCCACGCCTTCTTCATCATCTCCTGGTACTGCTCGGGCAGGTCACGACCCTCGTTGAGCACGGCAAGGCTCATGACGTGGAACTCCACGTCGATGTCGCGCACTTTCTCGACCTCGAGAATCCACCGAGACGTGATCCAGCACCACGGGCACAGCGGGTCGAACCAGAAACCGGCGACATCCTTGTTGGCCATCGTCAAATCCTCTCGTAGGCAATGCGGAACGAAGCAAGGGCAGAGCTCTCCGTTCAGCTCAACTATGCATGCCCCGACCGTGTTCCCGAAGTGCGTCTAGGCTTGGCCGACGTGGCACTTCCCAACCTCACTCGCGACCAGGCGGCCGAGCGCGCTGCGCTCGTCACCATCGACAACTACCGGATCGTGCTCGATCTGACCGACGGCGCAGGCGCACCTGGCGATCGCACCTTCCGATCCACGACCACCGTGTCCTTCGACGCGCTCGCGGGCTCGGACACCGTCATCGACATCGCGGCGGACGTGGTGCGCAGCGCCACGCTCAACGGCGTGGCTATCGACGTGTCGGGCTACGACGAGTCCACCGGTGTCCCCCTCGTCGGGCTTGCCGAGCACAACGTCGTGGTCGTCGATGCCGACTGCCGATACTCCAACACCGGTGAGGGTTTGCACCGCTTCGTCGACCCGGTCGACGAGGAGGTGTACCTGTACTCGCAGTTCGAAACCGCGGACGCCAAGCGGATGTTCGCGTGCTTCGACCAGCCCGACCTGAAGGCCACCTTCGACGTCTCGGTCACTGCGCCCGCCCACTGGCAGGTCATCTCCAACGGTGCCACCCGCGAGGTCGCAGACGGTGTGCACACCTTCGAGACGACGCCCCGCATGAGCACGTACCTGGTCGCGCTCATCGCTGGTCCCTACGCGCGGTGGGACGACGTCTACTCCGACGAGCACGGAGACATCCCGCTCGGCATCTTCTGCCGCGGTTCGCTGGCCGAGTTCATGGACGCCGAGCGGCTGTTCACCGAGACGAAGCAGGGCTTCGGGTTCTATCACCAGAACTTCGGTGCCCCATACGCATTCGGAAAGTATGACCAGCTGTTCGTGCCCGAGTTCAATGCGGGCGCCATGGAGAACGCCGGTGCCGTGACGTTCCTGGAGGACTACGTCTTCCGGAGCAAGGTGACGCGCTACAGCTATGAGCGGCGCGCCGAGACGGTGCTGCACGAGATGGCGCACATGTGGTTCGGCGACCTCGTCACGATGCAGTGGTGGGACGACCTGTGGCTCAACGAGTCCTTCGCCACCTTCGCCTCGGTGTTGTGCCAAAGCGAGGCAACGGAATACACCGCGGCGTGGACCACCTTCGCCAATGTCGAGAAGTCGTGGGCGTACCGGCAGGACCAGTTGCCGTCGACGCACCCCGTCGCGGCGGACATCCCCGACCTGCATGCCGTGGAGGTGAACTTCGACGGCATCACCTACGCCAAGGGCGCAAGCGTGCTCAAGCAGCTGGTGGCGTACGTGGGCCTCGAGGCATTCCTCGCCGGGCTTCGCGACTACTTCCGCGATCACGCCTTCGCCAACGCGACGTTCGGCGATCTGCTTGGCGCGCTGGAGAAGTCATCGGGCCGGGACCTGTCGCACTGGGGTAGGCAGTGGCTCAAGACCACCGGGCTGAACACCTTGCGGGCGAACTTCGACGTCGACGGTGACGGCAAGTTCACCCGTTTCGCGATCGACCAGAGCGGCGCCGCACCCGGCGCAGGCGAGACCCGCGTGCACCGGCTGGCCGTCGGCATCTACGACGACGACGGCTCGGGCAAGCTGGTCCGCATCCACCGCGAGGAACTCGACGTCGACGGCTCCAGCACGGACGTGCCTGCGCTGCAGGGTGTTCCGCGGGGCCAGCTGATCCTGGTCAACGACGACGACCTGACGTACTGCTCGCTGCGCCTGGATCCCGAGTCGCTGCAGACGGTGCTGACGCGCATCGCGGACATCGCCGACTCACTGCCCCGCACGCTGGCCTGGTCCGCGGCGTGGGAGATGACGCGCGAGGCCGAGATGAAGGCCCGCGACTTCGTCGAGCTCGTCAAGGCAGGCGTACACGCGGAGACCGAGGTCGGGGTGGCCCAGCGACTGCTGCTCCAGGCACAGACCGCGCTCAACGCCTACGCCGACCCGGACTGGGCCTGCTCGCAGGGGTGGCCCGCATTCGGCGACCGGCTCCTCGAGCTCGCCCGCGCGGCAGAGTCGGGTTCGGACTTCCAGCTGGCCTACGTGAACGCGCTATGCACGTCGGCGCTGTCGTTGCGCCACACGGCGGTGCTGGCGGCGCTGCTCGACACCGACCCCGCGGAGCACGACCTGGCGGGCCTGACCGTCGACACCGACCTGCGGTGGCGCATCATCACCGCGCTGGCCGCCGGTGGCGACATCGACGAGAAGGGCACGGCCACGCCGTTCATCGACGCCGAGGCGAAGCGGGACCCGACCGCGGCGGGCCGGCGGAACGCAGCGGCGGCCTCGGCCGCGCGCCCGCAGCAGGCCGTCAAGGACGCCGCGTGGCAGCAGGTGATCGAGGACGACACGCTGGCCAACATCACCACCAGGGCGATCGTCACCGGTTTCGTGCAGCCCGGACAGGCCGCGCTGCTGAAGCCGTTCGGCGAGAAGTACTTCGACGCCATCCTCGGAGTCTGGGAGCGACGCTCCAGCGAGGTCGCCCAGACCGTCGTGGTCGGGTTGTACCCGTCGTCGGACGTCAGCCAGGAGGGCCTCGATGCGGCCGACCGCTTCCTCGAAGGCGAGGTGCCACCGGCGCTTCGACGGCTGGTGATCGAGGGTCGGGCCGGCGTCGAACGCGCGCTGCGGGCAAGGGCTTTCGACGGGAGCTAGGGGACGCCACGTCGGCGGCGCCTCCCCGGCAGGCGCGAGTTCTTCGAATACGCTCGCGCCATGGCGGCCACGAACAGTCGCAGGGCGCGGGCGGCCCGCAGGCGCACACGGCGCGTCGCCGCGGTCCTCAACGACCTCACCCCGGCGGAATGGGCGGCGATCAAGGCCGCCTGGAGCGGCTGCGCGTACTGCGGCGCTGCCGACGTACCCCTGCAGCGTGACTGCGTCATGGCGATCTCACGCGGCGGGCGGTACACGCTCGACAACGTCGTGCCCGCATGCGGCGCGTGTAACGCCAGTAAGTGCAACGACGAGGTGACCGGCTGGTTGCGCCGCAAGCGTCTCGACGAGCGCACGTTTCTGGAGCGGTACGTGCGGATCCGCGCGGAGCTGCTCGCGCAAGCGTCGGGCTGAACCGACAGCAAACACCCGAAGCGTCCAGCGAACTCACCGTCGGATCGAGCCGACCCCTCTTTCGCGCGCCCAGTGACGCCGAGGTGAGCGCAAAATCACACGTCAGAGTTTGATTTACCTGGAGTTAACACGGATCATTGTGAAGTCCGTGGGCGGGGTGATCCCCCGTGTCGACGGGTACACAGCAACCCCCGCTCTGTGATCCGGAGCACAATCTAGGAGTAAGAACCATGTCCTTCGCGCAGCTTCGTGAAGACCTGACGCGCTCGATGAACCGCCGCCGCCTCTACGCGCGGATCTACGCACTTCCCGAGTCGACCGTGCGTGAGGAACTGCTGGCGATCGCCCAGCGGTACGACGAGAACAACTGATACGTCGAATCTCTCAGAGCCGGTGACCACACAGGTCACCGGCTCTTTCGCATCCGGCGTGTCGGAGCGAGGGCCAGGCTAGCGCGGAGCGACGCCTGCGCTGAGCACGCGCACGGCGCTGATCAGCCCGTCGAGCAGGTTGCCCTCCTGGAAGGACGCTGCGGCCGCCGAGACGCCCAGCGGCGCTGCCTCCTCGATGCCGCGGCCCTTGACCTCCGACCCGTAGACCACCTCGATGGCCTTCTGGTTCGGCGACACGGCGAGCAGCACCGCGTTGTCGGGGGTCGGGACCTTGGCCAGGATCTCGCGCGCCGTGGCCGCGGTGTCCTCACCGAGTCCGCCGAGGTACACCGCGAAGCGGGCCTGGGACGCACGGGAGCCGTACTTCAGCGCGTCGTCGAGCACCACGAGGTCCTTGACGGGGAACGGGTAGTGCACCGACAGCTCACCGGGCTCGGTGACACCGGAGACCCGCCCGCTCGACGTGTACGCGTACCCGTAGGGCAGCGTCTCCGAGGAGACCTTGGCCACCTCTGTCCCGTGATCGCTACCACTTGCCACTTGCGCCACCCCCCACCGTCAGGTGCGATCCGTGGCCGTGGTCGGCCGGTTCGTCGGCGGCCCAGAGGATCGGCTCGTGGGTCCACTCGTCGGTCATCTTGTAGGTCGCCGGGTGCGGACCCTTGCGCCTGAAGATCAATGCGACCAGTACCAGCAGCACCAGCAGCGGGACCCCGCCGAGGAGCGAATGGGTAAGTGCGATGCTCACGTCGCAAACCGTATCGCAAGCGCTACCTAGGCCGCGCCCTCACCCAGGTATCTCACCCATGCGGGGTCGAGTTCCTTGATCGACGACAGCAGGCGCCAGTGCTGTCCCTTCGGCGGAAGGGGCGTCGAACGCAGCGTCCATCCCAGTTCGGCGAGCATCTTGTCGGCCTTGCGGTGATTGCATCCTGCGCACGCCGCAACGCAGTTCTCCCAAGAGTGGTCGCCCCCTCGGCTGCGCGGAACCACGTGGTCCACGGTGTCGGCCTTGGCCCCGCAGTACGCGCAACGGAACCGGTCGCGGTGCATGAGCGCCGCCCTGGTCATCGGGACGCGCGCCCGATAGGGCACCCGCACGAACGACCGCAGGCGGATCACCGAGGGCACCACGATCGCGCGGGTGGCCGAATGGATGACGGGACCGGTCTCGTCGGCGTGGACGACGTCGGCCTTGCCGCACAGCAGCATGACGACCGCGCGGCGGGCAGGCAGCGCGGCCAACGGTTCGTAGGTGGAGTTCAGCAGAAGGACCCTGCGGCGACCCCACACGCTGCCGTCATGGGCCGGTGGACGGCCCTCGATACCGGGAAGCGGCAAAGGCTGCGCAGCAAGCACCGAGGCGCCGGTTGATCCTGCCGCGGTCAGATGCCCGCGGCTCCTCCTTCGCTGCGACATACGTCCTCCGCAACACAGTGCATCATGGATCGCCCCCGACCGCACGACAATTTGTGCCGTGTTCGCTGGTCAGCTGATGAACATCCGATGACGACACCGTGTTCGCCTGACCCCACACTCCCCCGGTCGCTCCGCTCCTACCCGCCGACAGGGACAATGGACGCGTGACGGAACAACCCACGTCGTTCTACGACGAAATCGGCGGCGCCGAGACGTTCCGGACCATCGTGTCTCGGTTCTATCAGCTCGTGCGCGATGACGAGATTCTGCGGCCCATTTACCCCGAGGACGATCTCGATGGCGCCGAGCAGCGACTCCGCATGTTCCTCGAGCAGTACTGGGGCGGCCCGCGGACCTACTCCGACCAACGCGGACATCCGCGGCTGCGAATGCGGCACGCACCGTTCAAAGTCGGCCCCTTCGAACGCGACGCGTGGCTGCGCTGCATGCACACCGCCGTCGGGGAGATCGATTCCCAGACCCTCGACGACGCCCACCGCCAAGTGCTCCTGAACTATCTGGACATGGCCGCCCAGTCGATGGTCAACTCGCCGTTCTGATCGCCGCCTCTTGCCCCACTCCCACGTCGGGCAAGATGGGTGGCTGTGACCAACTCCCGCGAGTCCGCGTGGTGGGCCAACGCCGTCTTCTATCAGCTGTATCCGCGATCCTTCCGCGACAGCAACGGGGACGGCATCGGAGACCTCGCCGGCGTGACCGCCGGGCTCGAGTACCTGTCGGCGCTGGGCGTCGACGCGCTCTGGCTGAACCCGGTCATGGTGTCGCCGATGGCCGATCACGGCTATGACGTCGCCGATCCCCGTGACGTCGACCCCATATTCGGTGGCATCGGTGCGCTCGACGCACTGGTGGAGGCCGCGCACGCCGCCGGCATCAAGGTCACGATGGACTTGGTGCCCAACCACTCCAGTTCGCAGCATCCGTGGTTCCACGCGGCACTCGCGGCAGGCCCGGGCAGCGAGCAGCGCGAGCGGTACGTCTTCCGCGACGGACGCGGCCCCGATGGCCTTCACCCGCCGAACAACTGGGTGTCGGTGTTCGGCGGCCCCGCCTGGACCCGGGTCGTCGAACCAGACGGGAATCTCGGTCAGTGGTACCTGCACCTGTTCGACCCCGAGCAGCCCGACCTGAACTGGGACAACCCCGAGGTCTTCGAGGATCTGGAGAAGACGCTGCGGTTCTGGCTGGACCGCGGGATCGACGGGTTCCGCATCGACGTGGCACACGGCATGGCCAAGCCGGCCGGCTTGCCGGACATGAAGAACCCCGACCAGCAGATGCTCACCCACGACGACGACGATCCGCGGTTCAACCAGGACGGCGTCCACGACATCCACCGCGGTATCCGCGCGGTGCTCGACGACTATCCGCACGCGGTCACCATCGGCGAGATCTGGGTGTTCGACAACGAGGACTTCGCCAAGTACCTGCGGCCGGACGAGTTACACCTCGGCTTCAACTTCCGGCTGGTGCGCGCCACGTTCGACGCCGCCGAAGTCCGCGAGGCGATCGAGAACTCGCTTGCCGCAGCCGATCTCGCCGGTTCGCCCCCGACGTGGTGCCTGTCCAACCACGACGTGGAGCGGGAGGTGAGCCGCTACGGCGGTGGTCCGTCGGGGGTGGCGAGGGCCAGGGCGATGGCGCTGGCCATGCTGACGCTACCGGGGACCGTATTCGTCTACAACGGTGAGGAACTCGGCCTGCCGAACGTCGACCTGCCCGACGAGGTGCTGCAGGACCCGACGTGGGAGCGCTCCGGGCACGAGGAACGGGGCCGCGACGGCTGCCGGGTACCGATGCCGTGGTCGGGCGACGCGCCGCCGTTCGGCTTCTCGGAGTCCAGCGACGTCTGGCTTCCGATGCCCGCCGAGTGGGCGGATCTGGCGGTCGCCGCCCAGGAACGCGACTCGGAATCCACGCTGATGTTCTTCCGGCGTGCGATCGAGCTTCGCCATCAGCGCGGGCCGATGGGAGGTTCGGTCGAATTCCTCGATGCCGCACCGGGTGTCCTGATCATGCGAGGCGCCGACGGTGTGACGTGCGTCCTCAACACGGGAAGCTCGCCCACCCCACTTCCCGACGGTGAGCTGCTCATCGCGAGTGCGCCGCTGGTCGAAGGCCGGCTGGCGCCGGACGCCGCCGCCTGGGTGCGCTAACGCAGGACGACCGCGGGGTCGCCGCGTCGGCGGTAGACGGTGCCGAAGCGGGCGTCCACGCGCAGCCACGTCGGCAGCACGCGGACCCGCACCACCTCGTCGGGCGCCACCGACTCCGGCGCAAACTGGTCATCGGTCGTCGACTGGGGCAGGAAACCCATTGCCGTCAAGGCGAATACGCAACGCATCGGGATGCCGACGCTGGTGTCACCGGAGCTGACCGCGACGACCTCCTGGTCCAACAGCGACGCGGGCGGCCCGTGAGCGCTGCCGTATTCCTTGGCCAGTGCGACGCCCTGCTGGGCGAGGTCGAGCACGACCCTGGCGGGAACGTCGTCGAGGTGGACGAAGCCCGTCTCGGGCGGCAGCATTCCCCGCCACGCGGAGTCCATCGTGAAACCCGGTTCCACGAAACCCGAACGGTCCATCGACGGCAGTGCCCGAGCAAGCGCGTCGGCGCCGACGGACAGGTCGGCAGGCTTGACGCGACCCCCCACCACACGGCTCGCCAGCACGTCGAAACCCGTTGCCACCCAAGCTACGACCTGTCCACCCGCACGCTCACGCAACCGGATCACGTTGGCGTCGTCGAGGCGGATGGCCCGCTCGACGAACGTCGTCAGATCCTCCCGGTGAGCGGCGTCGTCGAGCCACAGCCCCCGCTCGCCGGTCTCGCCGAAGGTACTCATCGCTGATATCGCTGAAGGTATTCCCGGTGATGCGGCGCCAGCCGCACCAGTCGCTGATCGGCGATGTGGAACGCCGCCAGCTGCGACTCGCCGATGACGGCCGGCTTCGAGTCGGGATCCGCCAGTGCCGAGCGCACCTCGTAGCCGAGCGTGAAGTCGACCGCTCGCAGTCGATTGACCCAAATCGTCACCTGCAGTGGAGAATCCGCGAGCCGGAGCTGACCCTTGTAGATCACTCGCACCTCGGCGATCAGCAGACCGATGGTGTCGAAGTCTCCTCCGAACGGTTCGGTGAGGAACGGCACCCGCGCTTCCTCGAGGATCGTCACCATGGTGCCGTGGTTGACGTGCTGATACATGTCGATGTCCGACCAGCGCACCGGCACCGGCGTCGTGAAGCGCTCCGTCAATTCTTGTCTTCGCGCAAGCGGCTCATCCGTCACCCCGTCGTACCCGTCCCACTGGTCCTCGTCATGCTGCGGATCTGGCGCGCTGCCACCGACAGCGTCGCCAGGTCCTTCTCGCCGTCCTCGTAGATCTCGGTGAGAGTGCGGCGGGCCCTGGCGACCCGGGAACTGTTGGACAGCTCCCACTCCTCGATCTTCTGCTCGCCCGTCTCGTCGGGTTCACCGACGGCGAGCACGTCGAAGCACAGCGCCCGCAGTGAACCGTAGACGTCGTCGCGAATCGCCAAGCGCGCCAACGAATGCCACCGATCGTCCCGCGTCAGCTGGGACACGGCAGTGAGCAACCCGTCCGCGCTCAGATGATCCATCATCGCGAAGTACGTGTCGGCCACCTCCGCGGCATCGCGCTCGACGATGTCGGAGATGTCGATGATGTCGAGCAGGCTGTACTGGTAGAGACCCGTCGCGACCATCATCGCGAGGTCCTCGGAGACGCCCTCGGCCATGAATTCGCCGGAGTCCTTGGCCACGATGGCCTTGTCGAGGCCACGCAGCCACTCCGACATCCTCGGGGTCAGAGCGGCGACCTTCGCGGCGAACCGGTTGACCTCGGCACCCACGGCCAGCGGTTGGGGCCGGTAGTTGAGCAACCAGCGCCCGGCCCGGTCGATGAGGCGTCGCAGATCGAGCGTCATCCGGTCGGTCGTCGCCACCGGCACGCCGGCGTCGCCTGCGGCCCTGATCTGCCGCCAGACGTCACCGACCCGGAAGATCTCGTCGGTCGCCACGTACGCCCGCACCGCGTCGATCGGTCCGACGCCGACGTCCTCGGCGACGCGGTACGCGTAGGTGATCCCCGCGGTGTCGACCATGTCGTTGACGAGCATGGTCGTCACGATCTCCCGGCGCAGTTGGTGCGTGCGGATCTCGGGGCCGAAGCGGTCCCGCAGCTGATGCGGGAAGTACTCGGGCAATCGCGCGGCGAACACTTCCTGATCGGGCAGTTCACTGGCCAGCAACTCGTCCTTGAGCGCGAGCTTCACGTGGGCCATCAGCGTCGACAGCTCGGGCGACGTCAGGCCGATGCCCAGCTCCTTGCGCCTGCGAATCTCCTTCTCGGTCGGGAGCGCCTCCAGCTCGCGGTTGAGGCCGCGTTCGGAGACCAGGCCCTTGATCTGGCGCGCGTGCACCGTGAGCAGACCCGCGGCGTTGGCACGGCTGGTGCCCATCAGGTCGTTCTGGGCGGCGTTGTCCTGCAGCACCAGTTCGCCGACCTCATCGGTCATCGACATCAGCAGCGGCGTGCGCTCCTCTGCGCTCACCTGCCCACCGGTGACCAGCGAGTCGACGAGGATCTTGATGTTGACCTCGTGGTCGGAGCAGTCGACACCCGCGGAGTTGTCCAGGGCGTCGGTGTTCACGTGGCCACCGTTGAGCTCGAACTCGATGCGGCCGCGTTGAGTCACGCCCAGGTTGCCGCCCTCACCGATCACTTTGGCGCGCATCTGATTTCCGTTGACCCGCACGGCGTCGTTGGCGCGGTCCCCGACGTCGGCGTCCGACTCCGTCTCCGCCTTGACATACGTGCCGATGCCGCCGTTCCAGAACAGGTCGACGGGTGCCTGCAGGATCGCCTTCATCAGCGCTGGCGGCGTCATCTCCTCGACGTCGTCGGCCAGTCCCAGCACGGCGCGGACCTGTGGGCTGATGGGAATCGACTTGTGTTCCCGGCTGTAGACGCCGCCGCCCTCGCTGATCAGGCTGCGGTCGTAGTCTTCCCAGCTGGACCGCGGCAGCTCGAACATCCTGGCGCGCTCGACCCACGACGTGGCCGCATCGGGATTCGGGTCGAGGAAGACGTGCCGATGGTCGAACGCTGCGAGCAATCGAATGTGCTTGGACAGCAACATGCCGTTGCCGAACACGTCGCCGCTCATGTCCCCGACGCCGACGACGGTGAAGTCCTCGGCCTGGGTGTCCACGCCCATCTCGCGGAAGTGCCGCTTGACCGACTCCCACGCACCCTTGGCCGTGATGCCCATGGCCTTGTGGTCATAACCCACCGACCCGCCGGAGGCGAACGCGTCACCCAGCCAGAAACCGTACGACTTGGCGACGTCGTTGGCGATGTCCGAGAACGTCGCGGTGCCCTTGTCCGCCGCGACCACCAGGTAGGCGTCGTCACCATCGCGGCGGACGACGCCCGCGGGCGAGATGACGGCACCCGTTGCGGTGTCGACGTTGTCGGTGATGTCGAGCAGTCCGGAGATGAACAACCGGTAGCAGGCGACGCCCTCGTTGCGCTGGGCGTCACGGTCGGCGGCGGCGTCACCCGTGGAGGTCGGCGGGCGCTTGAGGACGAAACCACCCTTGGCGCCGACGGGCACGATGACGGCGTTCTTCACCGCCTGCGCCTTGACCAGGCCGAGGATCTCGGTGCGGAAGTCCTCGCGACGGTCCGACCACCGCAGACCGCCACGGGCGACGTTTCCGAACCGCAGATGCACGCCCTCGACGCGCGGCGAGTAGACGAAGATCTCGTATTTCGGTCGGGGCAGCGGCAATTCGTCGATCAGGAGGGGATTCAGCTTGATCGACAGCACGTCCTGACTGCGGGCCGAACCGGGGGTGGTGACGAAGTAGTTGGTGCGCAGCGTCGCCTGGATCATCGAGGCGAAGGCGCGGAGCACCCGATCGGTGTCGAGGCTGACCAGCGCGTCGATGCCCTGCGCGACGGCAACGGCAGCGGCCGACGCGTCGCGCTTCTTGTCGGCGTCGGACTGCGCGCCCTCGGGGTCGAACAGTGCCTCGAACAGCTCGACCAGAGCCCGTGCGGTACCTGCGTTGTCGTTGACGACCGTCTCGATGTGAGACTGGCTGTACGGAAATCCGGCCTGCCGCAAGTACTTCGCGTAGCTGCGCAACACGGTGACCTGTTGCCAGGTCAGGCCGGCGCGCATGACCAGCTCGTTGAACCTGTCGATCTCGACGCGGCCGTGCCAGATCGCGGTGACCGCGTCGGCGAACCTCGTGGCGGTGGCCTCCCGCTGCGCCGGGTCCTGCTCCTCCCGTATCGACTGTTGCGGCGAGATCTTGAACTGGTAGATCCACACCGGCATGCCGTCGGCGCGGGTGACGGAGAACGGTCGTTCCTCGAGCACGACGACACCCATGCATTGCAGCATCGGAAGCAGCACGCTCAGCGAGGCCGATCGTCCGGCGAGGTACCAGGTGAGATTGGCCGGCTGGCCCTCGCCGCCGTCCGCGAAGACCAACTTGACCGAATTGTCTTGCAGCTGCTCGATGATCGCGATGTCACCGATCGCGTCATGCGGGGTGAACGCCTGCCGGTAGACCTCGGGGAAGGCCGCGGCATAGTGCTCGGCGTCGGCACGGGAGATGGTGCCGGTCGGCACCGACCCCATGAGCCGGTCACCCCAGGTGCGGGCGGCCTCCGTGAGCAGATTCTGGATCCTGGTCTCGGTCTCCAGTGACGTGTCGACGTCGGCGGCCTTGGTGTCGTCGGGCAGCCGCACCGTGAAGTGCACCACCGCCCAAGGTGATTCGCTGACCCGAGCGGTGTACTCGATGCTCTCGCCGCCCAGCTCGCGCACGAGGATGTCCTGCATCTCGAGCCGCACCACGGTGGTGTACCGGTCACGCGGCAGGTAGACCAGGCAGGAGACGTAGTGGGACAGCTGATCGGTGCGCAGGAAGAGCAGCGCCCGGCGCCGCGACCCCAGATCGACCACCGCGGTGGCCATCTCCAGCAGCTGTCGGGCGCTGAGCGAGAAGAGCTCCGAACGCGGAATCGTCTGGATGATGTCCAGCGTCAGCTGACCCGGATGACTGTTGTCGCCGTGTGACAGCGCCAGTGCCTCGTGCACGCGCCGCGAGATCAGCGGGATCTCGAGCACGTTCGCATTGGACGCGGCCACCGTGAACAGACCGACGAAGCGGTGTTCGATGGCTGCGCTCTGCCCCGGCAGCGTTTCGCGCACCACCACGATGTGCGGGTGTGCGCCATAGCGCAGGTAACTCGGCGTCGTCGCCTGGGCCAGCACCAGCAGATCGTCCTGGCGGGTGAGCTGCGGCAGTACGTCGGTGCGCAGGCGCAGCACGCCCAGCCGGCTGGCCGTGTCCACCTCGGCCTGCCCGTTCTCGACGGAGCAGCGCTGGTAGCCGAGCAGCACGAAGTGTTCATCGGCGAGCCAGCGCAGCAGCGCGGCCACGTCCCGGCGGTCATACGACGGGAAGTGGCCTTCGCGGTCGGAGTCCAGCTGGCTGGCAAGGACCACCAACGCGGCGTTCAAAGCCGACGCGTCGAGCGACACCTGACGGGCGTCACCGAGGACGTTGGGCAGCAGCGCCGCGGCCTCGGCGACGGCCTTCGCATCGGCCGACGGCGACAGCTCCACGTGAACCCACGTCTCGTCGACGCCGTCCGTCGGCCCCTCCGGAGCCGACGCGGGATGGACGTCCAACAGCTCCCCTGCCGGATTCCTGCGGACGCGGAACACCGGGTTCATGATCGCGGTGTAGGCGACGCCGAGGCGGTGCAGGAGGACCGTGACGGTGTCCAACAGCATCGCGCTCTGGTCGGTGACGATCTGGATCGCCGGGCCGACGCCGCTCGGGTCCTCGGCCGGGTAGACCGCGACCTTGGTGTCGCCGGTGGACCTCTGCCGCCCGACCCGTGCGTGGGCGGCGAGCAGGGCGGGTGACACGGTGCGCCCCACCACGTCCAGTGGCATCGTCACCGCGGTGTCGGCAGCAGGTGCGTCGCCGTGCGGTCCGTGGTGAGTCGCGAGGTAGGCCTTCGTCAGGTCACTGGTGAGTCCGGTGTCGATCACCGAGGTCTCCGCCGATCCGTCGCCGCGCTGCCGGCCTGGAGAACCAGGATTCACCGTCGTCATGCCGATCGCTCCTACCTCACGCTCGCGTGCCGACGCTGGCACACGCGGAAGTGACACTAGTTGGCCCCCTGGTCGTCGCGGTCCAACCCCGCCAGATCAGTCTCGCGTGAGCCTGCGGTGCGTCACCCGGTGCGGACGGGCGGCGTCTGCGCCCAGCCTTTCCAGCTTGTTCTCCTCGTAGCCGCCGAAGTTGCCCTCGAACCAGAACCACTTGGCGTCGTTGTCGTCGTCGCCCTCCCACGCCAGGATGTGGGTGCAGGTGCGATCGAGGAACCAGCGGTCGTGGGAAATGACCACCGCGCAGCCGGGGAACTGTTGGAGCGCGTTCTCGAGCGAGCTGAGGGTCTCGACGTCCAGGTCGTTGGTGGGCTCGTCGAGCAGGATCAGGTTGCCGCCCTCCTTGAGGGTCAGCGCAAGGTTCAGCCGGTTGCGTTCACCGCCGGACAGCACGCCCGCAGGCTTCTGCTGGTCCGGTCCCTTGAACCCGAACGCCGAGACGTAGGCGCGCGACGGCACCTCGTTCTGACCGACCTCGATGTAGTCGAGCCCGTCAGAGACGACCTCCCAGACGTTCTTCTTCGGGTCGATGCCCCCGCGCGTCTGGTCGACGTAGCTCAGCTTGACCGTCTCACCGACCTTGACGACGCCGCTGTCAGGCTCTTCGAGGCCGACGATCGTCTTGAACAGCGTGGTCTTGCCGACGCCGTTGGGGCCGATGACGCCGACGATGCCGTTCCGCGGCAGCGTGAAGGACAGATCCTTGATCAGAATCCGGCCATCGAAGCCCTTGTCGAGGTTGGAGACGTCGACGACCTGATTGCCCAGCCGTGGGCCGGTCGGGATCTGAATCTCCTCGAAGTCGAGCTTCCGGGTCTTCTCCGCCTCGGCCACCATCTCCTCGTAGCGTCCCAGGCGAGCCTTGTTCTTGGCCTGCCTGGCCTTGGCGCCGGAGCGCACCCAAGCGAGTTCCTCGGTCAGACGCTTCTGCAGCTTCTGATCCTTGCGACCCTGGACCGCGAGGCGCTCGGCCTTCTTCTCCAGATAGGTGGAGTAGTTGCCCTCGTACGGATACGCGCGGCCACGGTCGAGTTCGAGGATCCACTCGGCGACGTTGTCCAGGAAGTACCGGTCGTGGGTGACCGCCAGGATCGCGCCCTTGTAGTCGGCAAGGTGTCTCTCCAGCCACAGCACGCTCTCGGCGTCGAGGTGGTTGGTGGGCTCGTCGAGCAGCAGCAGGTCGGGCTCGGAGAGCAGCAGCTTGCATAGGGCGACGCGACGCTTCTCACCACCTGAGAGGTGGGTGACCGGCTCGTCGGGCGGCGGGCACCGTAGGGCGTCCATCGCCTGCTCGAGCTTCGAGTCCAGATCCCACGCGTCGGCGGCGTCCAGCTCCTCCTGCAGCTGGCCCATCTCCTCCATGAGCTCGTCGGTGTAGTCGGTGGCCATCAGCTCGGCCACCTCGTTGTACCGATTGAGCTTGCCCTTGATCGGGACGCCGTCCTCGACGTTCTCGCGAACGGTCTTCGACTCGTCGAGCTGCGGCTCCTGCATGAGGATGCCGACCGTGGCGCCGGTGGCAAGGAACGCGTCGCCGTTGTTCGCCTTGTCCAAGCCGGCCATGATCTTCAGGACGCTCGACTTACCGGCGCCGTTGGGACCGACGACGCCGATCTTGGCTCCGGGGAGGAAGTTCAGCGTGACGTCGTCCAGGATGACCTTGTCACCGTGCGCCTTGCGGACCTTCTTCATCGTGTAGATGAACTCAGCCATGCTTTGGGTATTGCCTTTCCGGTCTGCGGATATCGCTCAACGCACCATCCTAGGCGCGGCTGCTTGCGGCTATGCCGTCAGAGGGAGGCCCTCACCCCCTCCTCCGCCGCCGTCAGCATCGTCCGACTCGTCGTCGTCAGCCGTCGCTTGGGCGCCCACGCCCCTGGACTCGGCGTCGGCGTCAGCGCGTCGGCGCTGCTCGACGCGGGCGGTGCACCGTCCGAGGTCCGGTCCGACGGCCGTGGCGCGCACCTCGACCGACGAGCGCCGATTGCCCTCCTTGTCGTCGTACTCGCTGGTGTACAGATGGCCGACCACCACGACCGGGTCGCCCTTGATCAAGGTGCCACTGACGCCGGTGACGAGCCTGCCCCAGCAGTTCACGTTGACGAACAGCGAGTTGCCCGTCTCCCACTCGCCGTCCGCGGTGCGGCGGCGCGAGTTGCTCGCCACCCGGAACTTGAAGACCTGCTGCTCGCCGACGCGGCGGAGGATCGGGTCGGTGACGATGGTGCCCACCATGACGAACGGTGTCTCGAACATTCTGTTTCCCTTCATCGGTTCTTCGGGTCGACAGCTCGTGTCCGGCTGCCGAGGCCATTTACCGTCCGGCCGCCGACGCGGAGACAGCGGACGAGCGGATCGGCCTGCCTCCTGTGGATGAAGTGCGGACTGTGGATAAACGAAGGCCGCTACCTTGAACGCCATGACGGCGGCCAAAGCGGTGGTGGTCGGGTCTGGCCCGAACGGGTTGGCGGCCGCCATCACGCTGGCGCGCGAGGGTGTCGACGTCACCGTGTTGGAGGCCTCCGACGTCATCGGCGGCGGCCTGAGTTCGGGGGAACGCACGCTGCCCGGCCTGCTGCACGACGACTGCGCCGCCATCGTGCCGACCGCGCTGGCCTCCCCCTTCATGCAGAGCCTCGACCTGGCGTCGCACGGTGTCGAATGGGCTTGGCCAGAGGTCGAACTCGCGCACCCGGTCGACGGTGGACGTGCGGGGGTGCTCACCCGGTCCATCGACGACACCGCCCTTGGCATGGGTGTCGACGGCCCTGCCTGGCGACGACTGTTCGAACCGCTGGCGCGCGACTTCCCCGAGCTGGCGCCCGACGTGTTCGGCCCGCTGCTCGGCGTGCCGTCACACCCCTTGCTGATGGCATCGTTCGGCGCGAAGGCCCTCGTTCCGGCGACGGCCCTGGCACGGCGGTGGCGGACCGACGAGGTGCGCGCACTGTGGGCGGGCAACGCGGCGCACGCGTGGACCCCGCTGAGCCGACCTCCGACGTCGGGGATCGCGCTGATGTTCGGTGCGGTCGCCCACCGGTACGGGTGGCCGACCGTCAAAGGCGGCGTCGCGCGGCTGGCCGACGGACTGGCTTCGATCCTGGCGTCGGTGGGCGGGTCGATCGAGACCGGTCAGCGAGCGACGTCACGCAAGGACCTGCCAGCTGCCGACATCGTGATGTTCGACCTCGCCCCCGGCGCGGTCGCCGACATCTTGGGCGACGCACTTCCGTCACGAATTCAGCGGGCGTACCGGAGGTTTCGGTACGGGGCCGGGGCGTACAAGGTGGACTTCGCCGTGGCGGGTGGCGTGCCGTGGCTCAACGAGTCCTGCCGGGCAGCGGGCACCGTGCACGTCTGCGGCTCGTTCGAGGAAGTCGTGGCCGCCGAGCGAGCCACATCACGTGGCCACATGCCGGAGCGCCCGTTCGTCATCGTCGCCCAGCAGTACCTGATGGATCCCGGCCGGTCGGCAGGTGGCGTGCATCCGCTGTACACCTATGCCCATGTGCCGCATGGCTTCTCGGGTGATGCGACAGACGCGATCATCGACCAGATCGAACGCTTCGCTCCTGGCTTCCGCGACCGCATCGTCGGCATCGACGTGCGCACCCCGCGGGGCCTTCAGGAGCATGACGCGAATCTGATCGGCGGCGACGTCAACGGTGGCTCGATGGACTTGCGGCAGTTCATCGCTCGACCTCGACTGACCACTGATCCGTACTGGACGGGGGTTCCCGGCCACTTCCTGTGCTCGGCGTCGACGCCGCCGGGCGCCGGACTGCACGGCATGTGCGGGCACCTGGCCGCGAAGTCCGCACTGCGGCATGGATTTCGCCATCAGCCGTAATGCTTTGGCTTACCGGCACATCCGTGGTTCGGGCTGCCAGTTAGTTGGTGGGTGGTGGTTGGGGTTCGAAGGGTTGGTACCACCACCATTGGGCGCGTTCCCCGGTCGGTCCGGAGCACGGCGCGACCGCGGGTGGGGGTGTGGTCGGGGGTCTGGCCAGCGATCCGGGGTCGAGCCGGTTGCCTTCGGCGTCGGTGACGACGAGACGGTCGGCGGGCCCGGTGATGGTGATGCCACCGTGGTGGTGCAGGCGGTGATGGTAGGGACACAGCAGCACCAGGTTGTTCAGGTCGGTGGGGCCGCCGTCCTCCCAGTGCCGCAGGTGGTGGGCGTGCAGTCCGCGGGTGGCCCCGCAGCCGGGGACCACACAGCAGCGGTCGCGGTGCTCCAGGGCCCGGCGCAACCGGCGGCTGATGGTGCGGGTCGCCCGCCCCGAGCCGATGACCCGACCGTCACGCTGGAACCAGGCCTCGCAGGTGGCGTCGCAGAGCAGGTAGCGGCGCTCGGCGTCGGTGAGTAGTGGTC
>JAOPUT010000234.1 GCA_025963385.1 Mycobacterium sp.
GAGCCGGTCACCAGGGCTCGGCGCAAGGGCACGGAGTACATCACGCCGAGCACGCCGCCCACGATGCACACCGCCACCGTGATCCAGTACGGAAAACCGGTCCACCACCCGATCATGATCAGTCCGGGGAGGACGAAGATGATGGCGGCCAGCGTGCCTGCTGCCGAGGCAATGGTTTGCACGATGTTGTTCTCGAGAATCGAGTGGCCGCGGAAGTAGCGCAGGATCGCCATCGAGATGACGGCTGCCGGAATGGCTGTGGCAAACGTCAGGCCGACCTTGAGGCCCAGGTACACGTTGGCCGCGGTGAAGATCAGCGTGATGACCCCGCCGAGGACCACGCCCCTTACGGTGAGCTCGCGGACGGACGGGACGGTTGCCTCGGTGTCTTCGACCTTCGTCATCGATGTCTCCCACGCTCGGAACGCTGTGGTGTAGCCGTGTCGGGGCGATGTTAATGCGTGGACCCACCCTTTTCAGGGAGTTGGCTCCTCGTCGTTCGTGCTGCAGTGAAAGCGTTCTGCCGATTTCTTGGATTCACTGAGATCCCAACGGCCGGTGCACGATTCGGTTCGTCGACGCTTTCGGGGGCGGCGCCCGACGAACCGGCGTAGCGTCGGAATCGGCAGGTCAGGAGGTCTATCGTGTGGACGACCTACATCGCGTTGGAAGATCAGTATCTCGACGTCTCGCCGACCGCGCTCCTGGTGATCGCCACGGTTTCCGTCGGATCGTTGATCCTGTGCCTCCTCACGGAGACGGCAGCAGCCTGGGTGCGCAGTTATCTCAAGACCAGGCACCACCGCTAGAAGCTAATTCGACGGTCCCGAAAACGCTGGTCGACGGCCTGGCGGGGAATGTGCTGGCAGCAAAGTGTAATTTTCGCCTCATCAATTAGCTGGAATGCTCCCGTTTTCGGCCCCGAGGGGTTAGATTGTTTTACGTATCAAACACGTCGACCGCGCCTTATAAGGGGATTCATGCTTACCACCAGACATCTTTTGGCCAGTGCTGGCATTGGGGCCGTCGGTGCAGCAGCGTTGCTAGCCAGCCAATTCACTTTCGGCGCTGCAACCCCTCAGCAAGTCGCCGCGCCTGACGTACGGCTCGCGGCCCAGCCATTCGCGCTGGACCTCAGCAAGGTGTTCCCGTGGGCAGTCGGGCCGAGCATCGGCGCCGCTGCCGTGACCGCCCTCGCCAGCCCCACCGCCGCCGCGGCGTCCGCGGCCCTGCAGACGGTCAACCAGGTCGGCCCGCTCGCCTTCGCGCTGAACTCGATCAAGTCCGCGAGCATCCACCAGACGGTCCCCGGCACCAACAACACCCTGGCCAACATCACGACCATGGACCAGTGGCTGCTCGGGCTGACGGGGATCGCGAGCACCACAGGTGTCATCGGATTCACCGAGGATGCTGCCCAGTACGACCCGTTCATGGCCAACCACGCCGGCCTTCTTCAGACCAACAACCAATTCGGTCCGGCCATCTTCGACCTCAACGTCCTCAAGGCGATCGGGTTCTTCCAGGCTCCGAGCGGCACGGTGCTGCCGAGTGGTCTGCCCGACAACTTCAGTGCCGTCGACATCGGCCGTTGGAGAGCGGGGATACCCGGGCTGATCATGAACACCGGTACGACGGGCTTCGTCGACTACGCGGATATGGGGCCCGGACCGATCCAGGCCAGTGCGACCGGAGGTCTGCACACGACGACCACCATCGGTTCGATGGTGTTCGACCTCAACGTGTTGCCGAGCGTCGGCGCGGGCATCATGCCGTACAACTTCTCCTTCACCCTGGCGCCCGACCTGACCGCCGCGAACACCCCGTTCGCGCCGAAGGATCCGCCGCCCGCAGGGACCATCGTGCCGCTGGCATCCACCATTCCGGGCGCCCCCGTGGTCCCGGCCCCCGTTGCGCCAGTCGCGGCACCCGCGGTGGTCAGCACGGCGGCCATCAGCGAGCCGCCGCCCGCCAAGCTCGAGGAGGACGCCCCGGCGACGTCGACCGCCCGCGTCGCGCAGACCGAGCCCAAGGAGGCGATCCCCGGCGTCAATGGCGCTCCGCTCGCCCAGACGCCGAAGACCGGCGCTTCCGGAGGCACGTCGTCGGACCCCTTCAAACCCTTCAAGCCGTTCACCGACATGATCAGGGGCGGGCTCGACTCCTTGGCGGGCGTCAAGCCCTCCACCGGCGGAGCCGGTGCCGATTCCAGCGGTGACAGTGGCAGCAGCGGCGGTGGCTCGGGAAGCGGGAGCGGCGGCGAGTAGTCGCGGCTGACCGTATGCGCGGCCAAAGCCGTTGCAGCGGTGGCTATGTCGACCACCCTCGATTCCGGCGTCGCCGAAGTCCAGGGTGCTTGGCACCGATTCGGTCAAGCTGCGCGATGAGTCTTGCCCTGCGGTGAAGTCTGATCTGCATGGGCAAACTCATCTATGGCTTCAACGTGTCGGTGGACGGGTACATCGCGGACGCACGAGGCAACATCGACTGGTCTGATCCGAGCGAAGAACTGCACCAGTACTGGAACGATTTCGAGCGGGAGACCGCCCTGTCGTTCTACGGGCGACGGCTCTACGAACTGATGTCCGCGTACTGGCCGACCGCCGACGAGGCCTCGGACGCCACCCCTCTGATCGTCGACTTCGCCCACATCTGGCGCGACATGCCCAAGGTGGTGTTCTCGCGCACCCTAGAGTCCGTCGACTGGAACTCCCGCCTGGAACGCGGCGACCCGGTCGAGGTGGTAACGAGGCTCAAAGCCGAAACCGACGGAAACCTGGAGGTGGCCGGCGCGATGCTGGCCGCACCGATCGTGCAGGCCGGCCTGGTGGATGAGTACCGGATCGTGGTCGCGCCCACGGCCGTGGGCGGCGGTACACCGTTCTTCCCGACACTGCCGTCATGGATCTCGCTGCGACTGTTGGAGAACCGCACCTTCCCATGCGGCACGGTCCTGCTGCGCTACGCGGCGAAACACGACTGATCGGGCCGGGGCGCGGTCGTGGGTTTGGTTGAACGCGCATCGTCGAGGGCTCAACGCGCCCGGCAACCGACATCGTCAGCGACCGTAAACCGGCCGGAGCGCGGGGCGCTGATCAACTCACCAGTGCCCGCATCGCTGTGGCCACGATGGCTTCGGCGTCGGCAGGCGTCAATCCTGCGTGCCCAATTGCCATCCGATACATCGCCGGCCCGAAGATGAGGTCCAGCGCCACCTCGGGGTCGACGTTCGCATCCAGTTCACCCCGGGCCACACCGCGTTCCCAGATCTTCCTCACGGCTGCTCGGCGGACGTTCACTTGGTGTGTTCGTATCCGCTCGCGTTCAGTCGGGTAGAACTGCGACTCGCCGACGAGCTGGGCGTAGATCGCGCCAATTCGGCTGGTGTAGAACCGCATCATCCCGAGCAGTGTGAGGCGGAAGTCTTCGGCCGCCGATCCTGTGTCGGGCACGGGCGCATCGGCCATCATTCGGTGCTGAAACGCGTCGATTGCCACCGCGGTTCGGTTCGGCCACCATTTATAGATGGTCGCCTTGCTGACCCCACTGCGTGCGGAGATCCGGTCGACCGACGCCCTGCGCAGGTCGTCCTCCTGCATCAATTCCATCGCAGCTGCCAAGACGGCGTCGTGGCGTTCCTCGCTGCGCGGTCGACCGCGAGCTCGACTTGGGGTCATTCTTGAAGTTTCCTACTCGTCGAGTTGCTCCCGGTCGTCGGCACAACGGTAATTACTAGACGTCGCGCTGTGAGTACGGCCCTTTTTGTAGCAGCAGGCCATAGGGGACAAGCAACATGCTGACGTGAAATTAGACAACATCCTCGGCACAGGTGCATTGGTAGTTGGAGCAGTCATTACCGCGACGGCGATCGGAACGGCGTCTGTTGCCAGCGCCACTTCAGCACCAACGGCTCCGCTTCCATTCATCACCTGTGGTGCAGGCACCTATGACAACTCAAGCGGGAATTGTGTCGAGGACCCTACGCAGGCACCTACTGCGCCTCCCGGAGCGACGGCGCAGTGCCGCGACGGTGCCTACTCATTCAGCCAGCACC
>JAOPUT010000253.1 GCA_025963385.1 Mycobacterium sp.
TCGCGCCTCCGGCAACTGGATCCGACCGCCGGACCGTCGCAATCCCGCCTCGCGGGCGACGGCGTCCAGCAACACCGGATCGGGGAGTGCGAGCAGGTCGCGGGCCGCCCCCCGGGACAGGCCGGCGGCCAACGGATCCCGCTCGGCCACGTCTCGCAGGGCAATCCGCAGGCGCTGCTGCCATCCGTCGAACGTGGGTCGGTGCACCCACCAGGAATCCACGACGAGCACGTCTCCCGGAGGAGTGGCGTCGTCACCGATCAGACCCAGGCGGCGCAGATGCATCTCCGGCACGGCGCCCCGTCGTCCGACCTCGGCGGACACGTCCCCGCCGGCGCGCAATCGGGCGAGTGCGGCAGCGCGACGGGCCCCGTCACCGCGGCGGCGCATCGCGGGCGGATCGGCATCGAGTGTCAGGGCACCGCCGACGATCCGCCGGGCGCCGGCGTCGCGCAGCACGAGTCGGTCGCCGAGAACCAGTGGCAGGGGACGCTCCAACGTCAGCCGGGCGTGGTCGTGGTCGAAGGCACGCAGCCGGGCGTGCACCGCTGCGGTGCCGACGTGGACGAACACCTGTGTCGGCGCCTCGTTCAGCGCAGGACCGGTGAGTCGCCGGATGTCGACCGCCCTGGTACTGAGCCACGCGTCGGGCGTCAGCAGCGCGTCTCCGCGGTGCACGGCGTCGGGCGGGATACCGCGAAGGTTGAGAGCGACCCGTGTAACGGGACCGAGCCCGGTGTGGTCCTCGCCACGGCTCTGCAGTCCTCGCACGGTGACGTTCCGGACGCGGTCGACCCCGAGCAGGGCAAGGGTGTCGCCGCGGGCGAGCGTTCCGGCGGTGAGGGTTCCAGTCACCACGGTGCCTGCCCCGGTGATGGTGAACGAGCGGTCCACCCATAGCCGCAGCCGGGCCTGGGTCGCAGGGTCTGGCACCTTGGCAAGGACGCCGTCAAGCGTGTCGAGGAGTCCGGCGAGACCTGTGCGTTTCGCAGCCGACACGACCACCGCAGGCGCGTCGCTCAGTCCCGTCGTGGCGAGTTCTGAACGAGCCGTGGCGATTACCGCATCGACCCGGTCCGGAGCCCGATCGGCCTTCGTGACCACCAGCAGGCCGTGGTGGATGCCTAGCGCGGCGATCGCGTCGCGGTGATCGCTCGACTGCACCTGCCAGCCCTCGTCGGCGGCGACGACGAAGCAGACCACCGGAGCGGGCCCGAGCCCGGCGAGGGTGTTGGCCAGGAAGCGCTGGTGTCCCGGCACGTCGACGAAGGACACCTCGCGGCCCGATGGCAGTGTGGTCCAGGCGAAACCGAGGTCGATGGTCAGCCCGCGGCGCCGTTCTTCCGCCCAGCGGTCGGGTTCCATGCCGGTGAGCGCACGGACGAGCGTGCTCTTGCCGTGGTCGACGTGGCCCGCGGTGGCCACTACGTAGGTGCTCAGGGGCCGCCGCCGTCGACCGCGGCCAGTGCCGACTCCATCGCGGCCAGGAGCAGGTCGTCGTCGGCCTCGGGAACACACCTCGGGTCGACGAGGCAGGCCCCGTCGTGCACGCGCGGCAACACCGCCGGGTCGCCAGCGCGCAGATGGGCCGCCGTCGCTTCTGGGAGGCGCACGGCCCACCCCGGCAGCGGAACGCCGGGGGCGCCCCCGCCGCCGACCCGTCCGTCGTGCGCCACGACGGCGGCACCGACCGCGGTGGCCAGCCGCTCGGCGCGTCGGCGGAGAACGTCGGGATGGGCGTGCAGCGCCAGGGTCACGGGCGACGAGCCGGAGGCCACGGTCGCCTCCATCGCGGCGAGGGTGAGCTTGTCCGCCCGCACTGCACGCGCTAGCGGATGCCTGGCCATCCGGGCCACCACGTCGGCCCGGCCCAGCACGACGCCCGCCTGCGGGCCGCCGAGGAGTTTGTCGCCGCTGGCGGTCACCACGTCGGCGCCGTCGGTCAGCGAGGTCGTGGCATCCGGCTCGTCGGGCAGCATCGGGTCGGGAGACAGCAGACCGCTGCCCAGGTCGGCGACGAGGGGAATGCGTTGAGCCGCAAGGAGTTCACGGAGTTGGCGCAGCGCGACCGCGGTCGTGAACCCCTCCACCCGATAGTTGCTCGGGTGCACCTTGAGCACGCAGCCGGTCTCGGGGCCGATTGCGTCGGCGTAGTCCTCGAGGTGCGTGCGGTTGGTGGTGCCGACCTCGCGGAGTCGCGCGCCGGTCGAGGCGATCAGATCGGGCAGCCGGAAGCCGGCACCGATTTCGATCAGCTCGCCACGGCTGACCACGACCTCCCGACCTGCGGCGAGCGCGGTGGTGGCCAGCACCAGCGCCGCGGCACCGTTGTTGACCACCAGCGCGTCCTCGGCTGCCGGGCAGGCATCGAGCAAGGCACGTCGGGCCGCCATCCCGCGTCGGGACCGCGTGCCGGTGGCGAGGTCGAGCTCGACGTCGACGTAACCGCTGGCCGACACCAGCGCCTCGACCGCAGCAGGCGCGAGGGGTGCCCGGCCGAGATTGGTGTGCACGACCACGCCTGTGGCGTTGAGCACGGGTCGCAGGCTGGTCACCGCACGCGCGCGCACCGCCGCGACGACGACCGCCTCGACCTCCCCTGGTGTCAGCTCGCCGCGGCGGGCGCGCTCCTGGACGTCACGGACGATCGCGCGAATCACCGCTTCGCCCAAGCGCTTTCGTTCATCCGCCACGGCAGGAAGCGTCAGCAGCTGATCGGTGCGCGGGATCGCCCGGCGCGGGTCGAGCTGGGTCACGTCCCTCCTCGCCTCCACGTGGCAGATGGCGGAGGCGGACGGGAATCGAACCCGCCAGACCGAGCTACTCGATCTCACCGGTTTTGAAGACCGGGGGGACCACCAGGAACCCTGACGCCTCCACGCTCAACCTATCGTGGCCGCGGTTCTAGGCTGGGCAGGGTGACCGAATCCCGCGTGACGGCCCGTCTGACCAGTTTCGCGCACGGTGGTGGCTGTGCCTGCAAGATTCCCCCTGGCGAGCTGGAGGAGGCGGTCCGCGGCCTCACCGGTCAGTCCGGCCGCGACGTCCTCGTCGGACTCGATGACGGTGACGACGCCGCGGCCGTGCTGGTCGGTGACGTCGCGGTGCTGTCGACCGCCGACTTCTTCACCCCCGTCGTCGACGATGCCTACGACTGGGGGCGCATCGCTGCGGCCAATGCGCTCTCGGACGTCTACGCGATGGGCGGACGGCCAGTGATGGCGATCAATCTGGTGGGCTGGCCGCGCGACCGGCTGCCGATGGAGCTCGTGACCGAGGTGCTGCGGGGCGGGCTGGCCGTGGCGTCGGAGGCGGGCTGTCCGTTGCTCGGTGGGCACTCCATCGACGATCCGGAACCGAAGTACGGCATGGCCGTCACCGGCGTTGCCGATCCAGCCAAGCTGCTGCGCAACGACGCTGCCGTGCCCGGCCTGCCGCTGACCCTGACCAAGCCATTGGGGACCGGGTTGCTCAACAACCGCCACAAGCAGACCGGCGAGGTGTTCGCAGAGGCGATCTCCACCATGACTCAGCTCAACCGGGCCGCGGCCGAGCAGGCCGTGGCGGCGGGGATCCGTTCGGCGACCGACGTCACCGGGTTCGGGCTGCTGGGCCACCTGTTCAAGATGTGCCGGGCGTCCGGCGTCGGCGCGGTGATCGACCGTGCCGCGGTACCAGTGCTGGACGCGGCGCGCCTCGCGTTGCGCGACGGCTTCGTCTCTGGTGGCACGCGCCGCAACCTCGACTGGGTGCGCCCGCATCTGCGTGCCGCGGCGGACGTCGACGAGGACGACCTGCTGCTGCTCGCGGACGCTCAGACCTCGGGCGGACTGCTGGTGGTCGGGGAGCTACCCGGGCATCCGGTCATCGGCCACACGGTCGAGGGCTCGGGCATCGAGGTGCGCTAGCCACTGATCCACGTTTGTGAATCGGGGGCGACTTTTGGCGTCGAATTCCGCCCAGGTTTCACGACGTGCGGGCGTCAGGTCACCGACCGGTGGTGATCGAGTCGCCGGTGATCCCCGCGGCGCGTCGGGCCGCGAGCCGGCGCTTCTGCGGCTCGATGGTGTAGCGCGGATCGCGGGCCGAATGCAGCCCGGCCTCGAAGACGCCGAACCTGGTCAACGCCGACGCCGTCATCAGCGCCAATCCCGAAGTGACCGCGACGGGGCGGCGGTGGCCACCCAGCAGCGTGCCCAACCCGCCTGCGACGAGCAATCCTTCGCTCCACTTCAGCATCCGGCCCGGGCTGCCGTGGTGCAGTGGCTCCGCGGCCACCGGATCCATCCGGCGTTCCATCAGTCTGGTCGCCACCAGATCACCCACGACGCCGAGCACGGCGAGCCGCCTGGCCGGGCCTGCTTCTGCGACCGGCGTGGTGATCATCGCGAGGCCCGACGCGGCCAGACAGGCCGAGCTCGCGAACACGAATGGCAGATCCTCGTGCGCGGCGTTCCAGGTGGGCGTCGCCGTGTCGGCCAGCAGCACGGCGGTGTACACGCCAAGGGGCGGCGCGAATGCCGCGGCGGCGAGCCCCGCGGGCCCCTCGACGACGCGAAGCACGGGACGCAATGGGCCCAGCGGCAGCCGGTCACCCGTCATGCGGTCGATCTCGGACACCGCCGCCACGCCAATGCCTCCGCTGAACGCGCTGAGGATCCAGGAGCCCAGGCTCATGGGCGAGGTCAGCTTGATGGTCCGCAGCATGTTGACGAAGCGTTCGGGCCTGCCGAGGTCCGCGACCAGCGCCGCGGCGCTGAGGACGACGGCGACGAGCGCGCTCAGCCGGCCGTTGCGCCGCAGCGTCGCACGCCCGGTCAGCTGCCCGCCTGCGGCCAACAGACCGGATCCGGCGGCCACGCCACCGAGGAACAGGTATGCCCCGACCTCGTGCCCCCACGGCGCGGGCTTCACCACCGGCCGCCCGTAGTACGTGGTGAACTCGACGTCGGGCACCATCGGCATCTCGCGCGTGCCCTCGCCTCCGTCGCGGCGACGTCTTCCCTTGCCGCCGTTGCGTTTACGTCGCGGACCTTCGTCGGGCGGGCGCAGGCCGTCGAACTCCGAGGTGCTCACGAGCCGCTCTTCCAGAACGCCAGTGCGGCCGCGGCCAACATCCCGGCGCCGGCCACCGCCGCGCGCGTGAACATGTGCATCAGGTCGGCGGTCGGCACCCTCGGGTCGGGCGGCAGACCGTAGACCTCGGGCTCGTCGAGCAGCAAGAAGATCGATCCGGTGCCGCCGACCCCGTCGTGCTCGTTGGCGCCGTACAGCCGAGCCTCGGTGAGCCCGCGCGCGTGCAACTGGGCCAACCGGTCGCGGGCCGTCACCACCATGTCGTCATGGTTGCCGAACTTGATCGACGTCGTTGGGCACGTCTGCGCGCAGGCAGGCGTCTGATCCTCGAGCAGCCGGTCGTAGCAGAGCGTGCACTTCTGCGCGACGCCGGTGACGGGCTTCTCCGCCGGAGCGTCCGACCGCGAGGCGGGCGTGGTGTAGGTGCCGTCCTGCCGCCGCTCGACGACGCCGAACGGGCAGCCCGCCACGCACGTTCCGCACCCGTTGCACACGTCGTCCTGTACGACGACCGTGCCGAACTCGGTGCGGAACAGCGCACCGGTGGGGCAGACGTCGAGGCATCCGGCGTGCGTGCAGTGCTTGCACACGTCCGATGCCATCAGCCACCGGAACTCGGGGGTGTCGGGCGG
>JAOPUT010000257.1 GCA_025963385.1 Mycobacterium sp.
CCCCGGTGTTTGGGCGATGCGCTCGGGTCGGTTTTGCAGAGCAACGCGATCAACCCGGACCGGCGGGCATTGGAGATCCAGGTCTTCGAACCGGTGATCACCAGATCGTCGCCGTAGGGCCGCGCCACCGTCGCCATCGCCTGCAGGTCGGAACCACCGCCGGGTTCGGTCAGCGCCATCGTCGCGCGCATCTCGCCGGTGGCCATCACCGGCAGGTAGCGCTGCTTCTGCTCTTCGGTGCCGAACAGCGTCAGCAGTTTGGCGACGACGGTGTGGCCGCCCATCGCGCCGGCCAGGCTCATCCAGCCGCGGGCCAGCTCGCTCGTGACCTCGACGTAGCAGGGCATCGACACAGGGCTGCCGCCGTACTCCTCGGGCACGGCCAGGCCGAAGATGCCGAGGTGCTTCATCTGCTCGATCCACGCCTCGGGGTACTCGTTCGCGTGTTCGACCTCGCGGACCGTGGGCTTGACGTCGCGGTCGATGAAGGCTCGAACGGTGTCGACGAGCATGGCTTCTTCTTCGATAAGATCCCCGACCACGTGGCACTCCTGCATCTGCGCGGATGTTCGTTGGTGTAGAACACTAGCCATTCTGGCACTGGTGTCACTTTGGGGGCAACTGTGTCAGCCCACTAAAACTGGCATCAACTCGCGTTATCTCGCGCTGAACCCTGGCGGCGGAAGGGGTAATGGAGCTACTCTGACGCTAGTGTTCAGATCCGTCTGAGTTCTGCCGAATGTGTCATGGACGTCGACTTTACTAACCTAGTAACCTATGTGAGCATCATGCGGGGAAGACCCGGCCAGTAGGACGGATGAGGCTTCATGCAAAAACCGATGACCGGGGTTCGCGTCCTCGAAGTCGCACAGTTCACGTTCGTGCCATCGGCCGGTGCCGTCCTCGCGGACTGGGGTGCCGACGTCATCAAGATCGAGAATCCGGTGACCGGTGATGCGCAGCGCGGCCTCGTCACGGTTGCCGGTCGGTCCGCGACGGCACCCGGAGGTTCCTTTGCGCCGATGATGGAGGCACCCAACCGAGGCAAGCGCAGCGTGGGATTGTCGCTGGCCCTCAAACAGACCCGCCCCGCGTTCGAGGAACTCGTCAGGCGAAGCGACGTCTTCCTGACCAATCTGCTGCCTCAGGCGCGCGCCAAGCTCCACATCGATCTCGACGAGATCCGCCGGATCAACCCGTCGATCGTCTACGTCGCGGGGAGTGGCTTCGGAAGCGAAGGGCCCGACCGTGAGACGGGCGCGCACGACTCCACCGCGTTCTGGGCGCGCGCCGGCAATGCCGAGGGGGTCACGCCCGCCGACTCCGAGGTGCCGACGGGCATGCCCGCAGGTGCCTTCGGCGACAACATCGGCGGCATCACGATTGCAGGAGCGGTGGCCGCAGCGCTCTACGGAAGGCAGGCGACCGGGCAGACCTCCGTCATCGACGTTTCGCTGCTCGCGGTGGGGGCGTGGGCCAACCAGTCCAACGTCAATCTGGCGATGCTCTACGGCTGCCCACTGCCGAAGATCGACCACCGGACGCAGGCGCCGGGCAACCCGCTGACCGGCGCGTACCGCTGTTCGGACGGTCGCTTCATCCAACTGTCGATGTTGCAGCCGACGCGCTACTGGGTTCCGCTGTGCAGGCTCTTCGGACTCGATGCTGCTGCCGTCGACGAGCGTTACGCCACGTTGGAATCCCTTGCGGCTCATGCCGACGAGGCCACTGCGCTGCTCGCCGATGCGATCGGTTCACGAACCTTCGACGACTGCGGGCGGCTGCTTCATCAGCTCGACGGGCAGTGGGCGCCCCTGCAGGACGCCTGGGAGGTCGCCAACGACGAGTCGCTGATCGCCAACGGGCGGATCGCCGACGTACGCGACGCCCAGGGCAATCAACAACGGCTGGTGGCCAACCCGGTGAAGTTCGACGAGGCAGCCGCCCATCTCACACGCGCGCCGATGTTCGCCGAACATACTGACGAGGTGCTGCGGGAGTTGGGCATCGACGATCACGAACTGATCGAGCTCAAGTTCGAGGGTGCCATCACCTGAGTCAAGCAGATCCGGGAGGTGAGAACCCCGGGTTCACCAGCGCCGTCGCCACACCGCTGCCGATGGGTCCCTTCTCGTCGAAGAGGGTTGCTGTGCCGGTGGCTACTCCTGCCTGCGCGTAGTGCGTCATCGCCGCCAATCCGATGTAGTCGCCCTCCGGCAGACGACTGAGCGTGACCGTGTAATCGGCGTTGATAAATTGCAATCCCGCAGTGCCCCAATTGGATAGCGAGCTGGTGATGTCTGCGGCGATCACGGTGCGGGTGAACGGTGACAGCGGCTCGTCATCGACGAGCAGGTTCGTCTCCCGAACCCACGCGAACTTCTGGCCGTCGTGCCGCCACTCGGTGATGCCGACGCCGGGGCTGCCCGCCACCGGGTCGCGACCAAACGCGTGCAGGAACATGGGGAGGTTTCCGGTCGGTTCGTCGGGTTCGGGCGGGATCGCCGGCATCGTGACCGGCGTGGTCCACACGGTGTCTGCGGAGTGCTCGCTGCGGCGTAGGAACAACGCGCTGGCTCGCGCCACCATGACGTCGTTCTGCGTCATGACGGCGTCCACGAGCCGGAGTCGACGGCCGTCTCGCACCACCGACGAGCGGACCCGAACGGGCTGCAGCAGCACCGGTCTCAGCAGGTCGACCGTCAGCCGAGCGGGATGGAGATCGACGTCGTCGACCGCCTGCTCGACGGCTCGGCCGAGCAGGCCGCCGATGTAATTGCCCGCTAGTGACGGGCCCCACGGACCTCGCCCCAAAGAGGTTGGTACGTAACCATTCCCGTCGGTGACGAAGAAGGACGTCGGCCCGCTCATGAGATTCGTGTCCCCTTCTGCCGAAGTCGGCAGCGCTCTAACAGGATTTGCGCCAACCGTTCCGGATGGCTGAACATCACGTCGTGGCAGGCGTCGATCGGGATGACGTCCTGTACGCCACCGAGCGCGGCCATGCTGGCCCGTTGCGACTTCTGCGAGAGCGCCCGGTCGCGGGTAGTCAGGACCCAGGTGCGCGGGACGTCGTCGGGGAAGCCGGCACGGTCGACGGGTTCTGCGGGAATGCGGGCCGATTCGGTGTACAGCTTGGACATCGTCAGCCGGCGACGCTCCGGGGTCATGCCGTTGCAGAATGCATACTGTGCAGCCATGCTTGGAATCTTGAACGGGCGTCCGCCCCTCGCGGCATAGCGCGCGATGGCCGCCAACGGTCCACCGAGGGTATCCACGATCGCTTCGCCGTGGCGCGGGACGAACGCGGCGACGAGGATCATCTCCCGCACCCGCGCGGACCCCAGTTTGGTGACGACGCCCGGCACCGTCACGCCCGCCATCGAATGGCCCACGATGACGATGTCGTCCAGCTCGGCCGCCGCGACGTCCGAGACGACGGAGTCCATCCACTGCCCGATCGTTGCCGTGGCCAGGTCGCCGGGAGTTCGGCCCCGACCTGGCAGATCGACGGCGAGCACGCGCAATTCGGGTTCCTGCCGGCGGAGTTCGGCGACGACCAGGTCCCAGCAGTCGCCGGCGTGCTCACCCCCGTGCACGAGGACGAGTGCGGGGAGCGTCATCGGTGAAGCAGCTGGGACGCCAGCACGTCGAGGTCGGTGCGGAGATCGGTGAAACTGCGGCTGGTCGGCTCGATCGTGATCCACGTGACGCCTGCCCCGGCATAGGCATCCAGCCGCGGTTGCGTGGCCGCGCAGAACGCGGCGCTGTCTCCGCTGGCGAGCAGGTCGGCCTCGAACGGGACGAATGCGACGTCCGCGGCGTCGCGGCCCAGGTCCGCGCGCCGCTTGTTGACCGTCGCAATCCATTCGCCCAACGTGTCGATGTCCTCGAGCGGCCGCGACCTGGTGATGGCGGCCATCTCACCGGACGCTGCCATCGGCATCCACCCATCGGCGACCTCGACGACGCGACGCTGGGCGGCTGCCCCGTTGCCGCCGATCCAGATCGGTGGACCGCCGTCGGTCAGCGGATGCGGTAGTGCGAGGTGGCCGCTGATGCCGAACTCCGGGCCGTCGTGGTCAGTACCGGCCCAGGTCGCCTTCCATGCCGCGATCGCCTCGTCGAGCAGGGCACCGCGCCGCTCGAAATCGGCTCCCAGCGCCTCGAATTCGGACTTCAGATAGCCGGCGCCGGTCCCCAGGGTGAAGCGGCCGCCGGACAGGAGGTCCAAGCTAGCGGCCCCCTTGGCAGTGAGGAAGGGATTGCGATACCCCGACACGAGGATGTAGGTCATCAACCGGATCCGCGTCGTAGCCGCCGCGGCGAAGCTCAATGACACGAACGGGTCGAAGGCGTGATGGCCGCCATTCGCCAGCCACTCCTTGTCCGGGTACGGGTGCTCGGACATCGAGAAGGCGTCGAAGCCAGCGTCTTCCACCAGCCGGGCGATGTCGCCGATGCTCGCACCTTCGCACCACCTGTTCCAGTGCTTGACGGCCCGCATCGGGAACATCAGGTTGTAGCGCACTTCTGGCTCCTACTTCACTAGCGATCGGGCGATGACTTCGCGCTGGACCTCGGTGGCACCTTCGCCGAGTCGCTTGACGCGAAGGTCGCGAAACCAACGCTCCAACGGGAGTTCGGTGGAGATGCCCAGCGCACCGTGAATCTGTATACAGCGGTCGATCACTCGGTAGGCGGCCTCGGTGCCGTACATCTTGGCCACCGACGCGTCGACGCGGACGTTGCGACCCAGATCCGCATTCCAGGCGGCCTGGTACATCAGCAGGCGCGCGGCACGCAGCTCCACCTCGCTGTCCACCAGCATCCACTGAATGCCCTGCTTGTCGGCCAGCTTGCCGCCGAACACCTCGCGGTCTCTGGCCCACTGGCAGGTGGTGTCCAGTGCGCTTTGCGCGATGCCGATCGGTCCGGCGGCGTAGACGATCCGGCCGTGGACGAGGAAGTCGGTGGCGAGCGAAAAGCCCTGACCCTCGCCGCCGATCAGTTGCTCGCGGGGCAGTCGCACGTTGTCGAAGTGGAGTTCATACGGCGCGAACGACGCCATGACGGGGATTCGGCTGAACGTGACACCTGGCGTGTCCTTTTCCAGGATGAACGCCGAGATACCTTGGCGCCCTTCGCCGGTACGCGCATAGACCACTCCCCAGTCGGCGTATGGGGCATGGGAGATCCACATCTTCGACCCGTTGAGCACGTAGTCGTCGCCGTCCCGCGTCGCGGCAAGCTTGATCGCGCGGGCCGGGTCCGAGCCGCCAGCAGCTTCGGTGATCGCGGTGTACGCCTTGGACATGGTGCCGTCGACGATCGGTTTGGCATATTTCTCGAACTGTTCGGCCGATGCCTTGAACATGATGTTCGGCGGATTGCCTCCGAATGCGCCGAGTGCTGGAAAGAAGGCGCCCATTCGGCATTTCGCCGCTTCCTCTCCGACCACTACCTGGCCGAGGACGCCGAGGCCGGCGCCGCCGTACTCCTCCGGTGTTGCCAACGCCCACAGCCCGAGCTGGCGTGCCTTGGCCTGCAACTCGACCAGTTGTTCACGGGGGAGGCCGACCGTGTCGTGGTCGAGCTTCTCCTCGACCGGATGGACGTGCGCATCCATGAACCTGCGCACCGTGTCGCGCAGCATCACCAGTTCCTCCGGCAGCTCCCACGCGCCAGTCACATTCTCTTCGCGCAAGCGCTCATCGCCCACATTCTCTTCGCGCAAGCGCTCGTCGCCGGAACCTTCGGCCATCAGACCCGTGCCGCGGCTGCTGCCCGCAGGTCCCGCGCACTCTGCAGCTGCGGCTCGTGGTTCGCCTCGTACTGTTCGATCCACTCGTGCGGCAGCTTGCCCCATGCCTCGCCGATGCGCAGCCGCTGCTCGGTACTGAACACCTCCGCGGCCACCACGTCACCGACGAAGATGGTGTTCTCGTCGTTGTCGAGCGAGCCGGTGATCCGGCACTCCACGTAGCTGTGCGCGTCGAGCAGGATCGGCGCACCGGTGACACCGGGTTTCGTGCGCAGTTGGGAGATCTTGTCGCCGTCGCGGCCCGAGCTACCGCCGAGGGTCATGAGGATGTCGATCGACGCGTCGATCTCGTCCTGGCCTGCGGACAGCATGTGCATGACGAAGATGCCGGAGTTGACCAGCATGTCGTGGCTCTTGTTGTACTTCGTCAGGCTCACGGTGGCACGGGGGAGTTCGGGCACGATGCTGGCCGAGCCCGCCGACAGCGAGATGAGTCCATTGCCGACGCCGCCGTCGATCGTGGTCACTGCCACGGGAAAGGGGCGCAAGCCGGCGAGTACCTTGTCGGCAGCTGCTAAGTCGATCGCCATTTCTGTCTCCTGTGATTCGTCTTAACCGAGGGTGAAGGGGTCCCGGGTGGCTCCGGAGAGCTCCACCCAGACCGCCTTGGTCTCGGTGAAGTCCTTGACGGCGTCGATGCCGTTCTCGCGACCGATCCCGCTGTAGCCAACGCCGCCGAACGGCACGTGCGGCGCGACGACGCGATAGGCGTTGACCCACACCGTGCCTGCTCGCAATTTCGCGGCCACGCGGTGCGCGCGATGGACGTCCTTCGTCCACACCGATGCGGCCAGGCCGAACTCGGTGGAGTTGGCGGCCGCGATGGCCTCGTCCTCGTCGGTGAACGTCATGACGGCGAGCACGGGGCCGAAGACCTCCTCGGCGACGGCCCGCATCGACGGGTCGACTCCGGTGAGGACCGTCGGTTTGACGAAGAAACCACCGAGGTCTCCTGCGGGCTCCCCACCGTAGGCGATGGTCGCACCCTGTTCGCGGGCAGACGCGAAGTGCGACAGCACCTTTTCGTACTGTGGTTGGTTGGACACCGGCCCCATCTCGGTCTCCGGGTCCTTCGGATCCCCGAGCTTGATCGTTGCGGCACGGGCGACGATGCGCTCCACGAGGGCGTCCGCGACGCTCTCGTGGACGAGCAGTCGGGAACCCGCCAGGCACGTCTGACCGGTGGCCGCGAACACGCCAGCGATGACGCCGTTGGCCGCCGCGTCGAGGTCGGCATCGGGGAAGACCACCTGTGCCGACTTGCCGCCCAGCTCGAGGGAGAACCGGGTCATGTTCTCGATCGCGGCCTTCCCGACGTGAATACCCGTGGCCGTGGACCCGGTGAATGCGATTTTGTCGACGCCGGGGTGGGAGGCCAACGCGGCACCGGTCTCCGGGCCCCATCCCGTGACGACGTTGATCACTCCCGGTGGGAAACCCGCCTCGGCGAACAGCTTTGCGAAGGCGAGCGTCGACGTCGGCGTGTGATCGCTGGGCTTGACGACGAAGGTGCACCCCGCGGCGAGGCCCGCAGCGAGCTTCCACGTCAGCAGCAGAAGGGGTGAGTTCCACGGCGTGATCGCACCGACCACGCCGACCGGCTCGTGCCGGGTGTAGACGAAGTAATTGGGCTTGTCGACGGGGACGACGTCGCCCTGAAGTTTGTCGGCCAGCCCGGCGTAGTAGAAGTAGTAATCCGGAAGGGCCTTCATCTGGCCGACCATCTCGCGGGTCAGCTTGCCGCCGTCGCGGACTTCGAGTTCGGCGAGGTTCTCGGCCTCGCGGGCGATGATCTCACCGAGGCGCCACAGCAGCTTTCCGCGGGCGGTGGCGGTCAGGTCACCCCAGGGTCCGTTCAGTGCGGCGCGGGCGGCGGCCACGGCGCGGTCGACGTCGGCAGGCCCGCCGTCGGGCACGCGCGCCCACGGTCGACCGGTGTAGGGGTCCACACTGTCGTAGGTGGAACCGCTTGCGGCGGGGGCTGGTTCGCCACCGATGAGCAGATCGAACTCGACGAGCTTCTCAGTCGCGGTGTCCGTCATTGGATCCCTTCCTTCGCGCTGGCTTGTCATCGCGTTCGTGGCTTCTTCTTGTTGTTCAGCGAATCGGGGACGGCACCGGCATTGCCCAGGTCGGTGAAGAACTTGCCGTGGCGGGCGGCAATGGTGGGGGTCAGATCCCGGGCCTCCCACATCGCTCGCACGGTGCCCTGAACGCCATTCGGTCGACGCGCGGCGATCTCGGTGGCCAACTCGAGGGCACGGGCCCGCAGTTGGTCGTCGGGCACCACCTCGGTGACGATGCCGATGCGCAGTGCGGTCTGGGCCGTCATCCGTTCTTCGCTGCCGAGCAGCGCCCATCGCATCACCTCGCCGTAGGGCAGACCGAGCGCCAGCATGCCCATCGGCTCCAGTGCGGAGACGATGCCTCCGTTGACGTGTGGATCGAAGAACGTGGCGCTCTCACTGCAGATCGAGAAGTCGCACTCGTTGACGAAGTACATCGCGCCGCCGGCCACGATGCCGTGCAACGCGGCGATCACGGGCTTCCACACCTTGTGCGCCTTCGGACCGAGGAGCTCGCCGGGGTCCTCCTGGTTGAAGATGGGCTTGTGCGTCCACCACGTGCCCTCCGTGACGTCGATGCCGGTGCAAAAGGCCCGCTCGCCGTTGGCGCACAGCACCGCGACGTGAATGTCGTCGTCGTCGCGAACCCGGGCCCACACCGTGCCCAGTTCGATGGCCATCTGCTCGGTGAAGCTGTTGAGCCGCTCGGGGCGATTGAGCGCCACGGTGGCGACGTGGTCGGTGACGGTGAACTCGATGGTGGCTAGGTCGGTCTGCTCGGTCACGGCCGCTCCTCAGTCGATCCGGTGGATACCGGCATCTTCGCATCCGCGTCACTCACCTGGTGCACCTGGTTAGCTATCTCGCGTTTGAGGATCTTGCCCGCGGGGCCGAGCGGGAATTCGCTCCAGTACACGAACCGCCGTGGCTGCTTGTACCCGGCGAGCTCGGCGCGGCACAGCGACGCCAGCGCGTCGGTGAGGGCATCTCGGTCCTGCACGTCTGCCTTGGGGATCACGACGGCGACCGGCGTCTCGCCCCATTCCGGGTCGGGCACCCCGACCACCGCCACCATGTCCACGCCGGCGTGCTGCGCGATCACGCGCTCGATCTCGGCGGGGTAGACGTTGAACCCGCCCGAGATGATGAGGTCGGTCCTGCGCCCGGTGATGTGCAGATAACCCTCGTCGTCCAGGTAACCCAGATCGCCGGACCGCAGCCCGTCGGGCCGGAACGTCTCCGCGGTCTTGTCGGGCAGGTTCCAATAACCGATCGCGTTGGCGGGGCTGGCAATGGTGATCTCGCCGACCTCGCCGACCGGCGCGTCGTTGCCATCGGCGTCGACGACGCGGATGACGCACATCGGGGTCTCCCTACCGCACGACGTGCCGATGGACGTGCGGCCTGCGACGATGTCACGGTGGTCCTGCGGCGTGAGAATCGTTGCCTGTCCACCGCATTCGGTCAAGCCGTAGCGCTGCTGCAGATCACAGCCGAGCAGGTCCATCGCCTTGCGCGCCAGGCCCGGTGGCACGGGTGCCGAGCCGTAGGAGATCCGTCGCAGGCTCGACATATCACGAGGGGGACCGTCCTCGAGGATCGCCAGCGTGCGATGCAGCATCGTCGGGATGAACGTCGTGAACGTGATTCTGCTGCGCTCGATCTCGTCGATCACTGCCTGCGGGTCGAAGCGCTGATGGATCACCATCGTCTGACCGAGGTAGAGCCACGACACCGTGCGCACCATGCCGCCCGCGGTGAAGAACGGGGTGGTCGCCAGCATGACGTCGCTGCGGTTGGCCTCGGTGACGAGGTTGGTGTCCGCGGCCTGGTACAGCAGGGCGCGGTGGGTGTGCATCACGCCTTTGGCACGTCCGGTCGTGCCGCTGGTGTAGAGGATGACCGCGACGTCGTCCGGCGCGACGTCGACCGACGGTGGAACGGGTTCGGCTGCCGCGAGCAGTGCCTCGTACTCGGGACCGATCGTCAAGACCACGCTGAGATCGTTCAGCTCGCCGTGAAACCGCTCGACCTGGTCGGCGTGGATGATCACCGCATGCGCGCCGCAGTCGTTGCGGACGTGGGCCACCTCGTCGGGTGCCAATCGGATGTTCACCGGGACGGCGATCAGCCCGGCCTTCGCCAGCCCGAAGGAGATCTCCGGCCATTCAATGCAGTTGCGTGCGATCACCATCACCCGGTCGCCGGGTTTGAGTCCCACGCGGACGAGATGGCTTGCCAACCGCCGCGACCGCTCGTCCACCTGAGACCAGCTGAGCTCGCGCCCTGCATCGACGAGCGCACGCTTGTCGGGGTAGCGGCGCGCGTTGTTGGTCGCGATGTCGCCGATGAGCATCAGTGCCAGCCCTTCAAATCAGGAACGCGAGGGTCTCGACGGGGCCGCCCGCGTCGATGAGGTTGACGATCTTGCGGACCAGCCGCGGACCCTCGGCAGTCCGGCGAATCGTGTGAGTCACCCGCCCCGCCCAGAAACGTTGGCGGATGCGGTATTCGAACAACGCAAAGTTGGACTCGACCGTGATCGTGTCGCCGTCGTCGGCGATGACCTCGCTGTTGGCGACGGTGCGTCGCATGACCGACGGCGGAGTCTGCGAGTGCCGGTTGCCGGTGTTCAGCTGCGCCACGCGACTCTTGATCCGACGCCGATTGTCGTTGACGTAAGCCAGCGTGGTCCTCGGGTCGTCGTCGGGATGCATGGGCACGCGGTACTCGACGGGTTCGTCGTCAGACCACAGCGACTCCCATTCCGAGTAGCGGCCCTCGTCGGCGAGCCGCGCTTCGAGGTAGAGAAACGACAGGATCTCCGCGTCCGGCAGTGGCCGGAGCACGGGACGGGTCTGCGCTTCGGAATGCACGGTCATGCGCTCTCTCCTGCACCGACGACGGCGGCCCACTGCGAGTAGAACCCCCGTTGCGGAGTCTCGGCGCTCTTGTCCCGGTTGATGACTCCGCTGTCATCGCTGACGTCACTTTCGACACCGCGCGCCAGCATCAACCACTCCGGCAGCTCGGCCGCGAGGCCCGCCTGGTTGCGCATGCCGATCTCGCCGTCGTCGGCGATCAGGAAGCCGGCGGGACCCATCGCGCCTTCGGAGCGGCGCAGCGTGCGTTCGTTGAGGGCGTCCTGACCGGGGATCAACACCGCCGTGGTGTAGGCGATGGTGCGGTCGGGAGCTTGGGGTTCGACGAACATCACGTTCATCTCGGCGAGGAAGAGGTTGGGCCAGATCAGCGTGTGCGGTGGTCCGACCACCAGCGCATCGTGGGCCTGCTCCGGGCCGTAGGCGTTTTCGAGGTCCTCGACGTAACTACCGAGCTTCGCGCGCGGAATGCGGCCGTACCAGACGAACTCCTCGTCGAGCTTGCGGTACTCGTCGGTGTAGTCGATCTCCGAATGGCCGTCGCCAAGGTCACGGACGAGGACGTCGACCTTGGTCGGGACGTGCGAGACCTTGGCGGGCTTGATCGCGTCGTACACCGAGGCGTGGGTGAACAGCGCGTGGTAACCGTCGACGTTGTTCTCCACCACCATCTTCCAGTTGGCGTGGTGCAGATGCTTCATCCAGTTGGCCCGCAGGTCGATCTTGCGGGTGGGGGACAGGTTGAGCAGTCGGTCGATGGCGTGCGTCGCATTGCCGAGGTGTTCACGCAGCGAGACGCCCTCGGCCGCCAGGGACGCGAAGACGAAGCCGCCGTAGCTGTCCACCCGTGGCGCCTGGGCGAGACCCAACTCCGAGCGCACCTGATTGAACGCCTCGCCGTATCCCTCCCGCATCGGAACGCCCTGCAACGCACCGGTGTTGTTGAAGGTCCAGCCGTGGTACGGGCACCTGAACGAGTTCGCATTGCCCTTCTCGGCATTGCACAGTTTGTTCGCGCGGTGCGTGCAGCGGTTGAGCACCACGCGCACGACGCCGTCCTTGCCCCGGACCACCACGACGGGGTCGTGGCCGATCACCCGGGTGAGGTAGTCGCCCGGTTCGCTGACTTCGCTCTCGTGCGCGACGTAGACCCAGCCAGTCTTGAAGATGGTGTCCATCTCACGACGGAAGATGTCGGGCGACGTGTACACCGACCCGTGGACGCGATCGCTTCGGATGACACTGCGAACGTCGAATTCGTCGGCCGTGGGCGCTGATTCGAGTATGGTCACTGGTCCTCCAGGGTGTCGATGGCGGGAATCGAGACGTCGCCAAGGCGGCGGAATCCGATGCGGACGGTCGCGCCGATGGTCGGTGCGGCCACCGCGGGCTGCTCGGTCGTCATGACCAAGCGGTGTCCGCTCGTCAGTTCGACGTCGACGATGGGGTAGGGGGCGTCGGCGTGCACCAGTCCGCGTTCGCGGCGGTGCATCAGTGTCGCAGTGTGCACGACGCCGCTCGGATCGACCGTGCGCCAGTCGGGTTCGTTGCCACCGCATTGGTCGCACACTTCCTGGTCGAGTTCCAGTGGCCACGAGCACGCCGCACAAAACGGCAGATCGAGTTCGTTTCTCGCCGCGGCGCGGTAGAGCGGTGCCAGGACGGCGTCCTCGGAGTCGGGCGCCAACGTGCTGTCGAGCAGCCAGTCCTCGACTGCGAGGGAGATCATGCGGCTCGCTCCAGCACGAGTGCCGCATGGTGGTCCACCCGTCCACCGATGCCACCGACGAGCGCCACGGCGGCATCGGGCACCTGTCGGTCGCCGCCGTCGCCGCGAAGCTGGACGACGGCCTCGGCCAGTGGGGTCATGCCCTGGAGGTAGAAACCCGAGAGTTGGCCGCCGCCAGTGTTAGTCGGCAGCGAGCCGCCGGGCCCGGTGTGGCCGTCCCGAACGAAGGCGCCGACGGGCACGTCACCCGTCAACCCGTATTCGTCGAGCAATATCAGGGTCACGATCGAGAACGGGTCGTACAGCTCGGCGACGTCCAGATCCGAGCGTGTCATCCCGGCTTGTGCGAGTGCGTCGTCCACTGCGCGGGCGCCGCCCCCGAACCACGATTCGGTACCCGCCCGGCGGCGTCGTACCGGATGGTCTCGTCCGGTACCTCGAACTCGGAGTCGGCTGCTGCCGATCGAGGGTTCGCCGGTGAGCACCACGGCCACCGCCCCATTGACCGGTCGGGCGCAATCCAGCAGGCGTAGGGGCTCGGCGATCATCGGGCTGGCGTCGTAACCTGCGTCGTCGAGGGGTTCGCGGTTCACCGCGGCGGGATTGCCGCGCGCCCAACCACGTGCGGTGGTCGCCACCGTCCGCAATGCCTGGGCGTCGGTTCCGGTGACGTGCAGCCAACGTTGCGCCAGCAGTGCGTAGGTCGGCACCGACCCGAGCAGGCCCGAGGCTCGCTCGAGCCCACGCACGCCGGTGTTGCCGCCGCTCTGCGCGTAGGTGGAGCCGGCGCCGCGGCCAGCCACCAGGGGAGCGTCGGCGAACACGCACAGCACCGTCGACGCCTCACCCGTGGTGATCGCATGGCGCGCGCGCTGGATCATGGCGACGGTCGTGGCGCCCTTGATCTCGACGTGTTCGAGCAGGCGTAGGTCCGAGAAGCCGCCTTGGTGCGCGAAATCGACGCCCAGCCGGTCCGGGCGCACGCCCTGCGAGGAGCCGACGAGGAGCCCGTCGATCTCGGATCGTGGAATTCCGGCGTCGGCAAGTGCGAGCGCGCTCGCCTCGGCGGCGAGTTGCCGCGGAATCGCACCGGGATGTAGTGACATCGCGGTCATGCCGAGCCCCACCAGGTCAACCTCGGTCACTCCGGCTCCCTCGGTCGACGCTCGTCGCGGTAATTACCGACCCGGAGCCACTCTTCGCGGTCCTCGGGGGTGGCGAGGGTGAAGCTGGCCAACTCGAGCGGGCACAGGAACACGTGCTCGCCGCCTTCGAGGTCCTCGACGAGCAGGCGGGGGCCGTTGCCGTTGAGGTCCAACGACAACCGCACGGCCGCGAACTCGTTTACGAGGTCAGCGAGCACGCGGCGTTCGGCCGGGTTGTTCACTCGCCCAGTTCTACCGCATACAGGTGTCAGAATCAATGGAAGCTGAGGGAATGGGCGGATGCCGTTGAGGCCGACTTCAACCAGCGGTCACCTTTCTCTACATGGGAACTTTCTGTTTATGCGACCATGGAGACCCGCAAGCATCGAGAGCGGTGTTAGATGACATTGATGTCAGAAGTCGAGATTCGAGAAGGTTGAGATGACCCAAGTGCAGGCATCGGCCACCGGCACGGCCGTGAACACTGACGACTACCGCAGCATCTGGATGTTCCTGAAGGAGCTCGAGTTCAAGCAGGGGTTCGCGGACATTCCGGTCAACGGCACCACCGTTCGGACGCGCTATGTGGAGGCAGGCGACCCGACCAAGCCCCACGCGATCCTGTTGCACGGCACCGGCGGGCACTGGGAGACGTTCGCGCCCAACCTCGCCGCGCTCAGCGAGCGGTTTCACTGCGTCGCCATCGACATGGTCGGCAATGGCTTCTCCGACAAGCCCGACTACGACTACGAGATCGCGATCTACGTCGAGCACGTGCTGGGCGTGATGGACCACTTCGGCATGGCGTCGGCCAACTTCGTGGCGATGTCACTTGGCGCCTTCGTGGCGTCGGCCATGGCGGTTGGTCACCCCGACCGGGTGGACAGGGTGATTCTGATGTCACCGGCGGGGCGAGAGGCGTCGGCGTCGAACATGGCCCGCATTCGAGCCGAACGGACCAAGGCGGTCAACGAGCCGACGTGGGAGTCACTGCACGCCGTCTTCGCCCACCTGATCGCCGACGAGGAAAACCGGCTGCCGGATCTCATCGGCCTGCGCCAGGCGGTTTACCGCCGCGACGACACGCGCAACACCATCGACCGGCTGTTGATCCTGCAGGACGAGAAGGTGCGCAATCGCAACCTGATTCCGGACGACGACTGGCGCGGCATCACCGCACCCGTGATGATCGTCGCTTCGGGCAAGGACCATGGGGTGTACCAGGACACCGCCCGCACCATCGCCGAACTCATCCCGAACTCCGAGGTGTTCGAGATGCCCTCGGTGCGGCACTGGCCACACTTCGAGGATCCGGAGTCGTTCAATGCGGCAGCGGTCGAGTTCCTGACGAGATGAGCCGACCAGGCGAAACCGAACTCGCCGACATCGCACGGCGGCTGTACGAGGCCGAGCAGACCCGCACGCCGATCCGACAGCTGTCGCTGCAGTATCCCGACATGACGATCGACGACGCCTACGCGGTACAACGGGCGCTCGTCGCGCTGAAGGTCGCAGACGGCCGAGAAGTCAAGGGCCGCAAGATCGGTCTGACGTCGAAGGTGATGCAGCGCTCGGTGTCGATCGACGAGCCGGACTACGGCGCGCTGTTCGACGACATGTTCGTCGAGGACGGCGGCAGCGTCGCGCTCGGCCGGTTCATCCGGCCGCGCGTCGAGGTCGAACTCGCCTTCGTGTTGGGCGAACCGCTGCGCGGGCCGGGGATCACGCTGTTCGACGTCCTGCGCGCCACCGAGTTCGTGACCCCGGCGCTGGAGATCCTCGACGCCAGAGTGCAGATGTCGGATCCCGAGACCGGTCATCTGCGCACGATCGTCGACACCATCGCCGACAACGCCGCCGACGCGGGCATCGTGCTCGGTGGGCGGGTGGTGCGACCGCTCGACGTCGACCTGCGCTGGGTGGCGGCGCTCCTGCTGCGCAACGGCGTGATCGAGGAGTCCGGCGTCGCCGCCGCCGTGCTCAACCATCCCGGCAACGGTGTGGCGTGGCTCGCCAATAGACTTGCACCGCACGGTGTTTCCCTTGACTGCGGCGAAGTCATCCTGGCGGGGTCGTTCACCAAGCCAGTGTTCGCCGAGCCGGGGGACACCTTCGTGGCGGACTACGGGCCTCTGGGCACGGTGTCGGTCGCGTTCGAACGGGAGGCGACGTGACCAACCGCTGGGTGCAGCGGATCTCCGACGGCGGACCTCGCTTCGGCATGTGGGTGGCCTCGGGTTGCGGCTACGTCACCGAGGTCTGTGCAGGGTCGGGGATCGACTGGGTGCTGCTCGACCAGGAGCACGCCCCCAACGATCTGCGCACGACGCTCGAGCAACTGCAGGTGCTCGCCGGCTATCCAGACGTCGACGTACTGGTGCGTCCACCCGTGGCCGATCCCGTGCTCATCAAGCAGCTCCTCGACATCGGCGTCCAGAACCTGATCGTCCCGATGATCGACGACGCGTCCGAGGCGGCGGCCGCGGTGTCCGCCACCCGCTACCCACCGGCAGGCATCCGGGGAGTGGGCAGTGCCCTGGCCCGCGCATCCCGATGGAACCGTATTTCTGACTATCTCGTCACCGCGGATGCCTCGGTCTCGCTGACCGTTCAAGTGGAGTCGACCAAGGGCGTCGAGCACCTCGACGACATCGTTGCCGTCGACGGCGTGGACGCCGTCTTCATCGGTCCCGCCGACCTCGCCGCATCGATGGGCAAGCTCGGTCAGCCCGAGCATCCAGAGGTGATCAGCACTATCGAGGCGGCTCTTTCGACGATAGCGGCGCACGGCAAGAGGGCCGGGGTCAACGCGTTCAACGAGACGGTCGCGCGGCGCTACGTTGCGGCGGGGGCGGATTTCGTCCTCGTCGGAGCGGACGTCGCGCTGTTGGCCCGCGGCGCCGAACAACTCGTCGCCAGGTATCGCGGATCGGAGAACTGACCTTTGTTTCTGACTATCGTGTCACCTATACTGTGGGCCCATGGACCTCGACTTCACGGCTGACCAGATCGAGTTCCGAGACCAGGTCCGGACGTGGCTCGACGAGAACAAGCCGACCGAGTCGCGGCCACGCGACGATGCGGGCATTCGCGAGTACGACCTGGCCTGGCAGCACACCCAATGGGAAGGCGGCTGGGCCGGTATCGCCTGGCCGACCGAGTACGGCGGCAAGGGTCTGACCCTTTTGCAGCAGCTGATCTGGTACGAGGAGTACGCCGCCCGCGGTTTCCCAGGCATCGACGCCTGCTTCGTGGGCAACTCGCACGCCGGCCCCACCCTGATCACGCGGGCCACCGAGGAGCAGAAGTCCTTCCACCTTCCGAAGATCCTTCGCGGCGAAGTGATCTGGTGCCAAGGCTTTTCCGAGCCCGGCGCGGGGTCGGACCTGGCGGCGTTGCGTACCAAGGCGGTGATCGACGGCGAACATCTCGTCGTGTCGGGCCAGAAGCTGTGGACGAGTTTCGCGACCGTCGCCGACTACCAGGAACTGTTGGTGCGCACCGACAACACGGGAAGCAAGCACAAGGGCATCACCTGGGTGATCTGTGACATGAACACGCCGGGGATCGACATCCGCCCCATCGAGACCATCGAGGGCGGATCGGAGTTCTGCGAAGTGTTCTACGACGACGTCCGCATTCCGCTGGACAACGTCGTCGGTGACGTCGGTGACGGATGGTCCGTCGCGATGGCCACCCTGTCCTTCGAGCGTGGCACCGCCTTCACCGCGAATCAGGTACGGCTCGCCAAGATCATCGAAGACCTCATCGACTACGCCCGCGACCACGTTGGCCCCGACGGACGCCGCCCCGCCATCGCCGACGACGACATCGCGCGACGACTGGCGAGGGCACGGGCGTCGGTGGCCTCCCTTCGGGCGCTGACCTACACCAACATCTGCGAGGCCATGAAGACTGAGACGCCCGGCCCCCGCGGGTCGATCGTCAAGCTGATGTATGCCGAATTGGCCAAGGAGATCGGCAAGTTGGGCATGGACATCGTTGGTCCCGCATCGCTGCGGCATTCGTCACGCTGGGACGTCGACGGCTGGGTGGGTTACTACTACTACAGCTTCTCTCAAGCCATCGGCGGCGGCACGTCCGAGATCCAGCGCAACATCGTCGGTGAACGCGTCCTGGGCCTGCCCCGATGAAAATGTTCAGGAGATGGCCTTGAATCTACTTCCCGGAGAAGAACAGCTCGAAATCGTCGCGGCGTCAAGTGAATTCCTGGCCGAGCGATTGCCCGTCGAAGGCATTCGCACAAGTCGCGATGCCGAACTGACGGTGTCGGCGGACCTGTGGCGCGAGTGCGCCGAGATGGGCCTGCTCACGCTGGGGCTCGACGAGGAGTCCGGCGGATCTGGTCGACCCTTCGACGACGAGGTGCTGCTGTTCGTCGAACTGGGTAGGCGACTCGCGCCGGGGCCGTTCCTCGCAGGCACGTTGGCCGCCAGGGTCGCGGCCCGCTGCGGAGACGTGGAACTGGCGGACCGGATCGGTGCCGGCGACGCGCGGGTCGCGCTGGCGGTGCTGCGCGGTGACGGGGATACCCGACCAATCAAGGGCACCTTCGACCTCTTCGACGCGACGGGCGCTTCACACGCGCTGGTCGTCTCGCGGGGTGGTGCCGCCCTGGTCGACCTGGACTCTTTTGGTCCGCTCAGCCCCGTCCAGGCGGCAGACCCCGGCGTCCGAATGGCCACGGCGACGGTGGAATCCGCCGAGCCGCTGCACTGGCTGCCGGCCGATGACGAATGGATCTGGGGGCGTGCGACGGTGCTTACGGCGGCGTACCTCACCGGCCTGGCCGCTGCGTCCGCGGCGCTGGCCACCGAGCACGCCAAGACCCGCGAGCAGTTCGGCAAGCCGATCGGCGTGCATCAGGCCATCAAACACGTGTGCGTCGACATGGAGATCGCGGCCGAAGCCGCACAGGCCCAAACGTTCTTCGCCGCCATCACGCTGGCCGACGGTCGCGCCGACGCGCTGCTGCAGGTCCTCTCGGCGGTGACGGTCGCCGGGGCGGCCGCGGTCGACAATCCCGCTGCGGGGATCCAGGTGTTCGGCGGGATGGGCTATACCTTCGAGAACGACATGCACCTGTATCTCAAGCGAGCGCATGTGTTTCGGCACCTCTTCGGCGAGCCCACCGACGTGCTCGCCGAGTTGCTGGCCCAGGATCGCGCGCAGTGAGCGGCGCCGTCGCCATCGCAGGCGTCGCATTGTCCGACGTCGGCCGCGTCGACGACAAGGGGCCATACGAGCTGATCGCACAGGCCAGCCGACGAGCCTTGGCCGATGCAGGTTTGACGCCCGCCGACGTCGACGGGCTGGCATCCACCGGCCAGGGCACGCTGCCGCCGGTCGACGTGGGGGAGTACCTCGGATTGCGGCCGCGGTGGATTGACTCCACCGCCGTCGGCGGGGCGTCGTGGGAGGTGATGGCCGCCCACGCAGCGGATGCGATCACCGCCGGGCACGCGGACGTCGTACTGCTGACCTATGGCTCGACCGCGCGCTCCGATCTGCGAAAGGGACTGCGGGGGGCCAACATCAACTGGGGCGCGCGTGGCCCTCTGCAGTGGGAGGCACCGTACGGCCACACCCTGATCTCCAAGTACGCCATGGCCGCGCGCCGGCACATGTTCGATTACGGCACCACCATCGAGCAGCTGGCCGAAGTCGCGGTGTCCGCACGCTTCAACGCCGCCGACAACCCCGAGGCCTACTACCGCGATCCGATCACCATCGACGACGTGCTCAGCGGACCGATGATCGCCGACCCGTTCACCAAGCTGCACTGCTGCATCCGCAGTGACGGCGGCGCGGCGGCAGTACTGGTCAGCGCCGAGCGTGCGAAGGACTTGCGGAGCAAACCGGTCTGGGTACTCGGGTCCGGTGAGACCACGTCGCACATGCTGACCTCCCAGTGGGACGACCTCACCGTCGGTCCAGCAGCGGTCAGCGGGCCGCTCGCCTTCGGCCGCGCCGGGGTGTCGCCGTCCGACGTCGACGTCGCCGAGATCTACGACGCCTTCACCTACATGCTGCTGCTCACCCTGGAGGATCTCGGCTTCTGCGCCAAGGGCGAGGGAGGACCCTTCGTCGAGAAGGGATCGCTGCGCCTGGGTGGTGAACTTCCCACCAACACCGATGGCGGCGGGCTCTCGGCCTGCCACCCCGGCCAGCGCGGGCTGTTCCTGCTCGTCGAGGCGGCGCGCCAGTTGCGCGGGGAGTGTGGGCCACGGCAGGTGCCGGACGCCAAGATCGCGTGCGTCAGCGGCACCGGCGGCTGGTTCTGTTCCAGCGGCACGGTGATCCTCGGCGCCGAGGAGCCCTAGGTGACCGAACTGCGTGCCGAGACTACGGTTTCTGACGGAGATCAGCCGAATTTCGTCATCAACGGTAGTTTCGCGAATACTCGCGAGTTGCTGGAGGTGGCGGCTGACGTTCACGGCGACCGCGAGGCCTACGTCGAACCGGGCGCGCGAATCACGTTCGCGCAGTGGATCGGCCGGGCCAGAACGGTGGCGGCCCAGTTCGCCGAGCTCGGCGTTGGCAAGGGCGACGTCGTCATGCTCTGGCTGCCGTCGGGCATCGACTACGCAACCTGTTATGCCGCGGCGGCCATGATCGGCGCCATCACCACGGGCCTCAATCCCCGGTTGGGCAGGCGCGAGATCGAATCGATTCTGCAGCAGACCGGTCCCGCGTTGATCGTCGCCGACCATGCGCTCGGCGCACTACCCGCGGGCGGAACACTGTTGGCACGGGAGGCGTTGCGCACTGACCCGACGCGCTCGGCGCCGCCGGCCGAGGAGCTCACACGCAGGGACCCGGTGGCGTTGATCTTCACCAGCGGGACGACGGGAACGCCCAAGGGCGCGGTGTACGACGCCGACAGACTCGCGGCGGGAGCCGCGGCTGCGGGCGTGATGAGTGCTCCCTACGACCGGCGCCTCACCTCGACGCCCTTCGCCCATGCCGGTTACATGTTCAAGCTGTGGGATCAACTGCTGTGGGGTAGTGCGCTGGTGATACCCCCGACACCATGGTCGGCGCAGGGCATGTTCGACGTCCTTCGTGACGAACACGTCACGGTGGCGGGGGCGGTCCCGACGCAGTGGGCCAAGCTGCTCGAGGTCGACGGCGTGAGCCCGGAGGCTTTGCCACACTTGAGGATCGGTGTCGTCGCGACGGCGCCGGCTTCGCCAGAACTGGTGGCCGGCGTCGCCGACCGGATAGGCGTCCCGCTGGTCGTGCGCTACGCGATGACCGAGTGCCCGACGATCTGCGGTACCGAGCCCGACGACAGCGCCGACGTCCAGTTCCGCACCGTCGGTCGGCCTGCGGTGGGCACGGAGGTGCGCATCGCGCCCGACGGCGGCGTCGAGGTCAGCGGCCCGTGCGTGATGCGGGGTTATTGGCGCAACCCGGAACTCACCGCGGAGGTGCTGAGGGACGGCTGGTTGCGTACCGGTGACATCGGAGAAGTCGGCGTCGACGGGAATCTCACCCTGATCGGACGCAGTGGCGACATGTACATCCGCGGCGGATACAACGTGCACCCTGGCGAGGTGGAGCGGACCCTCGCCGGTCACCCCGGCGTGAAAAGCGTTGCAGTGCTCGGCCGTTCCGCACCGGTGATCGGTGAGATCGGTGTGGCCTGTGTGGTCCCGGTGGATGGCGATTCGCCACCTACCCTGACGGAGCTACGTAGGCACGCCGCTTCCGAACTTGCTGATTACAAGGCGCCCGACGAACTTCTCGTCATTGACGAGCTACCGCTGACACCGATGCTCAAGCCGGATCGCGTCGCCCTGCGCGAGCTGATCATCCGGCGCGAGGCCGATGTCCAGCGTTGCCGCCGCACCCGTTGACCGCTCGCGGAGAGGTTGGTGAGGGGTCAGGGTTGGTCGGGCCGCAGCACGATGAACAACCCCTCGGCCTCGGCGCAGAGAGTGTCCCCGTGGGTGAGTTCGGCGCGAAGGATCCTCTTTCGGCCCTCCTCACTGACGAACCAGGCCTTCACCGCGAGCTCTTCACCGACGGGTGTGATCGACCGGAAATCGGTGTGCAGGTACGCGGTTCGCGATGGCGCTCGCCCTCCCGAGTTGGCGAGACGTCCCACCACTTCGTCGAAGAGCAGTGGTATCGCGCCGCCGTGTACTGCTCCGCCACCGCCGAGGAAGTAGCGGCCAAAGGTGACCCTGCCCTCGACACCCAGGTGGTCGCCCGCGACAGGAATGAAGTTCGGGGACATGGTCTGCCCGCGACCGGGCAGGTCGAGCCGTCTGGCGAATACTTGTCTGCGCTCCGAGACCGCCGTCGGCGCCAGACGCTTCGACCACGACTTCAGGTCCTCCGTCAGGGCCACCGTGGTCGCCGTATCCGGCGCAGCCGCGGCAACGTCGTCGAGGAACTCGCGCAGCGCAACGATCATGTCACCGTACTCGGCGCCGCCGCCCGGATTGCGTAGGGCCGGTTCCTGCCAGCTCCGCATCGCAGGGAATCCGCCGTGCTCCGCCGTTTCATCGGTCATTCCGGCGACTCTATCGACATCGTCGAAGACTAATGCATTGACATTAATATTGAGCGCTGCGATGCTGACGTGGCGTGCATCACAACACGTCGCGGCGAAATCTGTCATCAGACCTTAGGGAGCGGACATGTCGCAAACGGAGGCGGCGTCGATCGGGCCACTGGCCGGCCTCGTAGTCGTCGACTTGACGACCACGCTGCCTGGTGCCCAGGCGACCCAGTTCCTCGCCGATTGCGGCGCCGAGGTGATCATGGTCGAGCCGCCTGACGGCAACCCGCTGCGCGCGCAAGCGGGTTGGCCCGCACTCTTGCGCGGCAAGCGCAGCGTCATCCTCGACCTGCACGACGACGCCGACCTCGACCGGCTGCGCGACTTGCTCCGGCGCGCCGACGTCATGGTCAACACCATGCGACCGACCACTGCCGAGCGCATCGGTCTCACCCACGACTCGCTGGCGAAGGCCTACCCGCGACTGGTGGTCGCGACGATCACCGGGTGGGGCTCGACGGGACGGTTCCGCGACTACAAGGGCTGGGAAGCCCTGGTGATGGCGAAGACCGGCGTCATGCACGAGAAGCGAGGACTCACGCCGCGACCGGGGCCCGCGTACACCACCTTCGCCTACGCGTCCTGGGGGGCGGCGCAGGCCGCCGTGCAGGGAGTGCTGGCCGCGCTGCTCGAACGCGACACCAGCGGTCGCGGCCAGGTCGTGGAAACCAACCTCGTGACCGGCA
>JAOPUT010000262.1 GCA_025963385.1 Mycobacterium sp.
CCACGGTCGCCTTCAATCCGAGTGCGGGACGCGCGAAGCCGTACGCGGACAGGTCCCCGATGGTGAGACGGTTGAGCTGCCTGATGATCGGATCGACGACGTTGGCAGGCACCCGGGCGAACAGCTCAAGGAAGATGTCCGACGGGATCGGCCCGACCGCACGACGCACCAGGTGCGGTGGGGTGCGAATCGCCAACCAGATCCGGCGTGCGCCGGACTTGGCCAGCTGCACGGCGATGTCGGCGGCCGAATTGCCCCCACCGACGACGAGGACGTCTCGGTCGCGGTACGGCCAGGCATTGACGAAGGCCGCTGAGTGTACGAGTTCACCGGTGAAGCCCGCCAGCCCAGGCCACGCCGGGACGACGGGGGTGCGGTAGTTGCCGGTGGCCAGGACGACCGCCCTGGCTGCGATGACCCCCGACGACGTGCTCAGCTCCCACCGATCACCGGCCCGGTCGACCCGGGAGACGTCACACCCGAGGGCCAGGCTGATGTTCTGTCGCCGCACGTAGCTGTCGAAGTAACGGACCATGTCCTCCTTGGTGGGCCAACGGCCCGCCGTCATCGGAATCCGCTGTCCCGGAAGGTGTGACAGGAAACCCGTGGTGTTGAGCCGGAAGTCGTCGTAGCGCCTGCGCCACGACGCCACCGGTTCCATCGCGGCGTCGACGACGAGCGCCTCGATCCCGTGGCGATGGCGCAGTTGGCGCGCGACGGCGAGGCCGGCCGGTCCCGCGCCGATGACGACGGCGTCGTGCCCGTCGTCCTCTGCGCATCGATCGTCGATCACGGACGGCTCATCCAGCTGTGAAACCCGGCGTCCGGGTCGTAGATCGACCGAATCGCATCCAGGCGCGCCATGTTGGCTTCGGAGATGAACCGCGCCGGACGACGGCCGAGGTTCTCGTCGGCGAGCGCGATGCCGGTGGCCAGGTGCGACATCGCCGCCATGTTCGACCCGGCCCAGTCGCAATACCTGTCGTCGTCGGCCGGGTCCTGCCAGACGGTGTAGAGCCCGAGATAGATCTCGTCCTCGACCCCGTACACCATGTCCTCGCGGGCTGAAGACGTCTTCCAGCCGGTGAAGATGAAGTGTGAGGGATGCGGTGGCATGGTTTCGATGATCGTGCGGATACCGGGCAGCAGGTCCTCCGCCGATGCCGAGGTGAACATGTTGTCGGCGATGTACCGGTACCCGGTCGGGTAGTTGCCCATGATCACCGCGTACCAGTTGGGCACGGTCGTCGGTGCGTACGGGAGGGCGACGATCGCCTGCTCGACGACCGGACAGGTGCCAAGCGCGGCAAGCGCTTTGGCGGCCTCGCCGTCCGACTCGGCGAAGACCGGTGAGGCGATCACGATGCCGGGCCTCTCCAGTGCCGCCGCGGGAAGGCTGCGCGAGGTCAGGATCTGCAGCTCGACCCGGTCATCGAGATCCTGGCTGATGGACCGGCCCCAGGTGAACACCTCCTCGGCCAGCTCGATCGGGTAGATGTACAGGCAGGTCCCGACCGCGGGCGGGCGGGGGTGCAACCTGACCGTGAACGAGGTGACGACGGCGAAGAACCCTGGCCCGGATCCCCTTGCGGCCCAGTACAGGTCGGGATGGTGTTCTTCGTCGCAGTAGAGCCGTTCACCGTCGGCGGTCACCACCTCGAGCCCGAGTACGCTCTCACACGCCGGCCCGAGCACCTTGCTGTTCCAGCCATAACCGCCCTGCAACAGATATCCACCGAGGCAGATGCCCTCGCAATGGCCGGCTGGGAAGAACAGGCCCAGAGCGTCCAGTTCGGCGGCGAAGACACTGGCCACCTTGCCCGGGCCGACGATGGCGGTCATCCGCTCCGCGTCGACGACACAGTGGTCGAGGTTGCTGACGTCGAGCAGTAGACCCCCGTCGCGCAGGTGGGTGGCGGCCCAGCTGTGACCGCCCGATCGGACACCGACACGCAGGCCGTGGGTGCGCGCGTACCGCATTGCCGCGATGACGTCATCGGTGTCGCGAGCTTGAACGATCAGGTCGGGAAATCGTTGCGGCAGAAGCCCGTTCCACACGGTCGAGCGGCGGGCCGCTTCGTAGTCGGGCGAGCCGCGGAAGTACGTCCGGTCGACCGACGTCGATGCGCTGGGTGGTGTCACGGGTGCCCTCCAGACGCTTCGACGGCAGCGATGATCGGCTTGGTGGACGGGCGGGTGCCGACGGTGATCCGCACGGCGCCGTCGTCGTAGTGCCGCAGCTGCAGAGCAGTGTCCGCGAACACTTCACGCCATGGCCGGCCGGACGACGGCAGGTACAGAAAGTTGGCATGCGCGTCGGTGCTGTAGATGCCTGCCGACCGCAAGCGCATCTGAAGATACCGCCGTTCGGCCGTGATGAGCGCAACGCGTTGTCGCAGTTGGTCTTCGGCTGCATACGAAGCGGAGACCGCAACCAGACTGCAGATCCCCACCCCGAATGGCAGCTGCATCGCCCACAGCAGACGGCCTAATTCGTACCCGCAGAAACCGTAACCGATGCGTAGCCCCGCCAGTCCGTACGCCTTGGAGAAGGTGCGCAGCACCACGACGTTCGGGTGACGCCCGACCAGCGCGGCGGCATCAATTCGGTCGGCGTCGGCCACGAATTCGGCGTAGGCCTCGTCGAGGATCACCACCGTGTCCATCGGGATGCGACACAGGAACCGTTCGAGATCGCCGGCCGACTCGATGGTGCCCGTCGGGTTGTGCGGACGGCACAGCACCACCACTCGCGCATGGGCCGCCGCATCGCTCATTGCGTCCAGGTCATGGCGGCCGTGCTTGCTCAGCGGAACCTCGACGGCAGCCAGCCCGGCCATCTTCGCGATGATCGGGTAGCCGTCGAATGTCGGTGTGGTCAAGACGATCCGGTCGCCAGGACCGGTCACCGCGCGCAGTACCTGCATGGCCACCCCGGTGGCGCCGGCGCCGACGATC
>JAOPUT010000274.1 GCA_025963385.1 Mycobacterium sp.
GCGCGGCGGCAACGGCCAACCTTTGCAACTCCCCGCCGGACAGACCACCGGTATCTCGATCGGCCAATCCCGCCAAACCGACCTCGGCCAGCAGGCCGGCTACGTCGGTGCCATGTCCGGTCGGCAATCCCCACACCACGTCATCGGCGACTCGACTGCCCAGCACCTGGCTCTCGGGATGTTGCAGGATCACTGCCGTACCGCCGAAGTGACCGAGGCCGACCGCGCCTGGTCGATCGACGGTGCCCGCATTGGGCTCCCGGCCGGCGAGGACCAGCATCAACGTGGTCTTGCCCGCACCGTTCGCACCGGTGACGGCGACGTGCTCGCCGGCGCCGAGGTGCATCGTCACCGGCCCGAGCGCGTCGTGGTCCATCGTGGGATAGCGGAACGTCACGTCGCGCAGCTGCACGGGCACGGGCGCGATCGGTCCGTTCTCGCAGGGCGCCTCGAGCATGTGCACGTCGGGGATCTCACCGAGCCGACGCAGTACCCGCGAGAGCGCCCACCACCCCACTACCGTCGTGCCGACGACGCCAGCGACCGATCCGCCTCCGACGAACCACGGCCAAAAGTGAAGCGCCGCTTCGAAGGTTCGTTTGAGCCAATCCGCAGGAACGTGTAAGCCCGGGAGGTGCGCCATGACCACCGCGATGCCGTCGACGTTGGCCCGCATCGAGGCGAACGCCAGCTCCCTCAGTCTGGACAGCACCAACAGGGTGGCCACCGATGCCGCACCCGCCAACACACCGGCGCCGAGCGACACCACCACGACCGTCGCAAAGCCGCCCCTCCGACGTTTGACGATGCCGGTGATACCGCCGATGTACGCGCAGCCCACAACGGTGCTGAGGCCGCCATTGCCCGAGACCACGAACGCGATCACGCCTCCCGACACCGTTGCCGCGGCCAGCGCGCGGAACCGGTAGCGGTAGGCGAGCAACCCCATCGGAACCGTCCCCAACAAGGACAGCCCGGCGATCAACGGAATGAGAGCCGACACGATCGACGTCGCCGCGCACAAGGCCGCCATCACCGCGGCCTGCGCCATCTCGACGGGCCGCAGTGGTCCACGTGACGGCGGCATCGTCGACCGCTGCGGATTCTGCAGCAGATCGCCGCCGTTTCGCCTGCGTGAGCCCATCGCGCCAGGGTAGGTTGGCCCCGCTGAGGAGAAGCTGAGCCCGCGCTACCGCCGTTGAGACGATGCGAGGAACTCTTGCTGGGGGCGAAGGCGGCAGCCACGTGCGGCGTCCAAGCATCCTCAGCAAATTCTCAGCGCCGCCAAGGCACGATTCCCGGATCAGGCGCAACACTGCGGTTGCGAACGACCAACGTCGCCGTCATCGAGCGACCGGCGATCACGCGCGACCGCGCGGTCCCCCAAAACCAACCTGGAGGTGCTTCTGTGTGAGCAGTCTGAGCTATGTCGAAGCGACCGTCGTCGGCCTGTTTCAGGGCGTGACCGAGCTCTTTCCCGTCTCCAGTCTCGGTCATTCCGTCCTGGTGCCCGCCCTGATCGGGGGCCGATGGGCTCAAGACCTCAACGTCTCGTCACCGGAATCGCCTTACCTCGCGTTCATCGTCGGCCTGCACGTAGCGACCGCGGCGGCCCTCCTGCTGTTCTTCTGGCGCGACTGGGTGCAGATCATCGCTGGCTTCTTCACCTCGATTCGATACCGAAGAATTCAGACCACCGGCGAACGCCTGGCCTGGCTCATCGTCGTCGGCACGATCGTGGTCGGTGTCTGCGGTGTGGCTCTTGAGCACACGTTCCGCACGACCCTGGGCAAACCGATACCCGCGGCCGCCTTTCTCATCGCCAACGGAGTCATCCTGTATGCGGTCGAACACCTTCGCCGGCGTCTCGGCACCGGGGCCGCAGGCCACGCGGCCAACGCCAACCCGATGTTGTCGAGGAATCACACCCGCCTCGCCGAAGGCCCCGCAGCTCGAGACGGGCTCACGGCCGCCACGACCGCCGTCGACGAGTCGAGTGGCATCGACGACCGACTCGCCAAGACTCCGCTGTGGCGGGGCGCCCTGATCGGGTCTGCTCAGACGCTGGCACTGCTGCCGGGAATCAGCCGCTCGGGGGTGACGATGACGGCCGGCCTGCTGCGTGGACTCACCCACGAGGAAGCCGCCAGAATCTCGTTCTTGTTGGCGACCCCGGTGATCCTCGCCGCTGGAGTCCTCAAGATCCCGGATCTGTTCGGCCCCTTGGGCGCCGGCATCGGCGGTCAGGTGTTCGCAGGCAGCGTCGCGTCATTCGTCAGCGCCTACCTGGCCGTCCGGTTTCTCACCAAGTACTTCCACACCCGGACCCTGAAACCGTTCGCGGTGTACTGCGTCGTGGCTGGTGTGGGCAGTCTGCTCTGGCTCACCTTGCGCTGACGCCCGGCCCGTCGCCGAGTGGCGACGGGCCGATTGGTACACCTATTCTGTGGTGCGCGTACGGCAAGGCGTGGTGGCCTAGCCACCATTGCGAACGACCGGAGATCGCGGGCCGTGCGCCGAGGGTGACTTCCACCACTTTCTCGGCCGAGTCTCAAGGTTCCTCGCGCATGGTGAGGATGGCGACGAATCGAAGGCGGCGGTGATGGGTGAGCGTGCACGTCACCTGATGCCGTCGGCTCCACGACGGCGAGTGACCGTGGCGCGGATCCTTCGCGGCGGGCTGGCCGTCGTCACCGGCGCGGTGCTGGCAATCACCGGGTTCGGCTGGTGGACGCTGCACGGCATGCTGAGCGGCATCACGGTGTCCCAGGCACTGGGTGCCGACGCGCCTCGATCGACCGGCGCCGCAGTGAACATCCTGCTGATCGGCCTGGACTCCCGCAAGGATCAAAACGGCAACGACCTGCCCCAGGAGATGCTCGACCAGCTGCACGCGGGCGACTCGAGCTCCGGTGGCTACAACACCAACACGCTGATCCTGGTGCACCTCGCCGAGGACGGAAGCGTCGAGGCCTTCTCGATACCTCGCGACGACTACGTGAGCGTTTCCGGCATCGTGCCGGGCTACGACCACATCAAGATCAAGGAAGCCTACGGGCTGACCAAGGCCAGCGAGGAGCAGAAGCTGGTCGACGACGGCGAGACGGACCAGGGCACCCTTGAGAAACAGGGCCGGGAGGCCGGTCGCAAGGCGACGCTGGCGGTGGTGCGGGCACTGACGGGCGTTCCGATCGATTACTTCGCTGAGGTCAACCTCGCGGGCTTCTACGACGTGGCCGCCAGCTTGGGTGGAGTCGAGGTCTGCCTGAACCACTCCGTTCACGACGACTACTCCGGCGCCGACTTCCCCGCCGGACGCCAGACCCTGGACGCCAGAGGGGCTCTCGCGTTCGTCAGGCAGCGCCACGGACTCGACAACGGCGACCTTGACCGCACCCACCGGCAGCAGGCCTTCCTGATCTCCGTCATCCGGCAGTTGCAGGGTTCCGGCTCGTTCAGCGACGTGGGAAAGCTCAACGCGCTCATGGGAGTTGCCCGCCAGGACATCGTGCTGTCCAGTGGGTGGGATCAGGACCTGTTCCGCCGCATCGGTGGGCTCGCCGGCGAACAGGTGCATTACCAAACGCTTCCGGTGGTGCGATACGACACGATCTACGGCCAGGACGTCAACATCGTCGATCCCACCGCGATCCGCGCCCTCGTCACGTCGACCTTCGGCGATCCCTCGGCCACGCCCACTCCCGTCGCGCCGGCCACCGTCACCGTCGACGTGGTCAATGCGAGTGGCGTCCGCGGCATGGCGACCGAGGCGTCGAACATCCTCAGCCGCAACGGCTACCGCGAAGGTGCCCTCAGCCTCACCGCGGCGGGCGAGTCGCAGGCGACCGCCGTCGACTACGGAACGGGCGGTGAGCCCGCCGCGCAGGCAGTCGCGACCATGCTCGGCATCGTCGCACCGCCGCAATCGCGCACCGACGTGCCCGCCGGGCGCATCCGCGTCGTACTCGGCGACGGCTACTCCCTTCCCACCGACGCCGCAAGCCTGGCCACCGCGCCGTCGGCAGGCGAGTCGTTGGGAATCGACGTCGGCAGTTCCGACGCGCCCGCGCCCGACCAGGGCCTTCCCATCAGCGGCAGCGGAATACCCTGCGTCAACTAGCTT
>JAOPUT010000298.1 GCA_025963385.1 Mycobacterium sp.
GGATAGGCGTGGGTGTAGCCGTGAGAATCCATGTACGCCAACAGCTTCGCCACCGCACGTGCGGTCATGTCGGCACGCAGCGTCCACGACGCGTTGGTGTACCCGATGCACCACGCCATGTTCGGCACGTCCTCGAGCAGATACTCCTTGTAGACGAAGCGATCGGTGGGATTGATCGGCTCCCCGTCGACGACGACCTCGATGCCGCCCAGCGCCTGCAGTTGCAATCCCGTCGCCGTCACGATGACGTCGGCGTCCAGGTGCCTGCCGGACTTCAGCACGATGCCCGCGGAGTCGAAGTGGTCGATGTGGTCGGTCACCACCTCGGCGCGCCCATCGCCGATGTGATCGAACAGGTCCCGGTCCAAGACCAGGCACATGCGCTGATCCCACGGGTCGTAGCGCGGCTTGAAGTGGACGTCGACGTCGTAGCCCTCGGGAAGCGCCGCGATGGTCCGGTTGCGGATCAGCCAGCGACCGAACTTCGGGGCCTTGCGGAACATCAGATACGACAGCACCGAGAAGGCGGCGTTCCGCATCCGGACGACCGCGTGGGACAGCTTGCGGGGCAACACCTTCCGGATGGCCTGCACCATCGGGTCGATCCGCGCCATCGACATCATGTAGGTGGGCGAGCGCTGCAGCATAGTGACGTGCGCGGCCGTCTTCGCCAGGGCGGGCACCAGGCTGATGGCCGTCGCTCCGCTGCCGATCACCACGACCCGCTTGCCCGAGTAGTCCAGCGACTCCGGCCAGAACTGCGGATGTACCACGTCGCCGGCGAAGTCCTCGATGCCCGTGAACTCCGGCGTGTGCGGCTCGTCGTAGTTGTAGTAGCCGGTGCCGCAGAACAGGAACCGGCCCCGATACAGCTTCACCGCCCCGTCGGGCGTTTCGGTGCGCAGCGTCCACGTATCGGTGGACGAGTCCCACTCGGCCGACTTCACGTGAGTGTCGAATCGGATGTTGCGGTCGATGCCGTGATTGCGCGCCGCGTCGGTGAGGTACTCGCGGATGTCGCCGCCGTCGGCCACGTTCTCGGGCCTGGTCCACGGCTCGAAGGGCAGGCTGAGGGTGAAGATGTCACTGTCGCTGCGGATGCCCGGATAGCGGAACAGGTCCCACGTACCGCCGATACGCTCACGCCGCTCGAGGATCGTGAAGCTGAGCTTGGGGTTCTTCTCCCGGATGCGATACGCCGCCCCGAGGCCCGAGATACCCGCGCCGATGATCAGCACGTCCGAGTATTCCGCCCGGTCGTCCATCAAGAACCTCCCTTGGTCCTGCTCCGTACCAGACCCCACGATAACCAGTCAGCCTTGCAGTGCGTCGACGATCCGGGCCAATGACTCAACCTGGATGGGAGCCGGCTGGTACACGCACACCTGATCGCTGACGCCTGCCACCCGGTCCCGGATGTGCGCGGCGATCTCCTTGGGGGTGCCACACGCCGCGATGGTGTGCAGCACGTCGTCGTCGATCAGGCCGCCCATCTCCTGCCACCGCCCCTGCTTGGACAATGCGTGCAGCTCGGGCTGCAGGTCGCCCCAGCCGTGGGCCTCGAGCACCGGGCGGTAGGCGGGCGTCGACCCGTAGAACGCCAGCAGCTGGCGCGTCGACGTGTGGCGCGGGTCCTGGTCGCCGACCGACACGATGATCTCTGGCACGACCGTGAACTCCGCGCGGGTACGCCCGGAGGCCGCCAGGCCCTCGTCGACCATGGGCATGGTGACCTCGTGCAGGAAGCGCTTGGAACCGAACGGCATGACGAGCAGACCGTCGGCGGCCTCGGCCGTCGCGCGGGTCAGCCGGGGACCGAGCGCGCCGACGTAGATCGGCGGCGGTCCGTGCGGGATGGACTTCGGGGTGAAGTTCGGGGTCATGAGAGTGTGCCGGTAGAACTCGCCGTGAAAGGTCAGCCGCTCACCGGTGGTCCACGCCTCGAAGATCGCCCGCAGTGCGCCGATCAGCTCCGTCATCCGCGCGACCGGACGGTCGAAGTCGGCGCCGAACCGCTTCTCGATCTGGGTGCGGATCTGGGTGCCGAGACCAAGGATGAACCGGCCCTCGGCGAGCAGCTGATGGTCGATGGCCTGGTGCGCGAGGTGAATCGGATTGCGCGGGAACGCGATCGCCACGTTGGTCATGAGGTCCAGCCCGCCCACCGTCGAGGCCAGCGTCAGCGGCGCGAACACGTCGTGCGGCCCCTCGAAGGTGAACACGCCGGTGGCGCCCGCGTCGCGCAGCGCGCGTGCCCTTTCGATCGCATCCGTCGGTCCGAACAGCGCTGTCATGACCTTCACGGCCCAGACCCTAATGCGATTCGGCGCGAAAACGTTCGGTACGGGTACGTGTGCGCGCCGAAATCGGCACACTGAGGGCATGGTAGACGTGGTCGTCGTGGGCGCCGGGTTCGCCGGCTTGACTGCCGCCCGCAGCCTGACCGGGCTCGGGTACGACGTCATCGTCCTCGAAGGCCGTGACCGCGTCGGCGGCCGGTCCCACACCACCACCATCGCGGGCGTCCCCGTCGACCTCGGCGGCACGTTCGTCGGGCCGACGCAGACCGCGGTGCTCGAGCTCGCCGCCGAACTCGGTTGCCAGACCGTGTCGACCTACAACAAGGGCAAGAACCTGATCCGCTGGCGCGGTCGGGTCAGGTCCTACCGCAGTACCATCCCCAAGCTGTCGATCCTTGAGCTGCTTGATGTTTCGCGCATTCAGTGGCGGTTCGAGCGACTCAGCAGGCAGGTCCCCCTCGGGCAGCCGTGGACGGCACCGACGGCGCATCGTCTCGACCAGCAGACGATGGAGAGTTGGCTGCGGTCGGTGCATGCGGGCAAGAGCACCAGGGATCTGATGGCGATCATGGCAAGGGTGACGTGGGGTGGTGA
>JAOPUT010000321.1 GCA_025963385.1 Mycobacterium sp.
CGATGGCCCGCACTTGCAAGGCGAAAAGGCCCGGCGTCACCAGTCCCAGACGCACGCCGCGCAAGCCCAGCATCGGGTTCGACTCGTGCAGCGACTCCACGGCGGCCAACAGCTTGCGGTCCTTGTCGACCTGCTCACCCGTCTCGCCGGCGGCGTCGGCGAGGGCGACCTTGACCGCGAGCTCCGTGCGGTCGGGCAGGAACTCGTGCAGCGGCGGGTCGAGCAGCCGGATGTTCACCGGAAGACCGTCCATGGCATTGAGCAGCTCGGTGAAGTCCTTGCGCTGCAACGGCAAAAGGGCGGCAAGTGCGTCGTCACGCTCTTCGCTGGTGCCCGCCAGGATCACCCTTTCGATCAGCGTCCGACGGTCGCCAAGGAACATGTGCTCGGTGCGGCACAGGCCGATGCCTTGGGCCCCAAGGGATCTCGCCCGGACGGCATCCTCGGCGGTGTCGGCGTTGGCGCGGACGGCCAGCCTGCGAGAGTCGTCGGCGTGGCACAACAGTCGGTCCACCGCCGTGACCAGGGCGGTGGTCTCGTCGTCGGCGCCTTCGAGGGCCGCCGCCAGGCCCGACTCGATGTAGGTCTCCACCGGGGACGGCACGACGGGCATCGCCCCGAGGAAGATCTCGCCGGTCGACCCGTCGATGCTGATGGCGTCACCCTCTCCGATCACCACCGAGCCGACCCGCGCGGTCCGTGCCACGGAGTCCACGTCGAGCGCTTCGGCGCCGCAGACACACGTCTTGCCCATGCCGCGTGCGACGACGGCCGCATGCGACGTCTTGCCGCCGCGGGCGGTCAGGATCCCGTCCGCGGCGATCATGCCCTCGAGGTCGTCGGGGTTGGTTTCCTTGCGCACCAACACCACCTGCTCGCCGCGGGCGGCCCACTGCTTGGCGGTGGGGGAGTCGAACACCGCCCTGCCCACCGCGGCGCCCGGTGAGGCGGCCATCCCCCTGGTGAGGAGCTCGCGCTGGGCCGACCGGTCGAACTGCGGGAACATCAGCAGCGCCAGCTGTGACCCGGTGACGCGGGTCAACGCCTCGTTCATCGTGATGAGGTTCTCGTCGACCAATTGGCTGGCGATCCGGAAAGCCGCTGCGGCGGTGCGCTTCCCGACTCTGGTCTGAAGCATCCACAGTTTGCCGCGCTCGATGGTGAACTCGATGTCGCACAGATCGCGGTAGTGCGTCTCCAACCGGCGCATCACCTTGATCAGCTGCTTGTGCGACGCCGGGTCCAGTGTCTTGAGGTCGTCGAGCGACAGGGTGTTCCTGATCCCGGCGACCACGTCCTCGCCCTGCGCATTGGACAGGTAATCGCCGTACACCCCGGATCGGCCCGAGGCCGGGTCGCGCGTGAAGGCGACGCCGGTGCCGCTGGTGTCGCCGAGATTGCCGAACACCATGGTGCAGACGTTCACGGCGGTGCCGAGGTGCTGCGGGATGCGCTCCCGGCGCCGGTACAGCCGCGCCCGGTCGGTGTTCCACGAGTTGAAGACCGCGTTGATGGCCATGTCCAACTGTTCGCGTGGATGCTGGGGGAACTCCTGGCCGCAGTGTTCGTGCACGGCGTCCTTGAAGATGGCGACGAGTTCCTTCAGGTCGTCGACGTCCAATTCGACGTCGCTGATCACCCCCTTCGTCGACTTCGCCTTGTCCAGTGCGTCGGAGAAGATCTCACCCGGCATCTCGAGCACGGTCTTGCCGAACATCTGCAGCAGTCTGCGGTACGAATCCCAGGCGAAGCGCTCGTCGCCGGACTCCTCGGCGAGACCCTTCACGCTGGCGTCGTTGAGCCCGATGTTGAGCACCGTCTCCATCATCCCTGGCATCGAAAACGCTGCGCCGGAGCGGACACTCACCAGCAACGGATCGTGGCGGTCGCCGAGACGTCGGCCGACGCCGTCCTCCAGCCCCCGCAGCGCCATCGTGACCTGCACCCGCAGTTCCCCAGGTGCGCTGCCGTGGGAGAGGAACTCTCGGCATGCCTCCGTGGTGATGGTGAACCCCGGCGGCACGGGCAGACCGAGGTTCGTCATCTCGGCGAGATTCGCCCCCTTGCCACCCAGCAGATCCTTCTGACTCTTGTCACCCTCGGTGAAGTCGAAGACGTACTTGGTCACTGGCCCTCCCCTCATCGTGAGTTCGATGGTGGGGGCATGCCACGGCTGCCGGGCGGGAATCGGCGAAGCCGGACAGGGTTGCCGTTCCCGTTGAGCTAGTCGTCTTTGTCTTTGTCTTTGTCTTTGACTTTGTCTTCGTCTCCGGACCGGCGCTTGTCGCGAGTCCCGAACAGCCGTCCGACACAGTTTCGGACTCGGACGATCACGCCGACGACGAACGCCAGCGTCCCGACGACGACGGCGACCGGCCATGACGGCTCTCGGCCGTAGTCATCGTGCATTGGCGTGAGTGTCCCTTGATTTCCTTCGAACGGGCTCGGCATCCACTGTGTCATAGGTCCGTGGCACATTTGTGCAGTTCAAACGACGTTTCCAGCGAAATCGACGACTAATACAATTTAAGAAATCCCTCGCAGATCACGAACTGATCTCGGAAAGATTACTGTTTACCTCCTGTGTACTCGTAAAGTGCTCTCGTGGGCAGGCACCGGATGGTCCAGGAACGGCGGAGGCCGCCGTTCCTGCTGGCTGGAATCGTGGCCTCGTTTGCGGTGCTGTCGGCGGCCGGTGGCAGTGCCCATCCGCTCGCCGCGAAGGAAGAGGCCAAGCCAGTCGTCGCGGCCCCCGCGCAGCCCTGCTGCCTGGAGGTGGTGTCCGCCTCGGACGCCGGCTATTCATCGTCGGCGCCTGCCGGAATGTCCCTGTTCTCCAAGGCTGCGCCCGCACAATTGGCAGCCTCCTCGACGTCGGCGGCGTCACGCTGGCGCGTCATCGACCGCGCCCTGCCGATGGGCGTCGCACCCGAGCGGGGACTGCAGATCGACACGATCTTCCTGGCCCGTAGCATCAGCGCGCGATTCCCGCAGATCCACGACATCGGCGGCGTCCGGCCCGATGCGCTGAGATGGCATCCGAACGGCCTGGCGCTGGACGTGATGATTCCCAACCCGAGTTCCTCGGCGGGCATCGCGCTCGGCAACGAAATCGTCTCTTGGGCACTCGAGAACGCGGCGCGGTTCCATCTACAAGACGCAATCTGGCGCGGCGAGTACTACACGCCGAGCGGACCTCAGTACTCGGGAATGGCCCACTTCGACCACGTGCACCTCACGACGTATGGCGGGGGATACCCCACCGGCGACGAGATCTACTACCGCTAGGCGACGTCGGTCTCGGGCAGGCGGATCTGTCGGCTGACGATGGACGGCACCGTGTCGATCGAGCTGATGCAGGCGTGCGTCAGGTGTCCGAATGGGTGGTCGCAGACCGAGCAGCCGTCGTCGGCATGGGTGCTTACGGCACCCTGTGCCGAGAACATGCCCGTGATCCAACGCCCCATGACGACTCCCCCCGATAACAAACCCGTCCCAAATCTGGGACAAACTTAGCTGTCAGCTACGAGTTGCGTCAATCGGTATCGAACTTTGCTCGCAAATCGATACCGAACAGCGTCGTCATCGCGCGCTCGGCGTCGTCACCTCGGCTTATCGCGCCGCAGTTCAGATGGACCCCGGCGCGCAGGCGAACTACCGCTTCTTGCGAATGGCGTCCTCGGTGGCAGAGGTGGTATCTGCCTTCGTGCGCTTGTCGGCGCGCTTCTCCTTGAGGGACTTGCCTGCCTTCTTGGACATGGTCGATCTTGGGGACTTGTCAGACATAGTCGGCCCTTTGAAATGGGGGCCTGGGTGGTCCCGATCCCCCGACCCTACCCTCGTTTCGAACATGCCACCGCGGACGTCATTGAGAATCATTCTGCGCCAAGGGATTCGAAACAGTGTCGAGGCATCGAGCCGGACTGGCATAGGCTTCGGGGATGGCGGAGATCACCGCAGAGGATCCCGACGTCGCCGACCTCCGGGCGGGTATCGACGACCTGGCGGGTCTGCTCGCCGGCAGCCTGGGGTTGCCCGAGTTGCTCGCTCAGGTGGCGGCGTTCACGTGCCGCGCCATCCCGGGTGCTGACGGTGCCACGGTCACCCTGCTGAAGGCCGATGCAACCGATGGCGGGGTGGCTGCGTTGGCCGCGAGCGCGCCGTTCGTCGCAGCGATCGACGAGATTCAGTACGTCACCTTGCACGAGGGTCCGGGCATCACGGCGGTGCGGGACGGCCGTGCGGTGCGGTCGGGCTCGTTGGGTGGCGAGAAGATGTGGCCGAGATTCGGGCCGCGCGTAGGCCGCATGGGCGTGCACAGCGCGCTCGCGTTGCCGCTGCTGTTGCCGGACCGGGTGGTCGGCGCGATCAGTGTGTACGCCCACGGCAAGGACGTCTTCGACGAGCACGCCGAGGAATTGGGTGAGCTCTTCGCGAGGCCTGCCGCGGCGGCCGTGCACAACGCCCAGGTACTTGCCGAGGCGTTGGCGTTGAATGGTCAGCTACGCAAGGCGTTGACGTCTCGTCCAGTGATCGACCAGGCGATCGGCATCATCCGCGGCCGCACGGGCCGCACCGCCGAGGAGGCCTTCCTCCAGTTACAGGCGATGAGCCAGGCGGAACACCGCAAGTTGATCGAAGTCGCGGGAGTCGTGGTCGACGAGGCCGTGCGGCGAGCCAATGCGCGGAAGGCGTGAAGGCCCCCGCTCACGCCGTCTAGCAGTGCGAATGGCGTTCCTTAAGGGGTCCAGGAGCCGGGCGGGGTGGTAACCTGGGACCTGTTGGGACCCCAACCAGTCCGGGATCGAGTCAGCTGTCCGCCGCTGTTCTCTCCGAGCAACCGCTCACGCCGGGCACTTCGGTGACATCCGCCAGTCGGGAACACCTTTGAACGCTCCATCCCGTTTTCCGTCGTTCATGGGCCATGTGGTGCCGGAACGTCATTCGAACCCGACCATCGGCATGCTGACGAGTTTTCCGCCGACGCCGTGTGGGCTCGCGACGTTCAGTGCCGGGTTGGCCGACGGCTTGGCCGCCAAGGGGACCGACGTCGGCGTCATTCGTGTCGCCGACGGCGAGGGGTCGTCGAGCGCCGCCGTGGTCGGCGAGTTGGACAGAGGATCGTCGGCGTCTGTCGACGCGTGTATCCGACTACTGAACGAGCGTGACGTCGCCATCGTCCAGCACGACCACGACCTCTTCGGCGCCGAGGTGCTCGACGTCATCGGCGGCTTGCGGGTTCCGCTCATCGTGGTGGCCCACAAGGTCTTGAAAGATCCTTCAGCGCAACAGCGTTCGGACATGGAGGCGCTGGTCGCCAAGGCCGGCCGGGTCGTCGTCATGTCCGAGACGGCCAACGAACGCCTCTGCAACACCTACCTCGTCGACCGCAAGAAGGTCACCACGATCCAGCGCGGCGCGACGCTACCGACCGTCGCCCCGCTGAAGCGTGCAGGCAGGCCGACGCTGCTGACGTGGGGCCTGATGGGTCCGGGCAAGGGCGTCGAGCGCGTCATCGACGCCATGAGCACCCTCAAGGATCTACGCGGCCAACCCCGCTACCTCGTCGCCGGTGCCACCCATCCGAACGTGCTGGCCGCCGAGGGCGAGGCCTACCGCGAAGCGTGCATCGAACGCGCGCGCAGCACCGGCGTCGCGACGGCGGTCGGCTTCGACTCGATCTACCGCAGCACCGCGTCGCTGTCGGCGCTCATCCAGACGTCGGCGGCCGTGGTGCTGCCGTACGACTCCACCGACCAGGCCAACTCCGGAGTACTGGTCGACGCGCTGGCCGCAGGCAGGCCGGTCGTCGCGACCGCCTTCCCGCACGCCGTCGAACTGCTCGGCAGCGGCGCCGGGGTGGTCGTCCCGCACGACGATCCGGAGGCGTTGACCTTCGCCCTGCGCCGCATGCTCACCGACCCGAGGATGACGGGCGACATGGCCGCGGAGGCAAGGCGTTTGGCGCCGTCGATGGGATGGCCCGTCGCCGCGACCGCCTACCTGAACCTCGTGCGTCGCGTCGTCGCCGAACGAGCGGCGTTGGTATGACGGCCCCGATCTCGGCGCCGCTGCCCGTCTTCGACCACCTGCTGCACATCTCCGACCGGCGGGGGACCTTCGAGCACGCCCTGCTCGCCGAACCCGAGCGCAGCGGCGGCTACTGCACCGACGACATGGCCCGTCTCCTGGTCGTCGCGACCCGACAGCCCGATCCTGATGGTGCGGTGAACGGTCTGGCGGGGCTGGCCGTGCGCTACCTCAACGACGCCCAGTCCTTCGCGGGCACCTGCCGCAGTCGAATGGACGGCAAGGGCAACTGGCTGGACGAGCCGACGCTGCAGGTGTGGTGGGGCCGCTGCCTGTGGGCGCTGGGCACCGCCGCCGCGCACAGCAGCGTGGGTCTGGTCCGAAGGGTCTCGGTCATCCAGTTCGAGCGGGCCGCCAAGGTGCGGTCGCCGTTCCCGGACGCGATGGCCTATGCGGCGCTGGGTGCCGCGGAGATCCTGTCGGTCGAACCCGGCCATGCGATCGCCCGTGCGCTTCTGATCGCCTTCGTCGACCAGCTGCCGGAGTCGAGCGACGCCGATCCTGTCGCCGCAGAAGCCATGATCGCGGCGGGATCGGCACTCAATCGCCAGGAGCTCTGCCAACGAGGTCTCGACATGCTGAGCGAACTGCTCGGCGGTGCGCTGACGGGGGAGCGTCAGCCCGTCGACGTGGCCGCATTGGCGGATGCCTGCGCCCGTGCCGCCGTGGTCGACGCCAGTGCCAAGTGGCCCGACGGCGTCCGCGCCGCGGCGTCGTGGTTCGAGGGCGCCAACGATTCGGGCACAGCCATGTGGGACCCGACCACCGGTGGCGGTTTCGACGGGCCTCAGGCCGATGGCGTCAGTCCGAATCAGGGGGCGGCCGCCACGCTCGCCGTGCTGTCGACACTGCAACACGCGCAACGCTTCTCGACGGTTAGCGAGTGACGGTCCCCTTCAAACGGGACGTCGGTTGTCAGCTCGAGGTGGACATCACGTCGCCGACGACGCTGGAGTTCCAGATCGCCGTCGCGCCGCACCCCGACGCCGAGGTCTACGAGTATCTCGGTTTCATGCTGGACGGCAAGGCCGTGAAACCGATGGAGATCAGCGGCGCGCACGGCAACCGGATCCACAAGATCTACGTCCGTGGCGGCAACATGAAGGTCGCCTATTCCGCGACGATCATCGGCCAGACCGACCCACCACCGGTGACCGACTACGACCTGTCGATGTATCTGCGACCCAGCCGTTATGCCGAGGCCGACAAGTTCTACGGTTTCGCCGCAACGGAGTTCGGCGAGTATGCCGACTCGACCATACTGCTCGAACACGTGGCGGCCTGGGTAGGCGGGCGGCTGAACTACGTACCCGGCTCCAGTGACGCCATCGACGGGGCCGTCGACACGCTGCTGGCAGGGGCAGGTGTCTGCCGAGACTTCGCGCACCTGGTGGTGGCCATGCTGCGGGCGGTCAACGTCCCGGCCCGGTTGGTCGCCGTCTACGCTCCGGGGTTGTCCCCCATGGACTTTCACGCCGTCGCCGAGGCGTTCGTCGACGGTCAGTGGCGGGTGGTCGACGCGACGCTGCTGGCGCCGCGGCAGAGCCTGGTGCGCATCGCCACGGGCCGGGATGCCTCCGACACCGCGTTCCTGGCCAACCACAAGGGCGCGATCGTCCTCAACTCGATGAACGTCACGGCCATCGTCGACGGCGACCTGCCGATCGACTCGATCGATCAACTGGTGTCGATCCGGTGACCACTCGCCTGACGCTCGGCGTCATCGCCACGACGCGCAAGGAGAACGAGTACCGCCTACCGATCCACCCCGAACACCTCGACCGCATCGATGCCGACGTGCTCGACCGGATCCACCTTGAGTGTGGCTACGGCGCACGCTTCGGCTTCTCGGACGAAACCCTGGCAGCCTCGGTGGGTGGAATGCGCAGCCGTGCGGACCTGATCGCCGAGTGCGACGTCATTCTGCTCGCCAAACCCGACGCCGCCGACCTCGCCGAGCTGCGTGACGGCCAGGTGCTGTGGGGCTGGCCGCATTGCGTGCAGGACGAAGCGTTGACGCAGGAGGCGATCGACCGGCGTCTGACGCTGGTGGCCTTCGAGGCGATGAACCTGTGGCGCAAGGACGGTTCGTTCAAACTGCATGTGTTCCACAAGAACAATGAGATGGCCGGCTACTGTTCGGTGCTCCACGGGCTGCAGCTCATCGGGTCCACCGGCACCTATGGTCGCCGGCTGCGCGCCGCCGTAATCGGCTTCGGCGCGACCGCACGGGGGGCGGTGACCGCGTTGAACGCCGTCGGCGTCCACGACATCGACATCCTCACCAATCGCAACGTCGCCGAAGTTGCCTCCCCGATTCACTCCGCTCAGATCGTGCAGTTCGAATCGGCGGACGCGGGTTCGAGCTTCGCGCTCACCGAAGACGGCAGAGTGCCGCTGGCCGGCTACCTGGCCGGTCACGACGTCGTCGTGAACTGTGTGCTGCAGGATCCGAACGCCCCCCTGGTCTTCGTGACGGAGGCCGACCTCGCCGAGTTCCGGCCCGGCAGCCTGCTGATCGACGTGTCCTGCGACACGGCAATGGGTTTCAGCTGGGCACGACCGACGACGTTCGACGACCCGACGTTCGTCGTCGGGGACAACGTGACCTATTACGCGGTCGACCACAGCCCGTCCTATTTGTGGAATGCCGCGACCTGGGAGATCAGCGAGGCGTTGATTCCCTACCTGCCAACGGTTCTCGGCGGATCGGCCGCGTGGAACGGTGACGAGACGGTGCGGCGGGCGATCGAGATCCGCGACGGAAAGGTCGAGAACACCGACATCCTGACGTTTCAGGATCGTGCGCCGGAGTACCCGCATCGGCGCTTGAACACCAATTGACCTGCAATTGCTCGACTGAATTCAACTGAAAAGGAACATCACCATGGCTCAGCCCACGAAGATCCGCTCTCCCTACGAGACCCGTCTGGACCTCGTCAAGACGACGATCGTCGCCCACTCCAAGCTCGATGACGGCGACGCAGGTGCACTGGCCATCGAGGTGCTGCGCGCCCTGAACGCCATTCCGGCCCAGCGCGTGCGCTGACCAACCCCCTACGCCGCCGACAACGGTGAGGTAGCTTCATCGACACAGCGACGCGGGGTGGCTGCTGTCGAGGAGTAAACGGTGGAAGCGACGCCTTTTGGGCACTATCGGCTCCAGGAGCTGCTGGGCCGGGGCGGCATGGGGGAGGTCTACCGTGCCTACGACACGAAGACCGACCGTGTCGTGGCGCTCAAGGTGCTGCCGCACCACCTGGCCCAGGACAGCACGTTCCAGCAGCGCTTTCGCCGTGAATCACAGGCTGCCGCGAGTCTGAACGACCCCCACGTGGTGCCCATCCACGGCTACGGCGAGATCGACGGTCGGCTCTATCTCGACATGCGGCTGATCCAGGGCAAGACCCTGGGCGACATCCTGGCCGACGGCGAGCGGCCGGTCTCGCCGGAACTCGCCGTCAAGGTCGTCGAGCAGGTCGGGATGGCGCTCGACGACGCGCACGCGGCGGGCCTGATCCATCGCGACGTCAAACCGTCGAACATCCTGATCACCGAACGGGAGTTCGCCTACCTGATCGACTTCGGCCTCGCGCGGACGGCGGGCGAGGCGGGGATGACGACGGCGGGCAGCACGCTCGGCACGTTGGCGTACATGGCGCCGGAGCGCTTCAACCAAGGGCAGAGTGACCCCCGTTCCGACGTCTACGCGTTGACGTGTGTGCTCTACGAGTCCCTCACGGGTTCGCGGCCCTACCCCGCCGACAGCCTCGAACAGCAGATCGCCGGGCACATGGTGTCGCCGCCGCCGCGGCCGTCGGCGATCAATCCGAAGCTGGCGGCGTTCGATGACGTCATCGCCACGGGCATGGCCAAGAAACCGGGTCAGCGCTTCCAGACCGGCGCGGATCTGGCCGCTGCCGCGCGGCGTGCGCTCAGTGCGCCGATCAGGGGGACCGGCCGTTCCGGACGGCACTCGGCGGGCCGGGTGCCGACGTCGACCCGTCGCCGTCCGTCGGGTCGGCTGGTCGCGATCGCAGCCGCGGTGGTCCTGGTGGCCGCGTTCGGCACCTTCGGTGCGTGGCAGTTGACTGGCGGGCCGGATCGCAGCGACACCCGGCAGGCCGGCGTGGCGAACAGCACGGCGCCGCCGGACCCGGACCTCGCGCCTGGGGCGGTGGCGTCGATCGCGGCGACGGTCCCTGCGGACATCCGGGCGTCGGGCCGACTGATCGTCGGTGTCAACGTGCCTTATGCCCCAAACGAATTCAAGGATGCGAACGGTCAGATCGTCGGGTTCGACGTCGATCTGATGAACGCGATCGCGCGGACCCTCGGCCTGGCCCCCGAGTATCGGGAGACCGCGTTCGAGGCGATCATCCCCTCGGTGCGTGCCGAGGACTTCAACGTCGGGATGTCGTCCTTCACCGACACCATCGAGCGTCAGGCGGCGGTCGACTTCGTCACCTACTTCCAGGCGGGCACCCTGTGGGCGAAGCGTCCCGGCACGACGGTCGATCCGGAGAACGCGTGCGGACTGCGCGTCGGCGTGGCGTACGGCGCCCTGCAGGAGACCGAGGAGATCCCGGCGAAGAGCACCGCGTGCGTCAACGCTGGGATGGCGCCCATCGACAAGGTCGTCTACGTGCGCCAGGACGATCTGACGAAGGCGCTGATCGCTGGCGAGGTCGACGCGATGGCTGCGGACTCTCCGGTGACCGGGTTTGCGGTCAAGACCAGTGGCGGTGCGTTGGAGGAGGCGGGTGACGTCACCGACCCGCAGCCGTACGGCTGGCCGGTGGCGAAGGGATCCGCACTGGCGGAATCCCTGCGCCAAGCGCTCGAACATCTGATGAAGACCGGCGAATACCGCACCATCTCCACGATCTGGGGCGTGGAGAAGGGCATGGTCGACAAGTCGGTCGTCAACGGCGCGACCCGCTGAGATTGGTGAACTCGGGTTAGCTCGAGGGCGGGATAATGGAAGACGAACTCGACGTTGCCAAGGGGTACCGATGGACGTAGATCCGCAGGTGTTGCGGGCGCTCGCTGGACAGGCCGACCGCGTGTCCGGGGTGATCACGTCCGCGAACGTCGGCACGAAGGCGTCGACGGCCGCCGACGGGCTTCCCGGATCGACGACGCAGTGGTCGGCGCACGCCGTAGGGGCACACTTCACGACGATGGCCGATCAACTCGCCCAGAACGTCACCAAGATGGGGCAGGCGGTGCGCGGTGCCGGTGGCGCCTTCGACGTCGCCGATGACTCGCTGGCGGGCACCCTGGACGGGCTGTTCTGACCTGTGCTGCCTTCGCGACCCACCCTGCGGGGGTGGAATCCGGATTCGTTGACGGCGTCGGCCGCCGCGATCACCTCCGGTGCCAGGTCGATCGCGGACGCGGTCGAGGGTCTCGACGACGCCTGCGGGCGCATGCCCGAGACCAAGACGTGGTCGGGACGGTCCCACGACGCTGCGACGGCGATGTTCGGACGGGCCGGCAGGGACGCGCTGAAGTTCTCCTCGTACACGAATGCGATGGCGGCGGCGCTGCGGCACGGCAGTGACACCATCGGCCCGGCTCGAAATGCGTTGCTCAACAAGGCCGATCAGGTCGACGCGGGGCCGCTGAACGTGACCGATCAGTGGGTGGTGCTGATCGACCCCGTGCGGATGTCGGCGGAGGACCTGGCGAAACTCGAGACGTTGGCGCGATCGGAGCAGGAAGCCATCAACGGATTGTTGAGTGCGGTCGGCGATGCGGACGACGCGACGGCGAACGCAGTCGTGGCCGCGGGCAAGGACTTCGGGTTCGTCGAGGCGGGGTCGCCCACCGACCTCGGCTCGATGATGGTGCCGGTCGCGCAGCGTCCCGGCGATCAGGTGCCCGATCCGCGGGATGCCCTCGGGGTGGTCGCGCAGGAGGCGATTCGCAACGGGGACATGTCGGTCAACGTGCGAGACGTCAGTGCGCCCGTGAAGGACCAGTACGGGGACGAGGTCACGACGGTCACCATGCAGGACGGCAGCAAGAAGGTGCTGACCAAATACGATCCGTTCGACTGGCCGAGCAAGCAGAACTTCGCTTCGGTCACGGAGTACGACAAGGACGGCGATCAGGTGTCGGAGACCAGCTCGTGGCACGACTTCGGCACCGATTCCGACATCACGACCACGACGTGGCCCAGCGGTGCGAGCTACACGATGACGATGGACTCGTCCGGCTATCGATCGGCCGGATTCACGACGGCCGACGGCAGGCACTCAGCCGTTCCCGTCGCAATGATCGACGACTTGTCCAATTACTCGGGGGGCCTCATGACCGGCTTGGAGAAACACATCGCGGGTGGCGGCTCGCTGCCCATGGTGACCGCCGAATCCATCGAGAACGTCGGCAAGGCAACGAAGTTCGGCGGTCCCGCCCTCAGCTTGGCGACCACCGCCTTCGACATGATGATGGCGGAGACGCCTCGAGACGCCTGCATCGCGGCCGTCTCGGGCGCAGGCGGGTTCGGCGGTGGCTGGGGTCTGGCGGAAGGGGGCGCAGCAGCCGGCGCCCTGTTTCCACCCGCTGCACCAATCGCGGTTCCAGTTCTCGCGGCGGGAGGGGCGATTCTCGGTGGCTTCTGGGGCGCCGACCTCGGGAAGTTCGTCGGGGAGGTCGTGTGTCCGTACTGACGCTGCCCGAACCCGCCAACTGGCCCGCCGGCGGACGCCGGGTGTGGCGGTTCACGTTGGTCTTCGTGGCGATCTTCGTGATCGGAGTCGTCGTCAGTGCGCATCGTGCACTTCTTGGCGACTATGTCGCAGCCTTCTTCGCAATAGCGCTACTGGCCCCGGTCACCTTGCTCGTTGTCGCACTGCAGCTGGTGTCCCGGGGACGTACGTCGCTGCGCGCAGGCCAGGACGGGACGGGCACGACGCTGCGCACCGATCGCACGTTCAGCACGTTGACGCTCACGACATTCGGCGTGTACATCCCGCTTGGGATCGCCTTCGTCGTCTTCTCGCTCACCGGAGACCTCGAAGTGTTCGCGTCCGAGCGTGCCCGGATCGCTGCGACGGTGCTCATGGTCTTCGTCGTGGGCACCCTCATCACGGGTCTCATCGGCGCGTGGCGGCGCGGTGGAATCGGGTACGTCGAACTCAAGCCATCCGGCCTCGACATCGCGAACATCAAGAGCACCGAGTCGGTCGCCTGGGCCGACGTCGCCGACGTCGCCGATCATTCCGAGGTCACCAAGAAGACCCGCAACGCCGTCGTGCTCCGGTTGCGGGACGGCACCGAGAAGACCATTGACGGCGCCGACTTCTACGTGCCCCGTGGGGTCGGGCTGTACTGGATGGTGCGGCACTACTGGCGGCACGCCGACGACCGCGTCGAACTCACCGATGCCCGCGCGCTGCAGCGACTCGACGAAGGCCGGTTCGATCTCACCTAGGCCCGGCCGTGGCACTTTCCGTAGCGCTTGCCGCTGTCGCAGAAACACGGCCCGCGTCGGGGAAGCGGAAGGCGGTCCAACCGCCCCGTGGAGACGTTGGAGATGACCTCGTCGAGCTGGTCTGGCGGCGCGGTCTCCTCGGCGATCACGTACAGCGCCAACAGGACGTCCACGATGGTGGTCAGCGGTTCGTCGACCGGTTGCGCGGAGTGCAGCGAGAGCTTGAGTCGCTGCAGACTCCCCAGCGGCATGCCGTAGAGCATGGCGTGCAACTCGACGCCGCTGCGCTCAGGTGCTGGATGTCCGCAGTACGGGCACGGCGAGTTGCTCGCAGCCGCGCCGGTCGGAAGGCCACATTGCGGACAGGCTCCGGTCACGATGACGACGCCCTCACTCACGCTCCGCTCCCGTCTGGCTAACCACAAGCCAGAGATTCGCATGGTCCTCAAGTACAACTTACGTACTGGAGCGCCATTCAGGCAAACTCGCAGCGGTCACGTGGTTGGACGCGGGACTGATGAACCGTGTCCCCTGATCGGAGGACACCCGATTCGTCCTAGGTAGCCACTGGTCGGTGGACAGCCCCGTCCCCTCGTCTGCGACATAGTTGTCTCATCGGCGGAAATGATCCGCTTAGGAAGCCAAAAGGCAACTCACACAAGGGGATTCACATGAACGACGTCGACCGCCGCCGCCTCATGGCAGGCTTCTTCCTGCTCGCCGCGCCCGCTCTCATCGCCCTTGGTGCCTTGGGTCTGGCAGGAGAGGGCAGGGCCGACGCGTCGAGCGCCAACAACGGCCCGTCGATCAGCGCTCCGGTCCACCACGATGCCTTCCCGCAGCAGCACAACACCCCACAGCCCGGCACGTCGGTGCATCACCAGCACCAGAGGAACCGGTAGGCAGCGGGGATTCGTCGGGGCACGCGCATAGCATCGATTCGAACCAGCAACGCGGCACAGGGGGAGTTCGACCGACTTGACCATCACCGTCACCGAGACACCTCGCCTCGCCAACGCCGCCGAGCGCAAGGTGTGGCAGGCACTCGTCGAGCAACTGGAACCGAACGATCTGCTGGTCCCGGGTCAGCGCGTCACGGATCATCTCAAGGATCACGAGGTCGACTTCGTCGTCGCCATCGAGGGCGCCGGCATCGTCTGCCTTGAGGTCAAGGGGGGCGAGGTCTGGCACGACGGCGTCGGCTGGTGGCAGAAGCGTGGCGGTCGGGACAGGGAGATCGAACCCGTCCGCCAGGCTCGCGAGGCCTGCTACGCGTTGCGGGACTTCGTCGAGAAGGATCCACGCTGGACGCAGGGGCGGCTGCGGTGGGACCACGTCGTCGTGTTGCCCAACACCGAGCTGCCCGCCGGCTTCGATCTCCCGGAGTGCCCGCGGTGGAAGGTCATCGACCGCTCCGATCTTCCGAATCTCGTCGACAAGCTGCACGAGATCCTGGTGCGCCAGGAATTGGACCGCCCGCTGTTGAGTCATCACGGCGTCGAGCAACTGGCAACGGCGTTGAGCGGCAGAGGCTTACCGCAACGGGACGTGGTCGCACGGGCGCTGGCCAATGAGGACGCCGCCGACGCGCTCACCGAACACCAGGCCGTCATCCTCGATGCCACGCGCCTGCTCACCCGCGTCGAGGTCCGCGGCGGCGCAGGCAGCGGCAAGACCTTCCTCGCCATGGAACAGGCTCGCCGTCTGGCGCAGAGCGGTCAGCGGGTCGCGCTGGTCTGCTACTCGCACGGTTTGGCGTCCTATCTGGAACGCATCGCCGCCGCGTGGCCGCGGCGCCAACAGCCGGCCTACGTCGGTGAGTTCCACGATCTCGGCAAGCAGTGGGGTGCGCCCGAGGGGCCCGACGAAGCGCTGCGCAGCGACGAAACCGTTCAGTTCTGGGAGCATGATCTGCCGCTCCAGATGGCCGACCTCGCAGCCCAACTCGAGCCGGGTCACCGATTCGATGCCATCGTCGTCGACGAGGCGCAGGACTTCGCCGATGCGTGGTGGGACCCGCTGCTGGCATCGCTGCGCGACCCCGTCGAGGGTGGTATCTACGTCTTCAGCGATGAGGGGCAGCGAGTCTTCAACCGGCACGGTGCCCCGCCCGTACCGCTGGTGCCGTTGATTCTCGACCACAATCTGCGCAACACCCGCCAGATCGCCAATGCCTTTCAGCCGCTCGTCGACAGCCCGATGAAGTTCCTCGGCGGCGAGGGTCCGGCTGTCATATTCGTGCCGTGCGCTCGGGACAACGCGCTCGAGGTGGGGGACGATCAGATCGAGGTCCTCCTCGAAGATGGTTGGCGGCCTGAGGATTTGGCGTTGCTGACCACGGGAAGCCGTCATCCGGAGCAGGCCGAACGCCAGCGCGACGGCCACAAGGCCTACTGGGACACGTTCTGGGATGCCGACCAGGTGTTCTACGGTCACGTGCTCGGCTTCAAGGGCTTGGAGCGTCGAGCGGTGGTCGTGGTGGTCAACGAGGAGGCCAAGTTCGAGCGGTCCCGCGAGCGGCTCTACGTCGGGCTCTCCAGGGCGCGTGACCAGCTCGTCGTCTGTGGCGATCCCGACTTCATCCGCGAAGTCGCCGGCCAAGATCTGGCCAGACGCCTCAACATCGTCTAACCATGGTGCTGCGGCCCCGCCGATGTCGGGGGTCGGGTTTCCGAGTGGCTCAGCGCCACCAATCACCGAGACGTAAAATTTCAGCAGTCAAGCACCATCGTTGGGGAATCGAGAGGACATGGCACCGTTGAGGACGGGGGCGGGGGCTCCCGACGTCGTGGTCACGGCGGTCACATCCACCACGTCGATCTCCACCGACGCGGAAGAGACCTGGCAGCAGCTGCTTGAGGGCAAGAGCGGCATCGGGTTGCTCGACAAACCATTCGTCGCCGAGTTCGATCTTCCGGTCCGCATCGGTGGCCAGCTCTGCGAGGAATTCGATCACCACCTCAACCGGGTCGAGCTGCGCCGGCTGTCCTACCTGCAGAAGATGGCCTTGATCCTCAGCCGCCGTCTCTGGGACCAGGCAGGCCTCGAGGACATCGACACCACGCGACTGATGATCTCCCTCGGCCTTGCGCTGGGCACCTCCGAGGAGGTGGTCGTCCAGTACGACACCTTCAAGGCGAAGGGCTTGCGCGCCGTGTCGCCGCTGGCCATCCAGATGTACATGCCCAATTCACCCGCGGCGGCCGTCGCGCTTGAGCGAAAGGCCAAGGCGGGCATCGTGACTCCGCAGATGTCGGACTCCTCGGGGGCGGCCGCCATCGCCGAGGCGTGGCGCGGCATCATCTTCGGTGACGCCGAGTTCGCCATCTGCGGCGGTATCGACACCTGGCTCGCCGCGGTGCCCATCGCCGCCTACAACCGCCTCGGTCTGCTCTCGAGGAACAACGACGACCCCACCGGCGCCTGCCGGCCCTTCGACACCGACCGGGACGGGACGGTGTTCAGCGAGGGCGGCGCGCTGATGCTGATCGAGACGGAGGAGCACGCCGTTGCCCGCGGCGCGCCGATCCTCGGCAGGCTGATGGGCGCCGCCATCACCTCCGACGCGTATGACGACGTCGCGCAGGATCCCACCGGCGAGTCCGCGGCCCGCGCCATCACCCGCGCCATCGAGCTCGCAGGCATCACGCCCGACGACATCGACCTCGTCACCGCGCACGCCCCGGGCACCCGCCCCGGCGATCTGGCCGAGGCGGCGGCGCTGCACCAGGTGTTCGAGGGGCACTCGCCAGCGGTATACGCGCCCCGCGGGGCACTCGGACATTGTTGGGGCGCAACGGGAGCCATCGATGCACTGCTCACGGTGCAGGCCCTGCGCGATCACGTGGTGCCGCCCACCCTGAACCTGCGGACGGTCGACCCCGACGTCGACCTCGACGTGGTCGCCGACGAACCCCGCCGCGCGGACTACCGCTACGCGCTGACCGACTGTTTCGGGTTCGGTGGCTTCAACGTCGCGCTGGTATTCGGCGCCGCGTAGCCGTACTGCTGTGCCACCATGACGTCATGGGTGGTGACGAGATGGGTGTTCAACCTGCGTGCTCATCCCACGGTCAAGGTCGAGATCGGGCCGGAACCGCAGCGCGATGCCGTTGCCACTGAACTGTCCAGTGCCGAGCGGAACCGCGTCTACGACCTCATCGTCGAGCGCGCGCCGGGCTTCGGCGAGTATCAGAAGAAGACCGACCGGGTGATCCCCGTCTTCGCTCTCACCGCTACCCCTTGACGAGGGTGTACTGCCCCAGCTCGCTGACACGCCGACGGAAGAAGTCGCTGCAACCCGTGAGGTACTTCATGTACCGGTCGTAGACCTCGACGGACGTTGCGGCGATGGCTCTTTCGCGATTCGCCTCCAGCGCCTGGGACCAGAGGTCGAGCGTGCGGACGTAGTGCTCGTCGAGCAGCTGCTTGTCCGCGACCGTGAAGCCGGCCTCGTTCGAGAGGTTGACGATCTTCTCGTCGCCGGGCACCGAGCCGCCGGGGAAGATCTCCTTGGCGATGAACCGCATGAACCGCAGATCGGTCATCGTGACTGGAATGCCCAGATCCGGCCATTCCTTCAGCGGATGGCCCAGGATCGCCTGGAGCACCATGCGGCCGTCGGCGGGCAGAATACTGCTGCAGGACTTGAAGAACGGCGCATACCGCTCCTGGGGGAAGGCCTCGATCGCCTCGATGCTGACGATCCGGTCGACGGGCTCGTCGAACTGTTCCCACCCGCGCAGCAGCACCCGCCGCGAGCGCTCGGTCTCGATGCCGTCGAGCAACTCCTGTGCGAACTTTGCCTGGTTGCGGCTAAGCGTCAGGCCGACGACGTTGACGTCGTATTTCTCCACGGCGCGCTGCATCATCGAGCCCCAACCGCAGCCGATGTCGAGCAACGTCATGCCCGGCTGCAGCTCCAACTTGCCGAGGGCAAGGTCGAGCTTCGCCATCTGCGCTTCTTCGAGGGACATGTCCTCGCGCTCGAAGTACGCACAACTGTAAGTCCGCGACGGATCCTGGAACGTGCCGAAGAAGTCATCGGACAGGTCGTAGTGCGCCTGGACTTCTGCGAAGTGCGGCTCCATCGTCGACTCGGGTGCCTTCTCGACCATGTGCGACAACCTCCATAGACCCAAACTAATTAGTTAGCATAAGGTAAATTACTGTAGCGCCGCCAATCACACCTTCTCGCAGGTGAATTGGACGACATCGGTGTAGCCCTCGCGAAACAGATCGGCACAGCCGGTCAGGTACTTGAGGAATCGCTCGTAGATCTCCTCGTTGGTGATCTCGATGGCGGCGTCCTTGTTTGCCTCGAGATTCGCCGCCCAGGTATCCAGCGTCTTGACGTAATGCGGTTGCAGGTGTTGTTCGCGAGTGACGGTGTAGCCCGCCTTGGTCGCGTGTTCGGTGACCATCGAGGCCAGAGGCAGACGGCCGCCGGGATAGATCTCGTCCATGATGAACTTGATGAAGCGCACCCGCGACATCGTCAGCGGAAGCTTCTTCGCCTTGATCTCCTCGTCCTCGGGGATGGTGATCGTGTGCAGCATCTGCACCCCGTCGTCGGGCAGCCAGTCGAAGGTCTTCTTGAAGTAATCGTCGTACTTGTTGAAGCCGAAGTGCTCGAAGGCGCCGATCGAGACGATGCGGTCGACCTGCCCGCTGAAGTCCTCCCACGGCTGAAGACGGACCTCCATGCTGCGGTCGCTGGTCGAGTTGGCGAACCAGTGGTTCTCGATGTGCTGCTTCTGGTTCTCCGAGAGCGTCAGCCCGATGACGTTGACGTCGTACTTCTCGACCGCGCGCATGATCGTCGCGCCCCAGCCGCAACCGATGTCGAGCAGCGTCATGCCAGGTTCGAGACCGAGCTTGCCGAGCGACAGGTCGATCTTCGCCATCTGCGCCTGCTCGAGCGTGTAGTCGTCCTTCTCGAAGTACGCACAGCTGTAGACCTGATTGGGGTCCTGCCACAGCTTGAAGAACTCATTGCTGATGTCGTAGTGGAACTGGACTTCCTTCTTGTCCGACCCGCGCGTCTGTGACGCAGACTTGGACAGCCACTTGGACTGCGCAGGTGACGGGGTTTGAGTCTCACTCGAAGAATTCATCAACCAACCTGTCGGCTTTCGATTTCGCGGTCCCACTTACTGCCGCCCAGCCACTTCTTCACCACGCCGGCGTATCGACCCTACCCCCCACAGCCTCGACTGCCGAAGACGATCGCACCCGTCACTGTGCGGATTTCGCGGGTCTCGACCCGCATTCCGTTTGCCGGTGATCGGCACGCGCATTGCTGAATCCACGCCGAGCCGCCAACCCGGCGTGACATGCGATCGGGGGTCACTACAGACTGGACCCATGACGGAACGTGAGGACACCCGCGTCGCGGTCTACCTGGACTTCGACAATATCGTGATCTCACGGTACGACCAGGTGAACGGCCGCAGCTCATTCCAGCGGGACAAGACGAAGGGCTTGGAGGTCGACCGCCTGGAGCGCGCCACCGTCGACGTCGGCGCCATCATCGACTTCGCCTCGTCCTTCGGCACGTTGGTGCTCACCCGTGCGTACGCCGACTGGTCCGCCGACGTCAACGCCGGATATCGCGGTCAGCTCGTCGGGCGCGCCGTCGACCTGGTGCAGCTCTTTCCCGCCGCCGCGTACGGCAAGAACGGCGCCGACATCCGGCTGGCAGTGGACGCCGTCGAGGACATGTTCCGCCTGCCCGACCTCACCCACGTCGTGATCGTCGCGGGCGACTCCGACTACATCGCACTCGCCCAGCGCTGCAAGCGGCTCGGCCGCTACGTCGTCGGGATCGGGGTGGCCGGCTCGTCGAGCCGGTCTCTGGCCGCCGCGTGCGACGACTTCGTCATCTATGACGCGCTACCGGGCGTTCCCGTCTTCGAACCGAACGCCGAGCCGGATGTGAAGGGCGAGCCCGAGCCCGAACAGCCGAAGAAGCGGGCCCCACGCCGCCGCGCCACCCGGCCGCAGGCTGTCGAGGAGGAGCCCGAGGCGCCGGATCCGCAGACCGTCGCCACCGGCCTTCTGCAACGAGCGCTGCGGATCGGTCTGGAGAAGGATGACGTCGACTGGCTGCACAACTCCGCGGTCAAGGCTCAGATGAAGCGCATGGATCCGTCGTTCAGCGAGAAGTCGCTCGGGTTCCGGTCCTTCAGCGACTTCCTGCGGTCACGCTCCGACGTCGTGGTACTCGACGAGAGCTCCACGACGCGGAAGGTCAAGCTGCGCGCCTAGTGAACTAGGCGATCGTCGACACGATGTCGGGCTTCATCTGGTCCAGCTGCGCGCTCCAGTAGGGCCAGCTGTGCGTCCCGTTGGGCGGGAAGTTGAACGTCGCGTTCCTGCCGCCAGCACCGGTGTAGGCGTTCTGGAAGGCGATGTTGCTGTCCTTGGTCAGTCCTTCGAGGAAGGTGGCGGGCAGGTCGCCGCCGCCGAGGTCGCTGGGCTGGCCGTTGCCCGTGTAGACCCAGATCCGGGTGCCGTTGGCGGCCAGCGTGCCGGCCTGCAGGGTGGGGTCGTTGCGCTGCCAGTCCGGCCCGCCGCCGGGTCCCCACATCGCGTTCGCGTCGAAGCCGCCCGCGTCGCGCATCGAGAGGCCGACCAGCGACGGCCAGACGCCATCGGACAGGTGCTCGAAGCCGGACATCGAACCGGCGTACCTGAAGTTGCCAGGGTGGTAGGCCGCCAGGATCAGGGAGGCGCTGCCCGACATCGACAACCCGACCACGGCATTGCCCGACGGCGAGATGCCCTTGTTCGCCGAGAGGTAGGCGGGCAGTTCCTGGGTCAGGAACGTCTCCCACTGGTAGTTCTGGGTCTGGCCGTTGCCGACAGCGGGCGCTTCCCAGTTGGTGTAGAAGCTGGACATGCCGCCGACGGGCATCACCACCGACACGCCCGACTGGTAGAACTTCTCGAACGCATTGGTCTCGATGTCCCAACCGCTGTTGTCGTCACGCGCGCGCAGACCGTCCAGGAGGTACACCGCGTGCTTGCCGCCGGGCTGGAATCGCACGAGCACGTCGCGGCCCATCGCCGCCGACGGGACCATCAGGTCCTCGACCGGCAGACCCGCCCTGGAGTACGCGCTTGCTGTCGCCGAGCCTCCGGCGATTCCGACCAGACCGGGCAGCAGCAGGGCCGCGATCGCGGCGACCGCAACCCGTCTCGGTGTGTTGCAAAGATTCTTGACGAACGTCATCTACATCCCCATCCTTGGCGAACACCAGGCAGCATCCCCGCCGGGGTTTTCGCTGTCATTCGTTACTCGGTGAGGACTACCCGCCCGTTACCCCCCCACACCCGGGCGAGCCTGTAAAACAGCTGGGATGGGTTGCCGATGTGTCTTTTTCCCCAGTTGACGGCCCTCTGGGGAGGCAACTTACGCCGATGTGACGGCTGCGGTGAACGCTTCTGAAACAACCGGATCACGAACCGGGCACGCACAGCCTCGCCCAGTGCGAAGGATTGCGGTGAACCACCTAACATGGGGTCTCGTCTTCTAGTCGGTGCTGAAAATCAATGGAGTTTTGTTGACGTCTACTCGTCGTGCCCGTGGGGCCTGGCTGGCTGCATCCTTCGCGGTGCTGGCCGTGCTGGGTGGTGTCGTCGTCAGCGGATCCGAACGGTGTGTGCACGGTTGCCAGGTGCTGGCCGCGCCACGCAATCTGGCCGAAGCGGCGCCCCCGCCCGTACCGACGTCGACGCCTGCCGCACTGTCGGTGACGCCTGCGCCTGCCGCCGACGACGTCAATCCGGCCGGACCGGTTTCCGTCACCGCGACCAGTGGCACCATCACCGATGTCACGATGACCAACGACAGCGGCAAGGTCATCCCTGGCGTGCTGACGCCCGACCAGACGATGTGGAAGCCGACGAGCCAGCTCGGCTACGACCGCACCTACAAGATGACGATCACCGCACGCGGACCCAGTGGCATGCCGTCACGCGAGGTCTCCAGCTTCACCACGGTGTCTCCGAGCAGCCAGGCCCAGGTCTACCTCGACCGCGCAGGCGGCGACCTGCTGCAGGACGGCGCGACGTATGGCATCGGGACGGTGATCGTCGCGCACTTCGACCAGGCCATCGACAACAAGGCCAACGCCGAACGGCACCTCTCGGTCACCACCAACCCGCCGGTGCCTGGGTCGTGGTACTGGGTCGACGATCAGAACGCGCACTGGAGGCCCGAGAAGTACTACGCCCCAGGAACTTCCGTCACGGTCAATGCCAATCTCTACGGCACGCCGCTCGGCGACGGGTTGTACGGGGCCGAGGACGAGCACACGTCGTTCAAGATCGGCGACGCGCACGTATCGATCGCCGATGACAACACCAAGCAGGTCAGCGTGTTCGACAACGGCAAGCTGGTCCGCACCATGCCGACGTCGATGGGCATGGGCGGCACGCAGACCATCGGCGGGACCACGCTGTCGTTCTTCACCCCGCCCGGTGTCTACACCGTGCTGGACAAGGCCAATCCGGTGGTCATGGACTCGTCGACGTTCGGCCTCCCGATCGACTCCCGGCTCGGGTACAAGGAGTCCATCGCCTACGCCACCAGGATCAGCATCGATGGCATCTACCTGCACCAGCTCAATTCGACGGTGTGGGCTCAGGGCAACACCGACACGTCGCACGGGTGCCTGAACCTGAACGGCGACAACGCGCAGTGGTTCTTCAACTTCGCGGTACCGGGCGACGTCGTCGAGGTGAAGAACACCGGCGGGCCGCCGCTGCAACTGTGGCAGAACGGTGACTGGACCATTCCGTGGGATCAGTGGAAGCAGGGCAGCAAGATCACCTAGCCCGACTCAGAGGCGTAGCGCGGTGACCGGCGTCGTCACCGGAGAGCAGTGGCCGGCATCTGTTCCACGTACGTCGACAGCTCGTCGAGGAAGCCCGGCGGAAAGCGCAGCGATCCCTTGCCGGTCCGTCGCAGGAAGCCCGACGCGGCGCGCGCCGACAGCGGCTTGCCCTGGAACTCGAGGAAGTCCACCAGCGGTAGGCGGGCGTCCCACACCGGCCAGGGTCCGACGTCTGCGGTGTGGACGATTCCGTCGAGATCGGCCCACGCCGCCCGGCGCGACCACGTCGTCCCCGTCCGCGGCGGGTCGCCCGAGGCGTCGTAGCGGCCAGGTGCCGTGAGTCGCCTGCCGATCCACGCCGCGACGGGCACGCTGACGGAGTTGCCGACCATCCGCCAGCGCTCCCCGCGGCGGGCGACCTCGTCGGCGGGTGCGGTCCAGTCGACGGGAAAGCCTTGCAGCCGTTCGGTATCGCGCAGATCGGGGGTGACGTAGTCGCCCGACGGGAGCCGGATCGCCGGGGGAGAGGGCACGCCGACCGAGGATCCGCACTTGATGGGTGGCACGCTGTCGACGGCCCACCCGAAGGAGCGCATCCCCTCGGTCCAGTAGAACCCGCACGCGACATCGGGGTAACCGGCCGTGGCGGTCGGCTTTTCGGAGTCGTCGGCGAGCAGTACGTCGCGCGGGTCCCCAATCCGGGTGCCGACCAGGTACCACCGGTTGCGGCGCTGCGGAAGCCCGAACGCGTGGGTGTCGACGACGCGGTACGCCCACCGGTAGCCGAGTTCGGTCAGCGCGGTCGTGATGAGCCGCAACGCCGCGCCCTGGCCAAGCGAGACGAGGAACGGCACGTTCTCCAGAACCACCCACGGCACGTCACCATCCTCGAGCAGGCGCAGCACCTCGCCGACCAGACTGCTTCGCGCACCGATGATTCCGGCCTTGCGGCCCACGCTGCTGAGGTCCTGACACGGAAAACCCGCGACGACGACGTCGGTGCCCTTGGGCAGGGAGACCACGTCGCGGACGTCGGCCTCGAGCTTGGTGTCGGGGAACCGTCGGCGCAACACGTGCATCGCGGGCGAGGAGTTTTCGACCAGCAGCTGGGCGTGGTGACCGCTGGCGGCCATCCCCAGCTCGAGTCCGCCGATGCCCGCGAACAGTCCGGCGACCCTCAGCGTCACCGCAACCATTCCAGCGCGACCGCGTAGCTCAGCCGCGACGGCACGGCGTTGCCGATCATCCGCGCCAGAGCGGTGCGGTGAGTGACCGTGTCGAAGGAGAACCAGTCCGGAATGTATTGCAGCCGTGCAGCTTCGTGTGCCGTGAGGGTGCGACGACGGCTAGGGTGCACGTAGCGGCCCATGCACATGCTGTAGAAGCCGGTCGTGATGGTCTGCGACGGGCGGTCCCACGCCAGCCGTCCGTAGATGGCCTTGTAGCTGTGGCCGCCGCCGGCGTGGCAGGCCGGGCGTTGGCTGTCCGGCAGGTCGAAGTCTCCGTTCTCGAAGAGGTAGTCGATGCGACGCCGGGTCGCCGGTGCCGACCTGGCGGCCTCGTCCACCAGCCTGGTGGCCTCGGCGTGCGACTCGAGATCCTGGAACGCCCACGCCACGGTGCGGGGGTCCCTGCGGTGCCGGGTGACCACGTCGCCGACGGTGGTGGTGTGGGTGAGGCTGGCCATGAGGACCAGTCGGCGGCGGCGCTGGGGAACCCCGATCTCGCTGAGGTCGATCACCCCGATCGACACGTGGTACCCGAGCTCGTCGAGAGCATCGGCCGTCCGCTGCACGACGGCGCGCTTGTCGTTGACGGCTCCCGGGACATTCTCGATCAGGATGTGTTGCGGCGACAGCACTTCCGCTGCCCGAACCATGGTGCGGTACAGCTCGTTCTTGTCGTCGGTGTGGCGGGTGCGGTTGTTGAAGTCGCTGTGGCCCTGGCATGGGGGTCCGCCGACGAGCACGTCGACGTCGGCGTGCCGCTTGCCCAGCATGCGTTCGGCGGAGGTGAGCCGCGAGCCGATGCGGCCGGGCAGCACGTCGTCGACGTCGCGGCACAGCGTGCTCGCCGAGGGGAAGTTCGCGGTGTAGGTCTGCGCCGCGACCACGTCGACGTCGACGGCGAGGCTGGGCTCGAAGGACCGCTTCAGCGCACGGGCCGCCTCAGCCAGCCCGATGGAGAGTCCGCCGCACCCCGAGAAGAGGTCGACGACGCGGACCGAAGATCGGGCGGCGCCACACGGTGGCGCGACGCTGCTCTGCAGCCAGGCGCGTTCGGCTTCGTCGGCGCACGTGGGTCTGGCGTCCGTGCCGGTGTAGCCGGCCATGACGCTGGTGGTCTGTCTGCCGTCGCGCCGCGCGAGGATGCGCTCGTAGGCGCCATTTCGGGTGCGGAAGCGCTCGAAGCCGACGGCGGGATCGCCCGCGGACCCGCGGGTCGCCGCGTGAGGCGCGTCGGCGGGGCTGCTCACCACACGATCGTATGCAGCGGCTACGTCGAGTCCGTGCAGGTGGGGCGGCGCGCCGTCAATAGTGTGGAACCCATGGCCGACTCCTGGGCATCCTCACCCGAGGCTCGGGCGCGGATGCAGTCCAACAAGGGCCGCGACACCAAGCCCGAGCTCGCGCTGCGCTCAGCCGTGCATGCGCTGGGGTTGCGCTACCGCGTGTCGGCGAAGCCGCTCGCCGGGCTGAGGCGCACCGCCGATCTGGTGTTCCCGCGTGCCAAGGTGGCGGTCTTCCTCGACGGCTGCTTCTGGCACGGCTGCCCCGAACACCACACCGTCGCCTCGGCGAACGCCAAGTTCTGGGCCGACAAGGTGGCGGGCAACCGGGCGCGGGACAGGGATACCGACGGCCGGTTGGCCGAGGCGGGCTGGGTCAGCGTCAGGATCTGGGAGCACGAAGATCCGGAGGTGGCCGCACGGCAGGTCGAGGAGGTCGTCCGCGCCCGAAGGCTCAAAGATCGTTGACGTCGATCAGACCGTCTTGGATGGCGCGGGCGAGGAGCGTCGCCTTGGTGTTCGCGGGCCGTCCCGCTGCCGCGTACTTGTCTCGGATGCGTTGCAGATGGGTGCGCACGGTGGTCGCCGAGATCTGCAGCTGACGCGCGACCTCGTCCTTGTTGTCGTTGAGGATCCAGGCCAGCAGGACTTCCTTCTCACGCGGCGCGAGTTCGGGACGCGGGCGAGCCTGGGCGGTCGGGCTGTGCGGGAGGGTGGTCGTCATGACGGAAGCAGCTGTCCGACGTGTGGCAACGTTTCCTCCCGGGTTTGCTTGGGAAACCATCATCCGGTCGGATGACGTCGAGTTCAGGTAGTTAATTGACGCAATTGTAGGAGATTTGAGCCAGATCGCATACTTACGGCGCGGCATCGAGCAACAATTTGCACGTTCAGAGAGGATTTGCCAGGTGGAGGGTGACCCGCGAATCCTCGTAGCGTCGCCGCTGGGCAGGGCCGTCGTGCCGCAGCTCGTCGGCGTTTTCCCCGATGCCATGGTGAGGGTCGCCGTCAATCGGGACGCCGTGCATCGCGAGGTGGCCCAGCGGGTGCGGTTCGACGTCGTCGTCGCCGACCTGGTGTGGAACAGCCCCGACCTGGAGTTCAACTTCGACGGTCTCGACGTCGTCGACGTCCTCGGCGAGACCGACCGACCGGCGCCGGTCATCATTGCTGCGCAGGGTCACAGCGGTGAGCGCGACCTTCTCGAAGAGGCGCGGCTGCGCCCGGAGATCTTCTCGGTGTTCCAGAAGGCCGGCGCCAATGACGAGCTCCCGAGCCTCATCCGCGACGCTGCCATCGGCAAACGCCATACCCGCTCGGCCGCGGTCACCCGCGCGACGCCGCTGTACGAGTTGTTCCGCGGTCGGCGGGGCGAGACGGCGGCCCGGATGGCGGGTGCGATCGCGGCGGGCCGCGCCAGCGACGCCGCCTCACTGGCCACCGCGGCGGGGATCGCGTTGAACACCGCGTCCAAGGTGACGACGCACTACCTCGGACCGATCATTCAGGAACGCGGCGAGCACGACCCACGTCTGCCGATGACGTTGTCGGCCGTCTACCGGTGGTGCGGGCTGCACTCGCGCTACATCGTGAGCTGGTGCCGACGGCACGGCCACGGTGACGTACTCGTCACACCGTGAGCGGGGAATCAAAACACAACCTCATTAGTTGGGCTTAGTAGTTTGGGTCGCATGAAGGACCCATGGCACCGACTCGAAGAGGTTCACCATGATCAGCTTGAGGGCCATCGCAGGTGGAGTCGCCATCGCGGGAGCGCTGTCATTGGCGCCCGTTGGTCTCGGTTCAGGCATCGGGAACGCCGAACCCTCACCCGTTCCGCCGCAGGTGACGTCCGTTCACCAGGTCGGCCAGGCCGCGGATCAGACACCACGCACGCCGTCGCCGTCGCCGTATGCCATCTATGGCGGACCGGGCGCGTGCGGTGCGCTCGGGCTGGCGTTCGTGAACATCTGCGAGTAGCGGCGGCCCACATTCCGCTCACCGCGATTCAAAACGGGCCGCCCGTCATGGTGGTGGCGCAATGGGCGATGGCGGCGCCCTAACAGCAGGTCTGCGCCGAGGTTCACCGGCGCAATCGCGGTCCGCGGCCCGTCCCACATCTCCGTCGGCAGGATCTTGCCGAAATGCGCCGATAACGTCCTGAGCAGGTCAGTCACACGCCACAGCCCAGGAGGTGACCGGTGGCCTTCGAAGACGCTGCTGCACCGACGCCGATCCGTCGTCCGCGGGCAGATCAGGCCCGCCTGGTGGCCGACGTCCTGCGTCACCAGATCCACGCAGGTGGCTACGCGGATGGCCTACCCGCCGAGGCCGAGCTCGCGGCGGACTTCTTCGTCTCCCGCAACACCGTCCGGGAAGCGCTCGCCGTCCTCAAGGACGAAGGGCTCATCGACCGCGGACCTCGCACCGGCACCCACGTCGCCATCCGCAAGTACGACCATGGGCTCGACGCTCTCGTCGGACTCAAGGAGACGTTCAAGGGATACGGCGACATCCGCAACGAGGTCCGCGCCGCCATGACGGTGTCGGCGCCGCCGTCGGTCGCCAACCGGCTGCAGCTCGATCCCGGCGAGCCAGTCGTCTTCATCGAACGGCTGCGCTATCTCGGCGATCTTCCGCTGAGCCTCGACATGACCTACCTCGCTCCCGACGTCGGCAACGAGGTCATCGAGCACTCCCTCGAGACCAACGACGTGTTCGCGCTCATCGAGCTGGTCACGGGCCGCAGGTTGGGCAACGCAGGCCTCTCGGTCGAGGCCGTGCCCGCCGACGCGCACTCCGCGGCCATCCTCCAGGTGCCCGACGGAGCCCCGGTCCTTCTCTTGGAGCGACTGACCCACTTGGACGACGGCCGCCCCGTCGACCTCGAATACATCCGCATGCGTGGAGATCGAATCACGCTGCGCGGCAACTTGATTAGGGGAGAATGATGGCTCAGGTCAACCAGCGTGTCGACGTGCCCGTGACGATCGACGAATCGCTCTGCATCGAGGGGTGCACCCTCTGCGTGGAGATCTGTCCCCTCGACTCCCTGGCCATCAACCCCGAGAGTGGCAAGGCCTTCATGCACGTCGACGAGTGTTGGTACTGCGGCCCATGCGCAGCGCGCTGTCCCACCGGCGCCGTCACCGTCAACATGCCCTATCTCATCCGCTAGTCCACCGGGGAACTCACATGAAACGCACACTTGCGGCGCTGCTTGCTGCCGTCACCACGCTCACCGCCACCTCGTGCTCGCTCGACTCCACGTCACAATCCGCTGGCACGGTCGACGTCGTCATCGGCTACCAGTCCAAGACCATCAATACCGTCACCGCCGGAACCCTGTTGAAGGCCAAGGGATTCCTGGAGAAACGGCTCGCCGACATCTCGAAGACCTCCAACGTCAAGTACAACGTGCAGTGGCAGGACTACGACACCGGTGCCCCCATCACCGCGCAGATGGTCGCCGAGAAGATCGACATCGGCTCCATGGGTGATTACCCGCTGCTGATCAACGGCTCGAAGACCCAGACCAACGATCGCGCCAAGACCGAGCTGGTGTCCGTCACGGGCTACAGCCCGACGGGTGCGCTCAACATGGTCGTGGTCCCGCCCGGCTCGACGGCGCGCACCATCACCGACCTCAAGGGTCAGAAGGTCTCCGCCAGTGTGGGATCCGCTGGCCATGGCACCCTGGTCCGCGCGCTCGGCAACGCGGGCCTCGACCCGGCCACCGGTGTCGAGGTGCTCAACCAGCAGCCCCAGGTCGGCGCCTCTGCATTGGAATCCGGTCAAGCACAGGCGCTTTCACAGTTCGTCGCGTGGCCAGGCCTGCTGGTCTTCCAGGGCAAGTCGAAGCTGCTGTACGACGGTGCCGAGGCCAAGTACCCGACGTTCCACGGCGTCGTGGTGCGCCGCGACTACGCCTCCCAGCATCCCGAGGTGCTCGACGCGTTCCTGCAGGCGCAACTCGACGCCACCGACTTCCTCAATCAGCACCCGCTGGAGTCCGCGAAGCTCGTCGCCGATGGCAGCGGCCTGCCGCAGGAGGTCGTCTACCTCTACAACGGGCCGGGTGGCACCAGCTTCGACGCCACTCTCAAACCCTCACTGGTACAGGCACTCAAGGGTGACGTGCCCTACCTCAAATCGATCGGTGACTTCGCCGATCTCGACGTCGACGGCTTCGTCTCCGACACCGCCGTCCGAAAGGCCTTCTCGGACCGAGGGCAGAACTACGACGGCACACTCGCATCGAGCGCCAACCCGTCCGCGCTCGGCGGCACCGATCCGGTCTGCAACGTCGCGGTGAGCGACCCGCGACTGGCAGGCGAATTGTGGATCGACGGCAAGGATTCGACGCAGCCAGCGGCCAACCCCGACTGCCTGCTGAGGGCCATCCGTGAGGCGACCGCCGCAGGTGCCAAGGTGCGCGCCGCCTACGTGCCCGACGCCGAGCTCGGCACGCGGTGGTTCGCCGACAAGTCGGTCTGGGTGCAAGACGGTGGCCACCACCTCCCGTTCGACACCGCGGCCGGCGCGGCGCGCTACCTCGCGGCGCGTCCCGGCGCCCGCGTCGTCGACTACCAGCAGGCCGTGGCGGGTGCGGTATGACCGCGCCACCGGTGACGCTGCCCCAGGAGGCGCCCGCGGTCGTCGTGCCTGACGCCGCCGCCACGTCCCAGCGCAGAAGATCCTGGACCTCCCTGCTGGTGCGCATCGGCTCGGTGACGGTGGCCATCGGATTCTGGCAGGTGTTGACCGCCAACCATGTTCGGTTCTGGCTGCGCTTCGACACCCTGCCGACGGTGACCGAGATCGCCTCGGCCCTCGGGCGGCGGGTGGTGGCCGAGGACTACTGGCTCGACCTGGGGCAGTCGCTGATCCGCATCCTCACCGGGTTCGCGATCGCCGCCGTCGCAGGCGTTGTCACCGGGATCCTGCTGGGACGTTCGCAGGCGTTCGCCAACGTCTTCGGGCCATTGACCGAGTTGGCCAGGCCCATCCCCGCGATCGCGATCGTGCCGGTCGCGATCCTGCTGTTCCCCACCGACGAGGCGGGGATCGTGTTCATCACCTTCCTAGCCGCCTACTTCCCCATCATGGTGAGCACCAGGCACGCGGTGCGCGCACTGCCGACGATCTGGGAGGACTCGGTGCGCACGCTCGGTGGAAACCGTTGGGACGTACTGATTCGCGTCGTACTGCCGGGCATCCTGCCCGGTGTCTTCAGCGGTTTGTCGGTGGGTATCGGGGTGGCCTGGATCTGCGTCATCTCCGCCGAGATGATCTCCGGCCGCCTCGGTGTCGGGTACCGCACCTGGCAGGCCTACACGGTGCTGGACTATCCCACCGTGTTCGTCGGGATCATCACGATCGGTGTGCTCGGTTTCCTCACCTCGGCCGCGGTGGAGCTGATCGGCAGGCGGGCCACCCGCTGGCTGCCGCGCGGGCAGGAGGCGACTCGATGAGCGCCGAGGGGATGAACCTGACGCTGCGCGACGTGGTGCTCAGCTACGGCGGGTCACCGGTGGTGGACGGGCTCGACCTCGACGTCATGCCGGGCGAGATCCTGGTGCTGACCGGCCCGTCGGGATGCGGGAAGTCCACGGTGTTGCGCGCGCTGGCTGGATTGCTGTCGCCGCACTCGGGCGAGCTCCTCGCAGATGGTGCGCCCATCGTCACCACGTCGCGGGACCGGGCGATGGTCTTCCAGGACAATGCGCTGTTGCCTTGGCGCACTGTGCAATCGAACGTCGAGCTGGCGCTCGAGCTGGCCGGGCGGCCGCGTCGGGGCAGGCGCGAGGAGGCGACGCGCTGGATCGCCGACGTCGGCCTCGACGGCTTCGAGCGGTACCTGCCGAAGAGCCTGTCGGGCGGCATGCGGCAGCGTGTCCAACTGGCGCGGGGCCTGGCCGGTGCACCGCGCGCGGTGATGATGGACGAACCCTTCGGGGCACTGGACACGCAGACCAGGGCGACGATGCAGCGCCTGCTGATCGACACGTGGCGGGCCCATCCGACGACGGTGGTCTTCGTGACTCACGACGTCGACGAAGCCCTCCTCATCGGCGATCGGATCGCGGTGCTCGGACGTGCGGGCCTACCGCTGCGGGCCTTGCTCGAGGTGCCATCACCCCGTGACCGCGACGTGTCCCGATCCGCTCTTCGAGCTGAAGTCATTGCCGCACTCAATCATTCGGAGCTGGTCAACTAATGGAGATTCCCAACGTCGAGGACGCCGTCCGGCTGGACTGTGACGTCCTGGTCATCGGCGGCGGCACCGCGGGCACGATGGCCGCCCTGACCGCCGCCGAGCAGGGGGCCCAGGTGATCCTGATGGAGAAGGCGCACGTCCGGCATTCCGGCGCGCTGGCCATGGGGATGGACGGGGTGAACAACGCCGTCATCCCCGGGAAGGCGACGCCGGAGGACTACGTCGCTGAGATCACCCGAGCCAACGACGGAATCGTCAACCAGCGCACCATCTATCAGACCGCGACGCGCGGGTTCGCGATGGTGCAGCGACTGGAACGCTATGGCGTCAAGTTCGAGAAGGACGAGCACGGCGAGTACGCCGTGCGGCGCGTGCACCGTTCGGGGTCCTACGTCCTTCCGATGCCCGAGGGCAAGGACGTCAAGAAGGCGCTCTACCGCGTTTTGAGGCAGCGGTCGATGCGCGAGAAGATCCGCATCGAGAACCGGTTGGTGCCGGTGCGGGTGCTCACCGACGACCTGGGCGAGCGAAGCGACGGGAAGGCGGAGGGCAGAGCCGTCGGTGCGGCGGCATTGAACAGCCGCACGGGCGAGTTCGTCGTGGTCGGCGCCAAGGCAGTCGTGTTGGCAACGGGGCCGTGCGGACGCCTCGGCCTGCCCGCCTCGGGCTACCTGTACGGCACCTACGAGAACCCGACCAACGCCGGTGACGGCTACTCGATGGCGTTCCACGCGGGCGCCGAACTGTCGGGTATCGAATGCTTCCAGATCAACCCGCTGATCAAGGACTACAACGGGCCTGCCTGCGCGTACGTCGCCAATCCCTTTGGCGGATATCAGGTCAACGCGCTCGGCGAGCGGTTCGTCGATTCCGACTACTGGTCGGGGCAGATGATGGCCGAGGTCAAGAGTGAGATCGAGTCGGCTCGAGGGCCCATCTACCTCAAGGTCAGCCACCTGCCCGACGAGACCCTGAGCACGCTCGAAGGCATCCTGCACACCACCGAACGGCCCACCAGGGGCACGTTCCACGCCAACCGAGGGCACGACTACCGGACCCACGACATCGAGATGCACATCTCCGAGATCGGCTTGTGCGGTGGACATTCCGCGTCCGGCGTCTGGGTCGACGAGAACGCCCGCACCACCGTGCCAGGGCTCTATGCGGCGGGCGATCTGGCGTGCGTCCCGCACAACTACATGATCGGCGCCTTCGTCTACGGCGAGCTGGCCGGCGCGCACGCCGCGTCGACACTGGCCGATGTGCCTGAGCCTCAGGTACTTCCGGCTGACCAGGTGGCGGCCGCGCACGAGCTCATCTACCGGCCGCTGCGCCATCCCGACGGGCCGCCCCAGCCGCAGGTCGAGTACAAGCTGCGACGCTTCGTCAACGACTACGTGGCGCCGCCCAAGACCGCGGCGAAGCTGTCCTTGGCCGTGCAGACCTTCGAGCGGATGCGCGACGAGGTCGCCGAGATCGGCGCGTCCACGCCGCACGAGCTGCTGCGCGCGGTGGAGGTGTCCTTCATCCGCGACTGTGCCGAAATGGCCGCCCGCTCATCGCTGACGCGCACCGAGTCGCGGTGGGGGCTGTACCACGACCGCAGCGACCTCCCCGAACGCGACGACGTCCAGTGGCGGTATCACCTGAACCTGCGCAAGACCGACGACGGCATCGAGTTCCTCAAGCGGCCAGTAGCACCGTACTTCGTTCCCGTGCCCGGACTGGACGAGTTGCCAAGTGGAGAAACGGATCCCATCGTCGTGCGCCAGCCCGACCTGGTGGGTGGCCAAGCGCCGGCGAGCGACGTCTCGCGAGTGAGCGAGCCGGCCAGCCAACCACCGTCGCCACGGATCGCCGCCGTCCTCGCCCTCGACGAGCCCACGGTCGAGGACCTGTCGGCCTACCTCGTCGACGACGATCCCGGCGTCCGTCGCACGGCCGTCGACGTGCTCACCGAGCATCTCGCGGACGGTTATGCGCCCGCGCTGTTCCACGCACTGCAGGACGTCGACGTCGAGGTCCGGCGGATGGCCGCCGAGGGTGTGCGTGAGCTCGTCGAGGTGCTGCCCGAACCCGGTGCCATCGCCTCGGTGCTGGACTCCGACGATCCGGTGGTTCGAAGCGTCGCGGTGTACGTGCTCAGCGCTCGTCGAGTGGGCATCGCCGGTCAGTACCGGCAGGCCCTTCAGGACTCCGATCACCGGGTGCGGATCGAGGCGGTCAGGGCGCTGGTGTCGGTGGACGACGCCGCGGGCGTGGCCGACGCGCGGTCCGACGTCAACCGGGAGGTGCGGATCGCGGTCGCCAACGGGCTCGGCACGCTGGGGACCGGCGCCGACGCCGTCCGCGCTCTGGTCGGGGATCTCGATCCACTGGTGCGGTCGGCCGCGCTGACGGCCATGGGTTCGATGGACTGGGACGATGGTGACGCGAAGATCGTCGAGGGTGCCCTCGGCTCGTCGGCGTGGCAGATCCGGCAGGGCGCCGCGCGGGCGCTCGCCGGGGCGCCGTCGTCGGCGACGGCGGTTCCTCCGCTCTCACGAGCGCTGACCGATCCCCATCTGGACGTGCGCAAGGCGGCGGTGCTCAGTCTGACCCAGTGGGCGGCCTCGGAGACTGCGGCCCGCGACGCCCTCACCGACGCACTTCAGGACGGTGATGCCGACGTCCGCGCATACGCGCGGCACGCCCTGGCCTCGAGCGCAGTGTGACACACCTCACAAGCGGCGTACCCTTGAGTCATCTCTTCGGAAGGGAGATGCAGATGAAGGGTGCCTATCACGATCCCGTGGATCACTCCCGCACTACCCAGCCGCACGCCGGTGAGTCGTTCATCGACACGCTCTGGCTGCCCGGCCTGATCCTCATCATGCTCGGCACCGTCACGATCGCCGGATTCTTGGCAGCGACGGCATATCAACACACCGAGTTGCAGATGCCCCTTGGCTTCATCGCGGGAGCACTCGTCACGGCTGGGGCGATCCTCATCGCGCTGGAGCACCATCGCGTCAAGAGGGTCGAGGAGCGCTGGCTCGCCGAGCATCCGAGGACCCGCACGCGCACGCAGTAGGGCGGCTCAATCCAGCAACCGCATCAGCTCCGGCGTCGGGCGGTCGACGATGTCGTCGTACTCGTGGTGCTTCTTGAGGTAGGCCGCCACCATCGGGCATAGGGCGATGATCCGCATGCCGTCGGCGCGCGTGGCCGCCAGCCCCTCGGCGATCAGTAGCGTGGCCAATCCGCGTCCGCCGTAGGCCTTGTCCACCTCGGTGTGCAGGAACACCCGGTGCCCGTCGCGCTCCACAAAGGTCATGTGCCCCACCACGTTTCCCTCGACACTGACGGTGAACTCCGAGTCGGCGCGTGCGATGGTGACGGGAGCGCCGGTCTTGTCGGTCAGGGGCACGGTGCACCTTTCGCTGCGTACGATCGACTCGACCCTACCCCCGAGGCGAAGGCGCGTCATGGACACCGAGCACCTGCACATCGACCAGCAGTCGCCGGGGGCGTACAAGGCTCTGGTCGGGTTGTCGACGGCCGTGATGAACACCGCGAGGGACGCGGGCCTGCCCCGCACGCTCGTCGAGTTGGTCAACGTGCGGGTGTCGCAGATCAACGGCTGCCCGTCGTGTCTGGAAGTGCACCACCGCAAGGCCGTCGCCGCAGGAGTGACCGACAAGCAGCTCGCCACGCTGACGGTGTGGCGCGATACCGAGCTGTTCGACGAGCGCGAGCAGGCCGCGCTCCGGCTGGCCGAGATCACCACGACGCTACCCGACCACGACACCGCTGATCGCGAATATGCCCGTGCGCGAAAGGTTCTGACCGATGACGAGTTGTCGACCGTGATCTGGGTGGCGACCGCCATCAACGCGTTCAATCGAGTGTCGATCCTCAGTCGCCACCCCGTCAAGCCTTAGCTG